>JAODBB010000030.1 GCA_025463745.1 Subtercola sp.
GGCACGAGAATCGACATCGAAGACGGCGTCGGGGTCATCCGCCTCGGCGCGACCGACTGAAAGGAGTCGCGAATGCGACTGCACCTCAACCCGCCTCTGCTCGACATGGAGGGGCGCTCTCTCGACGTTGCCGGAATCATGAAAAGGGCGAGGGCTGTCGAAGACGCAGGTTTCGACGGCCTGTGGATCGGCGACAGCTTCAGCCCCGGCATGACCCGGCCCGACCCGCTGCAGTGGCTGCTCGCCGCTGGAGCTGCGACCACCCGCATCGAGCTGGGCACGTGCATCTTCATCGTGCCGCTGCGCGGAGCATACGACGTGGCGCAGCGGTTCTCGACGCTGCACCGACTCACGAACGGCCGCTTCACCGCGGGCGTGGGTGCCGGTTCCACGAAGAACAACTACGACGCGGTCGGCGGAGACTTCGAGGGACGCTTCGGCAAGCTCAAGAGCGACCTCGAGACCATTCGCGCGCTCGAGAAGGGCGAGACGGTCGGCGAGATGTTCCTCAACCCGTGGCCCGACGCGCTCGGCGGACCACCCATCGTGATCGGCGCGTGGTGGAACGGTCTCTGGTTGAAGAGGGCCGCTCAGCAGTACGAAGGCTGGATGTGCTCGGCCGGGCGCACAAACCTGAAGACGATGCGCGAGGCTATCTCGAAGTTCCGTGACGTCGGTGGCGAGCGCGCCATCATCTCGTCGTGCATGGTCGACTTGACGGCTCCGAACTCGTCGATGGGCGACGAAGACCCGTTCAACCTGCGCTGCGGGCCAGAAGAGGCCGCCGAGCGACTGCACAAAGTGCAAGAGCTCGGGTTCGACGACATCCTGCTGGTGAAGACCGACCACACGCGCTCGGGAATTCTGCACCAGCCGCGAACCGACGCCCAGACTCTGTCGATCTACGAGGCGGACTTCACCGACGACGACCTCGCGCAGATCCGTTCGCTCATCGAGCCCGACCTGACCCCCGCCCCGCGTACGGTGCGATGACTTCCGCCGCAGTACTCCTCGACGAGATTTTCGCTCTCGGCGGCCGCGCACCGGCCGGCGACATGGTGCGATTCACGGGTGCCGATCCTGTACTGCCCACGATCTTCCCGATGACCGAGTTCGGCGCGGCGGCGATCGCCGCGCCCGCGCTGGAGGTCGCCCGGATCTGGGAGGCGAAGACCGGGCAGACTCAGGAAGTGAGCCTGCAGCTCGATGCGGCGGCGGCGGCGCTGCGCGCAGCCCGTTATCTCACCACCGACCCGCCTCCCGAGGGAGGGCGGCGCCTCGGCGGACTGAGCGTGTACCGCACAAAGGATGAGCGCTGGATCTACTTCCAGCAGCTCCTCCCGCACCACCGTGCGAGGCTTCACGAGGTGCTGGGCAACCCGGCCGACACCGACGACATGATCGCCGCCGTCGCGCGATGGGATTCCGGCGAGCTGGAGGAGGCCGTGGTTGCCGCGGGCGCCACGGGATCTGTGGTTCGCACGGAAGAAGAGTGGGCGAAGCATCCGCAGAAGGCGATGCTCGACACCCTGCCGCTGCTCGAGATCGTGCGCATCGGCGACAGCGAGCCCGAGCCGCTGCCCGCCGGGCCGCGCCCGCTCTCGGGGCTGCGGGTGCTCGACATGACGCGCATCCTGGCCGGCCCGACAGCCGCTCGCACACTGGCCGAACACGGTGCAGACGTGTTGCGGATCGGCGCCGACCGGCTGCCCGACAACGAGCAGATGCGCCAAGACACCGGGCACGGCAAACGTTCCACAGAACTCGACCTGACAACGGCCGATGACCTGGCGAAGCTGCGCACCCTCGTCACCGGCGCCGACGTCTTCAGCCAGGGATACCGGCCCGGCGCCTTCGACAAACTCGGACTCTCGCCCGAGGAGCTCGCGGAGCTACGCCCCGGGATCATCGCCGTCTCGTTGAGCGCCTTCGGTCATGTCGGACCGTGGCGCGAACGTCGCGGCTTCGACAGCGTCGTGCAAGCGGCGACCGGACTCGCCGAGGCGAACTCGGTGGGTTCGGAGACGCCCGTCTTCTTGCCGGCCAATCCTCTGGACTACACCACCGGCTATCTCGCTGCCTTCGGAGCACTTGTCGCCTTGCAGCGACGCGCCGAAGAGGGCGGTTCGTATCTCGTGCGCGTCTCGCTCGCTCAGACCGGCAACCAGCTGGGCCGCCTGCCACGATTCACGCACGAAGAGGCAAACAGCCGACCGAAGGAGCTGCTGGCCGAGCGGCTCACCGAACTGATGACCTCACGGGAAACGCCCTTCGGTCGACTGCGCTATCTCGCACCGGCGGTGCAGCTGAGCCGCACACCGGGGTTCTGGGAGCTGCCGACGGCGCCGCTGGCGAACGACGAGCCGGGGTGGCTGCCGCGCTGAGCGGAGCCGACACGGCTGGCAGCCAACGCTCTGCGCGGGGCTGCCAGCCGGGAACGCCTCAGATGTGCCGGCCGCCGGTGATCTCTATCGTGATTCCGGTGAGGTAGCTCGACATATCGCTGGCCAGGAAGACGGCGACCTGGGCGACCTCGGCAGGCTGGCCGAAGCGGCCGAGCGGAATGTCGGCGATCCGGGCGGCCTTGAGCTCGTCGGAGAGCACCGCGGTCATCGGGGTGTCGATGATGCCGGGCTGCAGCGCGTTGACCCGCACACCGGCGAAGCCCACCTCTTTCGCCGCCGCCTTGGTGAGGCCGATGATGCCGGCCTTCGCCGCGGAGTAGTTGGTCTGACCCGGGTTGCCCACCTTGCCAGAGATCGATGACATGTTGATGATCGATCCGCCGCCGTGCTCGCGCATGTAGCCCGCGGCGGCGCGGGTGCCGAGCCAGGCTCCCTTGAGACTCACATCGACGACGAGCTCGAAGTCGGCCAGAGTCATCTTGCGCATCGTGGTGTCGCGGGTGATTCCCGCATTGTTCACCATCACATCGAGATGACCGTAGCGCGCAGCCGCGGCGGCCACGACCGCGTCTACATCGTGTTCGTCGGTGACGTTGCACCGCACCCCGATGGCCCGGTCGCCGACCCCTAGCGACGACGCTGCCGCCACGACCTGCTCCTCGTTCATGTCTGCGAGCACAACAGATGCGCCCTCTGCGACGAATGCCTCTGCGATCGCGAGACCGAGCCCCTGAGCCGCACCGGTGATCACCGCGACCCGGCCGCTCAACAATTCTTGTGCCATCTTCTTAATCCCTCTCCTCGGCTGCCGGGAAGACCAGCAGAGACACGGTGTCGGCGATGCAGGCCGGCTTGTCAGAGCCCTCGAGCTCGACGACGTTGCGCACGACGATGCGGGCGCCCGTCAGCGTCTCCTCCAGCTCGGTGAGCGTGCTTCGAACCCGGATGCTCGCGCCAGAGGGCACCGGAGCGAGAAAGCGCACCCGCTCGAGCCCGTAGTTGATTCGCGTGCTCATGCCCTCGATGCGGTAGGCGTCGGCGGCGAGGGAGGGGAGCAGGCTCAAGAGCAGATACCCGTGCGCGATGGTCGTACCGTACGGGCCGGCGGCCGCACGATCGGCGTCGACGTGCAACCACTGATGATCATCCGTGGCGTCGGCGAAGGCGTCGATGGTGCTCTGCGGCAAGCTGCGCCACGATGAGGTGCCCAGTTCTTGGCCCGCCAGCGCTTTCAGCGCGGGGATGCCCTCGATGATGTTCATGACGACCCCTTAGTGGAAGTACGCGCCGCCGTCGACGACCACCGTCTGACCGGTCATGAAGCCCGACTGCGGGCCGGCGAGGAATCGAACGGCGCCGACGACGTCAGACGGAACCATCTCCCGCTGCAGCACTCGGCTGCTCGTGGCACCCGCGCGCATCCGTGCCGTCTCGTCGGCATTCTGCTCGACGCCCGTGCTCACCGTGAAACCGGGGGCGACCGCGTTGACGCGGATCCAGTTCGGCCCGAACTCGCGCGCCAGGTTCTTCGTGAGCGCCAGAACGGCGCCCTTGCTGCTGGAGTAGTGCGGCAGCGCGCTGCCCTTCAGAGCGGTGGTCGATGCGATGTTCACGATGGTGCCGGCGCCCCGCGAGCGCATCGAGGCGAGAACGCTCTTGGCGGCCACAGCGCAGCCGAGCACGTTGACCTCGAACACCAGCCGCCATTCGTCGAGCGGAATGTCTTCGAACGGGCGCTGCGCGAGGGTGGCGAAGATGCCCGCATTGTTGACGAGAATATCGACGCCGCCGAAAGCATCGATGCCGGCCTGAACGGCTGCGGCCATCTCGGCTTCGCTCGTCACATCGGCTGCAACGCCGATCGCCTCGCCGCCGGCCTCGCGGATCGCGGCAACGGTCGCCGACGTGTCGCCGCGGTCGACCACGATCACGCGTGCGCCCGCGGAGCTGAGGTCTTGGCAGATGGCCTGCCCGATGCCGATAGCGCCCCCGGTGACGAGGGCGACCTGGCCCTCGAGCTCCCCTTGCGACTGCGACATGGCATCTCCTTCCGCTTCAGACACTCGGCCCGGCACACCACCGCGGCGGCCCGGAACCAACCGAGCCTAACAACGCCATCGACCCTCCGATGTGACAGTCCGGCACCGTCCCGCAGCACGGAATCGATCCTGCTTCACCTGCCCGGCGGCCGCACGAGCTGAGCTGATCTGCTTCAGTGTTTGGCGAGGGCGGCAAGTTCCGCACGCGACCCGGCACCGGCCTTGCGGAGCAGGTTCGAGACGTGGAACTTGACGGTGTTCTCGCTGATGGCGAGCTGCTCGGCGATCGCGCGGTTGCGCAACCCCGAAGCGACGAGCCGCAAGACGTCACGCTCGCGCGGGCTCAGCAATACCGTGTCTTCCAGCAACTCGGGCGCCGCCGGGGGGTCGAGCGGCAGCCGGATGGCGAGGTCGGAGCCCCAGCCGGCCGTCGAGGAGACATGCAGGTCACCACCGAGCACAGCGACCCGTTCGCCGATAGGCCGAAGGGAGTCGTCGTGAGCCGTGAGTTCACCCTTTCCGTCGTCGCGGATGCCGATGAGCAGGTTGAGGCCGTCGCAATCCCATTGGATGCGCACCCGGCTGGTCTCGCCCTGGTCGACGAAAGCGAGTACAGCACTGCGCACGATGGCTCGCGCGGCGTGGGCGACTTCGCCGGGAAGAGCCCGGCCGGTGAGCGGCGGTTCGACGAACTGCACATCGAGGTCGCCGTGCCGCACGAGCGGCCGCAGGTCGTTTCGTAATCGAGCGAAGGCGCCGGCGACGGGCTCGAGCATCGAATTGCGCTGCTCGTCGGTCGACATACGGAGGCCGACCAGGGCTCCTGCCGCAACATCGATGGCCATGGTGCGGCTCGCTCGATCGTCGAGACGGATCGAGCGCAGAATAGCGAGGATCGACTCGAGCGTCACCGCATGCCGGTCAGCCTGTTCGGCGACAGTCTGCGCGTGTTCGGCGATCAGCTGGCGGGAGGCAGGAGAGGGCAGCTCGGTGGCCTGGTCGACATTCTGGGCGGAGGACATGCCTGAACTATACCCAGCTGGCTGCCTATTCGTTCGGGTAGTC
>JAODBB010000061.1 GCA_025463745.1 Subtercola sp.
GCGACGGCACTGCCGGCGGTTCTCATCACCACGGTCTGGCAACTGTTTCCGTTCAGCGCCGTTGTGCTTCTCTCTGCCTTGCAATCCGTCTCGAAAGAAACGATGGAGGCCGCGCAGATGGATGGCGGCAACACCTGGTGGGTGTTCCGAGTGGCCACCTGGCCGTTCGTGCGACCGACGGTGGGCCTGCTCGCTGTGCTCAATGCGATCTGGGCGATTCGCCGGTTCGAGCTGATCTGGCTGATGACCCGTGGCGGCCCGGTGCAGAGCACCAACACTCTGGTCATCAACCTCTATTCGAGCGCCTTCGAACTCAACCAACTCGGTACGGCCGCAGCGATCGGAATGGTCGGTGTCGTGATCTCGCTCTTCCTGGTCGGTGCGAGTGTGCTGGTCAACCGGCGCAACGCCCGGGAGGAGACCCGATGAAGAAGTCATTCACTATCGGCAGCACAGCACGGGTTGTCGGAGTTCTGATCGTTCTGGGCATTGCGGTTTTCCCGCTGTACTGGATGTTCGTGACCTCGCTGACGCCGAGCAGCAATCTCTTCACCTCAACACCACAGCTCCTGCCTGACTTCGCGCATTTCGGCGTCTATCTGTCGGCACTCGGTACCGGACAGATCGCGATTTGGCTCGGCAACAGCCTGCTGATCGCGACGGGTACCACGATTGTCGCGATTGGGCTCGGTATTCCGCTGGGCTATTCGCTGTCTCGGTTCTCCTACCGCGGCAAAGGCATCGTGGGGCTCATGTTGCTTCTCACTCAGATGCTGCCGGAGGCCCTTCTTGTTGTGCCGCTGTTCGCGATCTTCAAACAGTTCGGTCTGCTGAACTCTCAGCTCGGCCTGATCATGGTCGATTCTGCGTTCGTCTTGCCGATTGTGGCGCTCATTCTGAAGGGCGCGATCGACGGTATTCCTCGAGAGCTCGAGGAGGCCGCCCGCGTCGATGGTGCGCGGCCGCTCGGCGTGCTGCTTCGCATCAACCTCCCCCTGATCGCCCCTTCGGTGGCCGCTTCAGCGGTGATCGCGTTCTTCAGCGGCTGGAACGAGTACGTGATGGCGGTGACGTTCACCTTCGACGCCACGAAGCAGCCGGCCTCGGTCGGCTTGGCGAGTTACATCGGAGATCTCAGCACTCCGCTCGACACAGTGATGGCGGTCGGCATCATGTACACCCTGCCCGCCGTTGTCTTCTACCTCTTTGCTCAGCGTTACGTGGTCGCCGGCATGACTGCCGGCAGCGTGAAGGGCTGACGCGCCGTGCTGATATTCGATTCCACTGAAAGGCAAGACGCGTGACCATCGCTGCCCACACGGCCGCCCAGCATATTGTTGTCGACGCCGAGAGCCTCCGGGCCGCAATCATCGATGCACTCGTCGCCCATGGGGCGACACCCGCCAAGGCAGAAGAACAGGCTGCCATGCTGGTGGAGGGCGATTTGCGCGATCATCATTCCCACGGAGTGCGACGTCTTCCGGTGCTGACCGCGAGGCTCGATGAAGGACTCATCGACTCTGATTCCGAACCCCTGTTCGAGTGGGTGACAGAGACGATTCTGCGCGTCGACGGCCAGCAGGGTTTCGGCCCTTCGGTCGGTTTCGCGGCCATCGATCAGATCATCGAACGGGCAGAGAGAACGGGCCTGGCGCTCGCTTCCATCTCGAACTCGAACCATCTCGGCATGCTTGCGCCGTACGTCGAAAAAATGGTGGCTGCCGGCCAGATCGCGTTCGCGTTCACGACGAGTGAGGCGCTCGTACATCCGTGGGGCGGATCGTCGGCGATGGTCGGTACCAACCCGATCGGCATCGGGGTGCCCACTGACGGTGAACCCTTGATTCTCGACATGTCGACAGCATCGGTTTCGATGGGCAAGATCCTCGACCACGCTGCGAAAGGGGAACCCATTCCCCTCGGCTGGGCCGTCGACAGTTCAGGCAAGCCGACAGACGATGCCCAGGCTGCGGTAGACGGCGGCGCGATCTCGCCATTCGGTGGCCCGAAAGGCTACGCGCTGGGGATTGCACTCGAGGCGATCGTCGCCATGCTCACTCAGTCCTCGCTCGGCAGGGAAGTCGCCGGCACGCTCGACGCGAAGGAGCTTGCGAACAAGGGCGATGTCTTTATCGCCATTTCGACGAAACGGCTGGGGCTGACCTCGTTTCTTCCGCGACTGCAGTCGTACTTCGACGATGTTCGCGCGAGCGCGGCAGGGGGCGCTTCGGTTTCTGTGCCGGGAGACCGGGCGCGGGCAACGGTCGAACAACGCCGACGCGACGGGATTCCCCTCTTGAGAGCCAACTGGGATGCCGCCCTTGAACTGAAAGAAGTTGCCCCGTAGATGTCTGAATATTCACTCGCCATCGTTCGTCTGCCCGATTTCGTGCATTTCGGCGCCGGTTCGAGAGCGTCGATCACCCCTTCGGTGCTCCGCTACGGTCGGCGGGCCCTTCTTGTGTGCGATCCGTTTTTGGCGACGACCGCCGAATTCGAGGTTGCCGTGACCACGCTTGTCGCGGCCGGCGTGCAGATCGAGACGCTGACGGATGTCGTGCCGGAACTACCCGTCTGGAGCATTGAGCAGGCAGCAGAAGCCGCGCGATCGTTCGCGCCGGATGTGGTCGTCGGGTTCGGTGGCGGAAGCGCTCTCGACTTAGCGAAGCTGATTGCGCTGCTTCTCGTTCATCCTGGCCCGCTCAGCGCGTACTACGGCGAGAACGCAGTACCCGGGCCGGTTCTGCCGCTCATCGCGGTGCCAACGACAGCCGGCACCGGTTCGGAGGTTACACCGGTAGCGGTGGTCTCCGATCCGGAACGCGAGTTGAAGGTCGGGGTGTCGAGCCCCTATCTCATTCCGCGTGTAGCCATCGTCGATCCGGAGCTCACTTTCGGTGCGCCCGCGGGAGTGACCGCCTATTCGGGAATCGACGCGTTCGTTCATGCTGTCGAAGCGTTCACCTCAGCGCAACGAACCGCAGACTTCGGCGCAGAGCTGCCTGTCTTCGTCGGCAACAACGCGCTCAGTTCTCTGCTCGCCCTCGAGGCGATCCGGCTCATCGGAGGGTCGCTGCGCCGAGCGGTCGCCGAGCCGGGCAATATCGCCGCGCGAACCGAGATGTCGTATGGCGCTCTCTTGGCGGGAATGGCGTTCGGTTCGGCCGGCACCCACCTTTCGCACGCCCTGCAGTACCCGATCGGCGCCCTGAGCAAGACCCCGCACGGGCTCGGTACCGGCGTGATGCTGCCGTTTGTGATGCAACGCGCAGTCGTCAGCAGCGCACCCGAACTCGCGAGAATCGCTGCCGCCCTCGGCGTGGCCGAAAGCGGCCGTGATGAGGCCGAGCAGGCTCAAGCCGCCGTTGATGCGATTGCCGCGCTGGTTCACGACATCGGGCTGCCTTCTCGTTTGGGCGAGATCGGCATCACACACGAGCAGGTCGGCCGTATCGCCGAATTGTCGCTCTCGGTCAAGCGCCTCGCCGCGAACTCGACTCTGCCGGCCGACCCGGAAACGTTCGAACAGATTCTCGTCGCAGCGATCAGCGGTGACCGTGATTCACTCAAACCGAAAGTGGTACCGAAATGACGTACATCGCAGACCTGCACATCAACGGTCAGTGGGTGAGCGGAGAGACCGAGGAACGCTTCGCGGTCATCGATCCGGCGAACGGCGAGCAGATCGCTTCATTCGCAATCGCGTCGGAAGACGATTGCCTTGCGGCGGTCGAAGCCGCGAGTGCTGCGCTCGCATCATGGTCGGCTACGCCCCCTCGGGTGCGCTCCGAACTGCTCCGGCGTACGTTCGACATTCTGAAGGCCGAACGTGAAACGTTCGCAGAAATCATTGTGCGCGAGAACGGGAAGGCCTTTTCGGATGCCCTCGGCGAGGCCGACTACGCCACGGAGTTCTTCCGGTGGTTCGCAGAAGAGGCAGTGCGTGTGCCCGGTGACTTTCGCCTGTCTCCGTCGGGCGACAAGCATATCGTCGTGACCCACCAGCCGATCGGGGTCGCGCTGTTGATCACCCCGTGGAACTTTCCGGCGGCCATGGCCACCAGAAAGATCGCTCCAGCACTTGCCGCCGGCTGCACGGTGATTCTCAAGCCGGCCCGAGAGACTCCGCTCACGTCAGCGTATGTCGTCGAAGCGTTGCGGCGGGCTGGTGTTCCCGCTGGCGTCGTCAACTTGGTCACTCCTGTGCCCACCGGGCCGGCGATCGCGAAGATGTTGCACCACCCAGCCGTGCGAAAGATCTCGTTCACGGGTTCGACCGAAGTGGGCCGCGTTCTGCTGCACGAGGCGGCCGACAATGTTGTGAGCGCATCGATGGAACTCGGTGGCAATGCACCGTTCATCGTTCTGCCCGGGGCGGATATCAACGCGGCAGTGCAGGGTGCCCTGATTGCGAAGATGCGCAACGGCGGCTCGGCCTGTACCGCGGCGAATCGGTTCTATGTGCACAGTTCGCTGGCGTCCGATTTCACGAGCGCGATGGCGAAAGAGCTCGCCGCGTTCCGGGTGGGGCCGGGCATCGACCGCAGCAATCAGCTCGGTGCCATGGTCTCTCTGAGCGAACGCGACAAGGTCGCCCAGCTCGTCGAAACGGCGGTCGCCGAGGGCGCGAGCGTCGTCGTGGGTGGAACGTCGTCTTCGCAGGGAGCGTTCTATGACGCCACCGTGCTCACCGGGGTCGAGCATGGTACGACGATCACCACTACCGAGATCTTCGGCCCGGTCACGGCGATCATCGAGTACACCGATGTCGATGAGGCGATCCGCATGGCGAATGACACCATCTACGGGCTGATCGCGTATGTCTACGGCGAAACCGGCCAGGCATTCTCGGTGGCTCAGCGTCTCGAGGCAGGTATGGTGGCCGTCAACCGTGCGGTACTCAGCGACCCGGCGGCGCCATTCGGAGGAATGAAGCAGAGCGGGCTGGGCCGCGAAGGCAGCTCGGAGGGCATCCTCGAATACCTCGAAGAAAAGTACATCGGAATCGACCTCTGACGATGGAATACACCACACTCGGGCGCACTGGCGCCACGGTGAGCAGGATCGGATTCGGCGGCGCTGCTCTCGGCCTTACGAACTATCTCGAGACCTTCGACCCGCACGATGCGGCCGACAGGGCGAAACTGTTCGAAGGAATCGACGCAGCGCTCGACGGCGGCATCAACTATTTCGACACGGCTGCGGCGTACGGCAAGGGCGAGAGCGAGCGTGTGCTGGGTGAGGGCCTGAAGGGCGTGACCCACAGCGCCGGGGTTCCGATCGTTCTCAGTACCAAGGTCCACCCGAAACAGTTCGCCGACAATGTGAGAGCGTCGCTCGAAGGGTCGCTCGAACGACTTCAACGCGATCGCGTCGATCTCTTGCAGATTCACGGCGACACGATCACGGTGGCCGACGCAGACAGGTTTCTCGCACCCGGTGGAATGGCCGAGCAGATGCTCGAGCTGAAGGCCGAGGGTCTCGTCGGCAACATCGGGTTCTCGACCGAAGACAACAACGATTCGGTCTACCGGATGATCGGCAGCGGGCTTTTCGATACAGTGCAGCTCTGCTACAACTTTCTCTTCCAGCACCCGTATGAGACCAGTCGCCCGTTCGGTTCGATGTTCGAAGCCGAGGCGCAGGGCATGGGCATTCTGACCATGCGAGCACCGACCTCAGGCACCTTCCAACGATGGATCGAGATGGTCAACCCGGCCAACACGTTCGACTACACGCCGGCCTTGATCCAGTTCGTTCTCTCGAACCCGCTGGTCGACGTGGCTCTTGTGGGAATGCGCACGGCTGAAATCGTGCGCCGCAATCTCGAGATCGCTGACGACCTGGGTGGGCGCCTCGACATCGCAACGGTTCAGGAACGCTATGTCTGAGCAGGTTGTCGAACATCACGTCGTCGTGGTTGCGTTTCGTGACGAGCGATTCACCGTCACCCGGCTACAGAAAGGGTGCTCGTGAAGATCACCAGCATAGAGACGTTCCACCGCAACGACTATCTCGCCATTGTGCGAATCCGCACGGATGACGGGGCCGAGGGGTACGGGCAGACCTCGCCGTATCTTGCGAACCAGACCGTCCCGCTCATCCACTCAGACATCGCGTCGTTCTTCATCGGCACCAACCCCTGGGACCTCGAGGCGAACATCGCGGAATTCGCCCGTCGGCAGTACAAGTTCCATGGCACGACGTTCTGGCGTGCGCTCTGCGGAATCGACACAGCTGTCTGGGATCTGCTCGGCAGAGCAGTCGGCCAGCCGGTGTACCGGATGCTCGGTGGTGCCGTTCGCACGCGGATCCCGGTTTACGGCTCGAGCATGAGCCGAACCATCAGCCCTGAAGCCGAGGCGGAGCGCCTCGTCGGTCTCGTCGAGACGAATGGTTTTCGCGGTTTCAAGATACGAATCGCCGAAGTGATGGGGCGAGATGTCGATGTCTACCCTGGCCGCACAGAGCACATCATTCGGGCGACGCGGCAAGCGCTGGGCGATGATGTGACGCTTCACGCCGACGCCAACGGCGGCTACAGTGTTTCGAAGGCCATTCGGGTCGGGCGGATGCTCGAAGAATACGGTTTCGGGCACTTCGAAGAGCCCTGCCCCTTCGCCGAAATCGAAAATACCGCGCAGGTCGCGGCGGCGCTCGATATACCCGTCGCCGGGGGCGAGCAAGACAACTCGATCGAACAATTCAACCGCATCATCGGCATGCGTGGTGTCGATATCATTCAGCCCGACATCGGTTACATCGGGGGAATGTCGCGAGCCCGCAAGGTGACGACAATGGCCGAAGCGGCGGGCATTCCGGCCACGCCGCATTGCGCGAATGACTCTCTGCTGCAGGTCTTCACCCTGCATCTGGCGGCTTCGCAGCCCGCGGTGAGCCAGCTGCAAGAGTGGAGCATCGAAGACAAGCCCTGGTTTCACGGGATCTTCTCGCCGATGCCTCAGGTCATCGATGGGCACGTCACTCTGACCGACGCGCCGGGCTGGGGAGTCGAGATCGACGACCACTTTCTGGCGACTGCCCAGTACGACATCACGACCTGACCGGCCTCTCTGCGCAGCTACTCAGGCGCGCAGACGCGCAGTCACCCAGACCCCTCCTGACACGACGCCCTTAGAGAAAGGAACCAGCCCTTATGGCTGCTTCAGAATCGCCCACCTCACCCGCAACCCGAATCGGAATCGTCGGTCTCGGGAAGCACACCTTCCACACCTACTACAACTCTCTTCGTTGGGCTCCCGACCACGACGTCGTGACGGCGGTCGACATCGACCCGGAGAAAATCGCGCAATTCACGAAGCTGTACGCCATTCCTCGCACCTACACCGACTACAACGAAGCGTTCGAGAAAGAGAACCTCGACGCCGTCTTGATCCAGGTGGGGCACAAGGGCAACTTTCCGATCATCCGTGCCGCACTGGAAGCGGGCATTCATGTGTTCGTCGAGAAAACCCCGGTGCTGAACACCGCCGAGGCCGACGAACTCATCGCGGTGCAGAAACGCACCGGAGCATTCGTGATGGTCGGGTGGAATCGGCGCTTCACGACGTCGTATCTCATGGCGAAGGAGATCATCGGGCGTGAAGAGTTCGGTGGGGTTCGGGCCTACCAGTCGCAGTTCCATGCGACCCCGTACGACGAAGACGCATTCAAGATCAACCACATCATTCACCACTTCGACATGGCACGCTGGCTTCTGGGCGAGATCACTCTCACCCATGCCCAGCACGTCTCTTTCGGCGACCGGTTGCATGCATACACGATCTCGTTCCGATCTGAGAACGGCGCCATCGGCACCATCCAGGCTGCGTCGATGCTCGATGAGCTGTACCCGATGGAACGACTCGAACTCGTCGGCGATCGGCGCAACATCGTGATCGACAACGTGAAGGGTCTCGTCTACAACAGGCCGCCGGTGCGCAAGGAGGCTTTCGAACCGTTCGCCCTTGAAGACACCTCCGACGCTCTCGTCTGGAACCAGAGCCACGGGTACTACCCGCGCTTCACCAACCATGGCTACGAGAACGAGCTGCACTACTTCGTCTCGAGCATTCGTGCCGGCGTGGAGCCGCAGCCGACGCTCGAAGACTCCCGTCGTTCCCTCGCCCTGGTCGAAGATCTCGACCGACTGCTGGGTGTCGCCAGCCCTCGACCGATCGTCTCAGCCGAGTGAGCCGCATCGTCGACGGCTACGTGTTCGCCGCCTACAACGCGGCCCCGTCAGACCTCGGTCGCCAGCCGGAGCTCGAGCAGGAGTGGTACGAGCGGCTTCGTAACGAACCTCTCATCGGCGGCCTGGAGTTGAGTTTCGACGGAGAACTCCACGAGCGAGGCGCTGCCTGGCTGAGCCGTCTGCTCTCGCCGGAATGGAAGTGCCTGGTCACGAACATCCCGGGCACTCTTTCGAGGCTGCAACACGACACCGCCTACGGACTGGCTTCCACCTCGCCCGACGCGCGGGCTGCGGCCGTGGCAGATGTTCTTCAGCTGCTCGACGAGGTCGACCGATTGAACCAGGCTGCGGCACACCAGCAGGTTGTCGGCGTCGAGCTGCACTCGGCGCCGCGGGCCGACGTCGGTGCCTCATCGGTTGAGGCGCTCATCGAGTCGTTGGTTCAGATCGTGTCATCGACGGCTGCGTCGGGCGGGTCGGCCGCCCCGCACCTCGTTCTCGAACACGCCGACGCACTGGTTCCGGGCCAGACTCCGGTGAAGGGGTTTCTTGGTCTCGGCGACGAGGTGGCCGTGGCGCGCCGCGTCTTCGAACGAACCGGCGTCGAGGTGGGGCAAGGCATCAATTGGGGTCGCTCTGCCATCGAAACGCGTTCGGCGACGGGCCCGCGCGATCATCTGGCGCACCTCGCGAAGTCGCAGACACTGCGAGGTCTCACCTTTTCGGGGGTTGCCGGCGCGGGCACGGGAGAGGGAACGGCCTGGCACGACACCCATCGGGCAGCAGGCGAGTGGGATTCTCTCTCCATTCTCAGCACCGACCAGATCATCACCTCGTTCGAGTCCGCTGCCCCTGCCGACCTGTGGTTCACGGGAGTGAAGGTCGGAGCAGCCGCCGATGCCGTCACGCTCGAGCAACGACTTGCGCCGGGAATGGCGACTCTCGAGCTCGTCGCCCGTTGCGAGCCGGCCCGATGAGCCTGCCGACACGGCGCGTTGGCGCCGATATCTCGCGTTCCTGGCTCCTGGTCTCTGCGCGTACGGGCGACTTCGACGCGGCTTCTCGCTCTCAGGCCGACCAGATCGTTCTCGATGTCGAAGACGCGATAGATCCCGTGCTGAAGGCGGATGCCCGTTCGAGGGTGGCCCGTTGGCTGGCCGACGGCGGCAGCGGCTGGGTGCGCATCAATGACCGCTCGACCGAATTCTGGTCGGACGACGTCGACGAGCTGCGCGGTCTGCCCGGCCTCGCCGGGGTGATGCTGGCCAAGTCGGAGAGTGCCACGCATGTGACGGAGACATTCGACCGTCTCGGAGGTTCGACCCCTGTTCTCGCGCTTGTGGAATCGGCCCTGGGCATAGAGTCTGCGGTGCAGGTCGCGACCGCTCGAGGATGCTTCCGGCTTGCCTTCGGAAGCGGCGATTACCGGCGTGATACCGGTGCGAGCGCTGACGAGCTCGCCATGGTGTATCCGCGGTCACGTCTGGTCGTCGCCAGCAGAATAGGCCGGCTGCCCGGACCGATCGACGGACCGACAGTCAGCGCCAACCATCCGATTCTGCGTGAGCAGTCTGCTGTGAGCGTCTCGCTGGGCATGACCGGCAAGCTCTGTCTCGACACCGCCCAGACGTCGATCATCAACGAGGCGATCAGCCCCGCGCAGAGTGACGTGGCCTGGGCCAGAGACTTTCTCGCAGACTTCGAGCTGAGAGGGCGGGTCATTCGAGATGGCTCGGATCTGCCTCGTCTGGGGCGAGCGCAGAAGATCGACACCCTTGCACGCGCTCTCGGCGTCGAGCCTGGCTGAGTAGCTCTCTCTGCAGCTCAAGTGAAGGGCAGCGTCACTCATCGAACGATGTGACGCTGCCCTTCACCGTGGCTCAGCATCACGCAGACAAGTTGGTGCTTGCTTTTTTCATTCGTCGCGCTGCGTGCAAGAGCGGCTCGGTGTATCCGCTCGGCTGTGCCGCGCCCAGCAGGATCAGATCGCGAGCTGCGGTGAAGGCGATGCCGGGCCCGTCGGCGCCGATGAGTTGCTCGTAGAGCGGGTCGCCCGCATTCTGCGCGTCGACGATGGGGGCGATTCTGACGAGGCTCTCTGACACGTCTTGTTCGCTGATGACGCCGTGGTGCAGCCAGTTGGCGAGCAATTGGCTGGAGATGCGAAGCGTTGCCCGGTCTTCCATCAGGCCGACGTTGCTGAGATCGGGCACGGTCGAGCATCCGATGCCCTGGTCGACCCAGCGAACCACATAGCCGAGAATCGATTGCACGTTGTTGTCGACTTCTGCGCGCCGTTCGTCTGCGCTCCAGTTCGTGTCGGGGGCGAGCGGAATCTGCAGAATGGGGTCGACGCCCGCTTTCGGCCGTTGCTTGATGACTTCTTCTACGGCGAAGACATCGACCTGGTGGTAGTGCAGCGCGTGAAGTGTCGCGGCCGTGGGTGAGGGCACCCACGCGGTGGTGGCTCCGGCTTTCGGATGAACGATCTTCTGTTCGAGCATGGCCGCCATCAAGTTCGGCATGGCCCACATGCCCTTGCCGATCTGGGCCCGGTGCGGGAAACCCGTTGCGAGACCCACATCGACGTTCTGGTCTTCATACGCCGCGATGTAGCTTTGCGCCTTCAGCTCGCCCTTGCGAACGAATGGCCCGGCGACCATCGAGGTGTGGATCTCGTCGCCGGTGCGGTCGAGGAACCCCGTATTGATGAAGACGACACGGTCTTGTGCGGCCGCGATCGAGGCTTTGAGATTCACCGTGGTACGGCGCTCCTCATCCATGATGCCGAGTTTCACGGTGAGCGCGGGAAGCCCTAAGAGCTGTTCGACCCGACTCATCAGCTCGACGGCGAAGGCCACCTCGTCGGGGCCGTGCATCTTCGGCTTGACGATGTACATCGAACCGGTTCGGGAGTTCGACAGAGCGCCCGACGTGCCAGCCCGGCGGATGTCGGGAAGCGACCCCACGGCGGTCATGATCGCATCGAGAATGCCCTCGAAGACTTCGTCTCCGTTGCGGTCGAGCACAGCATCGGTCGTCATCAGGTGACCGACTTGTCGAATGAACAGGAGCGAGCGCCCATGCAGGCTCACCTCGTCGCCCGAAAGTGTCTCAACGACCCGGTCGGGGTTCAGGGTACGAAGGAAGGAGGAGCCGTTCTTCATCATTTCGATGCTGAGCGTGCCGTTGTTCAGCCCCAGCCAATTGCGGTAGCCGAGCGTCTTGTCGTCGGCATCGACCGCGGCGACCGAATCTTCGAGGTCCATGATCGTCGTGACGGCCGACTCCAGAACGATGTCTTTCACGCCCGCGGCATCGGCCTGGCCGATCGGATGCGCGGCATCGATCTGGATCTCTGCGTGCAGACCGTTCTGCACCACGACAACGCTCCGAGGTGCAGACCGGTCTCCCATCCAGCCCACAAGCCGATCGGGGTCGGCGAGCGGCGAGACCGAGCCACCGGCCAGTTGCACGAGCAGACCTTCTGCGCCGATGGAGTACATGGTGCTGTCGCGGTGCGACCCCGTCGCGAGCGGAGCGATCTCGTCGAGGAGTTGCCTGCCCCGTCTGACCACCTCTGCGCCACGAACGGCGTTGTAGCCGTTGCCGCGTGCGAGGTCGCCGCCCTCGTCGATGACGTCTGTTCCGTACAGCGCGTCGTACAACGACCCCCACCTGGCATTGGCGGCGTTGATCGCGAAGCGAGCGTTCAATAGAGGCACGACCAGCTGGGGGCCGGCCTGACTGGTGATTTCGGAGTCGACGCCGCTGGTGGTGATCTCGAAGTCGCCGGGCTCGTCGACGAGGTAACCGATGTCGGTCAAGAATGCCTTGTAGGCAGCGGCGTTCGGCTGACCAGGGTTCTGACGGTGGTAGTCGTCGATCTTCTGCTGCAACTCGTCTCGACGCGCAAGCAACTCTCGGTTACGCGGGGTCAGATCGTGGATGATCGCCGAGACGCCTGCCCAGAACGACTCCGTATCGACACCTGTGCCCGGCAGGGCCTCGTCGGTGACGAACTGAAACAGTGGCGCGGCCACACTCAGCTCGCCGACCTCTACGCGATTCACCATGAAAAGACTCCCTCACCCACGCCTTGGATATTTCCGTATCGTGGAATATAATGTTCAATAATGCAATCCTATCGCAGAAGGGGGCCGTGAATGGATGAGGTAACGACGCAATCGCCAGGCGGCGGAGGGGTTCAGTCGCTGCACCGCGCCCTCGACATTCTCGAGATTCTGATGGCGGCCGGCGGCCACATGGCGATCGGCGAGATCGCGACGACGGCCGATCTGCCGCTTCCCACGATTCACCGTCTGCTCAAGACGCTCGTGGGGCGCGGCTACGTTCGTCAGCTGCCGAACCGCCAGTACGCCCTGGGATATCGGCTTGTGCCACTGGGGCTGATGGCGAACACCTTGCTCGGCGCCTACGCGGGGGAAGCGCTGTCGCGTCTCGTCGCCGAGCTCGGTGAGACGGCCAACCTCGCCATCCTCTCTGAAGACCACGCGGAGTACATCGCACAAGTGCCTTCGCCGCACGCCATGCGCATGTTCACGGAGGTCGGCCGGCGCGTCGAGCTGCACAGCACCGGGGTCGGCAAGGCGTTACTGGCGCAGTTGGATGCACGCGATGTAGCCGGGGTCGTGCGGCGTATCGGGCTCAGGCCGCAGACCGCCTACACGATCTCGAGCGCGGAGGCGCTCGCCGAAGAGCTGCAGAACATCCGCACCCGCGGGTACGCCCTCGACGAAGAAGAACAAGAACTCGGAGTGAGGTGTGTGGCAGTGGTCGTGCCCGGCCGGTTACTCACGCCCATGGCTATTTCGGTGTCGGGCCCGCTCGTTCGGGTGACCGACGATTTCGTTCTGCGTGCTGTTCCCCTCCTGAAGGAGGTCGCACGCGACGTGAGCGACGAGATTTCGAAAAGCCTCTCGCCCGGTCACTGATCACTCAGGTCACTGATCACTCAGCGTCTGGAGCACGGGATAGTCCTCGTAGTGCTTGGTCACTGCAGCGACCGCCGCTTGCATGTCGTGTTCGCGCACGGCCGACGCGAGAGCCTTGTGAACGGCTAGCGAGTAGTCAGCGTATTGGGCCGTATTCGTATCGTGCGCTATCCACTCGTCGGTGCGGTGGCTCTTCATCAGGGTCGTCGTGAGTTCGAGCAGGGCTGGTGAGTGCGCGGCACTGGCGATACTCATGTGAAACGGCAGGGTGGCGGCGAGAAAGCCCGTGAAGTCGTTCGCGTCGAGGCTTGCCTCCATGTCGAGTACCGCGGCATCCATGCGCAGCAGGTCTGCTGGCGTCGCGCGGTTGATGGCGAGGCATGCGCAGGCGATTTCGAGGCCCTGCCGTACCTCGAGACCGTCTGCGTCGCTGAGATCGGCCACGACAGTCGCTGCCTCCATGGTTCGCGACATCGACCTGCTCATGCGAACGAAACTCCCCTCGCTCAACCGGGTGTCGATGTGACCGGAGAGGTGAAGCGCCTTCAGGGCCTCGCGTACGACGCCGCGGCTGACGCCGAACTCGGTGGCGAAGGTGCGTTCGGAGGGGAGCTTGTCTCCGACCTGCCACTCCCCGTCGGCCAAGCGGCGCAGGATGAGCTCGACGACATGCTGCGGCTTGCTCGAGTTGTCGCGCTGCATCGGGCCGGTCGACCCCCGAACGCCCTCGAGCGCGTACCCGTGAGTGTCGCTGAACGTGCGAATGTCTTCGATTGCCACTGTCATCTCCTTGCTGACCGGTAGGACCATGAGAACCAGTCGCCCCCAGTCACTAGTTTAGGTGGTCACTCCACAATACCGGCCCATATTGCCCACCTCTGCGCCCTCAGCCTGGAAATGAGGTGTTTTAATGAGTTCACACGCTGGAAACATGACAGTAATGCGATTGAAGCATGCGCTGCATAATCTGGTCGGACCGGACCAACCGGTTACCAGTCGAAGCGAAAGGAACTGATCAATGGTTTCGAGAGCGGTCAGTAACGAGACGCGGAGCAGAGCCGAGCGGGAACCTTCGGTACCCGCCGGTAAGGCGCTTTCGCCGAAACCCGAAGCGCTGAGACGGGAATCGCTGACCCAACATGCGCTGCGCCGATACGGTGTCGTGCTGGTGTGGATCGCGCTCATCATCGGCTTCGGCATCGCCCGGCCCACAACTTTTCTCACGCCCTCGAACTTCGCCGCGATGTTCGGAACCCAGGCGGCGTTGCTCATCTTGACGTTGTCGCTGGTCATCACACTCAGCGTGGGCGAGATGGATCTGTCGGTGGCATCGGTACTGGGTCTCTCTGCCGTCGTGACCGCCGTGCTGAATACGCAGCAGGGCTGGCCATGGCCGCTCGCGGTTGCTGCGGGCCTGGCCTGCGGGCCCATCGTCGGGGCCGCGAATGCGTTCTTCGTCGTGGTGTTCGAGATCAATGCCCTGATAATAACGCTGGGCATGGGTACTCTCGTGCTCGGCATCTCCACCTTCATCAGTGATTCATCGGCCATCGGCGGGGTCGACCCGCAGCTGACCAGCATCATGCTGTTCCGCGTGTTCACTCTGCCGGTGAGCTTCTGGCTGGCGATCATCGTGATGCTGGTCATCTGGTACGTGCAGCAGTTCACGACGCTGGGTCGTCACATGCTCTTCACCGGCCAGAACCACACGGTCGCGCGCCTCGCGGGCATTCGCGTCAATCTGATTCGGTTCGGCGCCTATGCGCTCGGTGGGCTCGTCGCAGCGATCGCCGGCGAAGTAGTGCTCGCAATCGCCGGTGGCATCGAGGCCTCATCGACGCAGAACCTTCTGCTGCCCGCGTTCGCCGCTGCCTTTCTCGGAGCCGCGGTCATCCAACCAGGCCGGTTCAACGCCTGGGGCGCGGCAGTAGCCGTGTTCTTCCTCATCACCGGAATCACCGGCCTGCAGCTGCTCGGCCTCGACGCCTGGATTCAGAACGCCTTCTACGGGGCCGCCCTGGTGGTCGCCGTGACCGCATCGAAGCTCATGGCCCGAAGCCAACGCGAACGCTAGACGCTCCACGCGACGTCGGCAACCGGCCGGCATCGCAGGTTTTTACAGAAACGAAAGTGAGAAGCAGTGAACATCAGAAAAATGCTCCACACGAAAACTCTCGCCATCGTCGCACTTGCGGCGGGTGTGGCGATCATCACCGGATGCTCGTCGGGAACCCCCCAGACCTCCGCCACCGGAACGACCTCCGCCACAGACGTCTCGTATGCGCAGAGCAGGGTCGCCCAATACAGTGCCGCGCCCGACACCAAGCCGGCCGGACCGGCGTTCGATGCGTCGGCCGCCAAGGGCAAGACGGTCTGGTACATTCCGCTCGTCGCAACGGTCGCGCCGATCCAGGCCATTTCGAAGAACCTGGAACGCGCCCTCGGCGTCGCCGGTGTTCAGGTGCAGCAATGCGATGGAAAGGGAACGGCGGTCGGCTGGAATTCGTGCATCCAGCAAGCTGTCGCACAGAAGCCCGATGCGATCATTCTGGAATCGATCACCCCCGATCTCGTCAGCGCCAGCGTGCAGCAGGCCAAAGACGCGGGAATCCCCGTGCTCATCGACACGGCATCGGATTCGACGTCGCCGTGGCAACCGGCCGCGGCCGCCCAGGTGAGTTATGACTACACCCTCGGATCGCAACTCGTCGCCGACTGGATCATCGCCGACTCTGCCGGAAAGGCGAACGTATTGGTCATCGACACCGACGATCTCTCGCTCAAGCAGGCCGTGACCGTCGATGGCTATCAAGCCGAATTCGCCGCCCACTGCGCCGGCTGTTCGGTGACCGTGGATTCGGTGACCTCGAGCGCCGATTGGGGCACCAAGGTCACCCCGTTGGTCGTCGCCGCCCTCACGAAAGATCCGACGATCGACTATGTGGTGGCCGAATACGACCCGCAGGTGCCGGGCGTGACTGCGGCATTGGCGCAGTTGGACAAGAAGGATTCGGTGAAAGTCGCTGCCTTCAACGCCAGCCTCGAGCAGATGCAAGACCTCGACGCGAAGAACTACGTCTCTGTCGAGGTCGGCAGCGATCAGAATTCACTCGGCTGGGCCGAAGCCGATCAGGTGCTGCGCGTCATGACCGGACAAGCTCCCGTGCAGCGCGAGGCGACAGGCACACGGGTGTTCACCTCAGACACCATCTCATCGGTCGATCTCACGACTGACTCCTTCTACTCAGGCCAGTGGTACGGCAACGGTTTCGAGGCCGACTACCGGGCG
Source organism: Subtercola sp. (assembly GCA_025463745.1). GTDB lineage: Bacteria > Actinomycetota > Actinomycetes > Actinomycetales > Microbacteriaceae > Subtercola. The sequence goes on from JAODBB010000061.1 coordinate 16,439, forward strand.
CTCTGGGGACTGAACTAGCGCCGGTCACGACCGCCGTCGCCCACACCGCTCGGAGAATTGGAGAGGAGAACAGCATGCACAGCCAACGTCAACCCGCACTGCTCGTGCGCAACATCTCGAAGACGTTCAACGGGAACACCGTGTTGTCGGGGTGCAGCATCGAGGTCAAGTCGGGTGAGATCCACGGCCTCCTCGGTCAGAACGGCTCGGGCAAGTCGACGCTCGTGAAGATCCTGAGCGGGTATCAGCCACCGGATGCTGGTGCTGAACTTCTGCTCAGCGGTGTTCCTGTGCACTTCCCGGTCTCTTCTGCGTCTGTTCGCGACAGCGGCCTGGCGTTCGTGCATCAGGATCTCGCGCTGGTAGACGAGCTGAGCGTGCTCGACAATCTCTTCGTCGGACGGTACGGGGCAGGCCTCGGCCGCCCCGTACCCACGCGCAGGCTCGCAGCACAGGCACGGTCGGCGCTCGCCCAATTCGGAATGCAGATCGATCCTGGTCGGGCCGTCTCGACACTGAGTTCGGGTGATAAGGCCTGCCTGGCGATCGTACGGGCCTTTCTCGATGTGGATGGGCATGAGTCACCGGCGCTCGTGCTCGACGAGCCGACCGCCAGGCTCGATCGAGCGGAAGTCGAGCGCTTGTTCACGGCAATGCGAGCGGCGGCGGCGCGCGGTGCGGGGATTCTGTTCATCAGTCATCGGCTGGACGAGATTCTCACGATCACCGACCGCGTCACAGCACTTCGAGGAGGTGTCGTCACCGGTGAAGCGAACACGGCCAATTGCGACGAAGACAGCCTCATCGAACTGATTCTCGGCGAACGGCTCTCGTCGATCTATCCTCCGTCGTCGGTCGTTCCGGGTGCGCCGGCGCTGACCGTCGCGGGCCTCACCGGCGATACCGTTCTCGGCCTCGACCTCGAGATCCGTGCCGGCGAGGTGGTCGGCCTCACGGGGCTGCCCGACTCCGGGGCCGACGCCGTGCCGTACCTCCTGATGGGCTCACGACGGGCGACCGCCTCCGCCGCGGAACTCGACGGAGCGACGTTCGACGTAGCCCGCATGCCGATCAGTCAGCGGATTCGCTCGGGTCTTGCGTTGGTGCCGGGAGACCGCGCCGAGCAGGGAGCGGCTCTCGGGCTCACCGTGTCGGAGAACGTCTCGCTCTTGCGCTTGCGAGAATTCGTGCGCTTCACCTTTCTCAACCCCCGGAAGCAGAGAACTGAGGTCGGCCGGTTGCTCGCCGACTTCGATGTTCGGCCGCAACGGCCGAACGCCGTGATGGGAGTTCTAAGCGGCGGCAACCAGCAGAAGGCGGTCATGGCGAAGACGCTCGCCACGGCGCCGAAGGTCGTCATTCTGCACGAACCGACACAGGGTGTCGATGTCGGAGCGCGTCGCCTGATCTTTCAGATCGTCGCAGACCTCAGTGCACAGGGCACGGCCGTGTTGCTCGTGTCTGTCGAGCACGAAGACCTCGCCCGGCTGTCGCATCGCGTCATCGTGATGAGAAATGGAGTCGTCGGCGCGGAGCTCAGCGGCGACGATCTCGTGAAGGAACGGATCGCCGAAGAATGCCTCCGGACGGGGTAGCGGTAGCTGCATCCTCCATCCATCTTCCCAGCCCACCCCACAGCACCGACCAGATCGTTCGCTTCAAGCCCAAGGAACCCGCTATGACCACCTCTGTGATGACCGTGACCGGGCCAGTGTCGCCGGCCGATATCGGCCCGACGCTGATGCACGAGCACGTGTTCGTCGATCTCACCTGCAACTTCGTCTTGCCGAGCGGCGTGGTTTCGCGTCGTTTTGCCGACAAGCCTGTCGACCTCGAGATGCTGAGCTCGCTGCGGCGGCGCCCGTTCAGCGTCTCGCGCGACAACCTCATTCTCGACGACGAGCGCCTGGCCGCAGAAGAGTTGCGCCACTTCTTCGCCGCCGGCGGTCGCACGATCGTCGACTGCACGGTGACGGGTATCGGGCGGGATGCCCTGCCGTTGAGACGCATGTCGATCGAAACAGGGCTCAATATCGTGCTCGGCACGGGTTTCTATGTCGAACCGGCACATCCCGACTGGATCGAATCGGCCAGCGTCGAGTCGATCACCGAGCTCTTCATCAACGACATCCGCTCTGGAGTCGACGGAACAGACGTACGTGCGGGAATCATCGGCGAAATCGGTGTCAGTGGCGTTTCGAAATCGTCGTCTGATTATGCGCGCGACGGCTACATCACGCCGTCGGAAGAGAAAGTGCTCCGCGCTGCGGGCGCCGCGTCGGTCGAGACAGGGGCGGCAGTGTCGTTGCACTTAGATGTGCGAGGTGAATCCGGCGAGAAGATCATCGACATTCTCGAATCGGAGGGCACCGAGCCCGGGCGCATCGTCGCCGGCCACCTGGATGCTCTACCCAACCTCGAGTATCATCGGCGGTTGGCGGATCGGGGTGTCTTCGTGGAGTACGACGCCTTCGGCCGGGAGTACTACTCCGAAGAACTCGGCAAGACGTTCGGCTCCGATGAGCGCCGCATGCACTTGCTTCGGGGGATGATCGACGCCGGCTACCTCGATCGATTGGTGATCTCGTCAGACATCAGCATGAAGATGGATCTGCGTGCCTACGGGGGGTCTGGTTACGCCCACCTGTTGGTCGATGGACCGTCGTTGTTCGAGACCGCAGGCATCTCCGAGTCGGACATGTACCGGATCATGGTGCAGAACCCGCAATCCGTGCTCGCTTTCGACGCCGACTGAAGGGGATGGCGATGATGACGGACGAACTGCGCGACATGTCACTGAGTGAGCTGAGCGACGCCCTGGATAGGGGGCTGATCTCAGCTGTGGAGCTGGTCGACAATGCGTTCTCTACCATCGATGAACTCGATTCGTCGATCAATGCCTTCGTGCACCTCGACCGGGTGGGCGCGCGCGCGGCCGCTGCCGAAGCCGCTCGACGACGTGCGGCGGGCTCGGCACGCGGCTCGCTCGACGGCATCCCGTTCGGAGTGAAAGACAATCTCTTCGTGCAGGGTATGCCCGCCACCTGGGGCAGCCGGCGGTGGCGTGACTTCGTTCCGAACCGCAGCGACATCTGCGTCGAACGCCTCGAACAGCAGGGCGCGGTGATGCTCGGTAAGACCAACACACCCGAATTGGCGATGAGCTATTACACCGACAATCAGCTGTTCGGCTGCACGAGGAATCCGTATGACCTCGCCCTCACGCCGGGCGGATCGAGCGGCGGTTCAGCGGCGGCGGTTGCCGCGGGGATGGTGCCGTTCGCACTCGGAACAGACGCGGGAGGGTCGATCAGATCGCCGGCCGGACTGACCGGGCTCTACGGCTTGCGCCCGACCAACGCGCGCATCCCTCGGGCGGAAGGATTCCCGGCACTCGGCTCCGACTTTCAGACCATCGGCCTGCTCACCCGAACGCTCGATGATCTGCGTCTGGTCTACGAGGCGACCGCGGGGCCAGACAGGCGAGACGCGGCATCGTTCTTGGTGCCGTTAACCGCCGCCGAGCATCCGTTGCGCATCGGCTGGTTCAGCCACCTCGACGGCGAGCCGATCGATGACGTCGTCGTACAGCGAGTGACTGAGGCGGCCGGGCTTCTCGGTGCCCGCGGACTTCGGGTGGACGAGACGAGGCCGCCGTTCGACCTCGCCGCAGTGCGATCGATCTGGTCGGTGCTGACGAGCGTCGGGGTATCGAATGCGCTGGAGTCGGCGCCGCACCCCGAAGAAGTGCTCACCGGCCCCGTTCTCGAAGCGGCGCGTGCTGCGGCCGGTATCAGCGCAGAGCGATACTGCCAGGCTCTGATCGACGTGACCAGAATTCGACGGGACGTGTCGGTGGCGTGGGGCGACATTGACGTGCTGGTCATCCCGACCACGCCGACGGCCGCGTGGGCCGCCGAGCAGCCGGCGCCGCGCCTGATCGGTGGCGAGCCGGCTCCCGGCGGAGCGATCGGTGCGTTCACGTCGTGGGTCAACGTAGTCGGGTATCCGGCTCTGAATGTGCCGGCGGCTCCGTATCCCGATGGGCGGCCGATCGGCATTCAGCTCGTCGCGCGGCCCGGCCAGGAGTCAGCGCTCTTTCGAGTCGCTGCCGTCTTGGCGCATTCCGCGTCGTTTCGGTGAAGGGCTCGGAATCCACGCCCTCTGCGGTGAGGTGCTCCGGCCGCAATCGTTTCTGAGATACCCCTTTGCGGTGTATAAACTGCATCATGGGTACTGTTGCCGATACCATCGTCGAAATTCTCGAAGACTCCGGCGTGAAGCGGGTCTATGGGCTGCCTGGTGATTCGCTGAACGGGTTCACCGATGCGCTGCGGCGGGCGGGGAACATCACCTGGGAGCACGTGCGACATGAGGAGGCTGCCGCATTCGCCGCCTCCTCCGAAGCGGCGCTCACGGGTGAGTTGGCGGTGTGCGCGGGAAGCTGCGGTCCGGGAAATCTCCATCTCATCAACGGCTTGTTCGACGCCAATCGCAGTCGCGTTCCTGTACTTGCGATCGCGGCGCAGATACCCGGCCCCGAGATCGGCAGCACGTACTTCCAGGAAACCCATCCGCAAGACCTGTTCCGTGAGTGCAGTGTGTACACCGAGCTGGTGAGCACGCCAGAGCAGTTGCCTCGCCTTCTCGAGATCGCGCTGCGTGCGGCAGTCGAGCAACGCGGCGTTGCAGTGCTCGTGATCCCCGGCGAGATATTCCTCAAGCAGAGCAATGGTCGCCGCAAGTCGGCCGCCATTCGGCAGGCGCACCGGGTCACCAGGCCCGCAGAAGCCGAGCTCCGGGCCGCCGCCGACATGCTGAACGCGGCGCATAAGGTCACGATCCTGGGTGGAGCGGGAACCGAGAACGCGCACGATCAGGTTCTCGCCATCGCTGAGAAACTGAAGGCGCCCATCGTGCACGCGCTGAGGGGCAAAGAATTTCTCTAATACGACAATCCCTACGACGTCGGGATGACCGGGCTCCTGGGCTTCTCGTCTGGCTACCGGGCCATGGAGAACTGCGATGCGCTCCTCATGCTGGGCACCGATTTTCCGTACCAGCAGTTCTATCCCTCCAAGGCGAAGATCATCCAGGTGGACATCCGCGGCGAACACCTCGGGCGGCGCACGCCCATCGACCTCGGTCTCGTCGGCAGCGTGAGCGACACAGTGGATGCACTGCTTCCCCTTCTCGACAACCGCAGAGATACCAAACACCTGCACTCGTCGCGAGCGCACTACGCAAAGGCGCGAAAGAGCCTTGACGAGCTGGCCGACAACGACCGCAACCGGGCCCCCGTGCATCCGCAGTACGTCGCTCGGCTCATCAGTGAGCTGGCCAGCAACGACGCCGTGTTCATTCCGGATGTCGGATCTCCCGTGGTGTGGGCCGCCCGCTATCTTGAAATGAACGGGTCTCGTCGACTCATCGGTTCGTTCTCGCATGGAACGATGGCGAATGCCTTGCCGCATGCCATCGGCGCGCAGGCGGCGTTTCCCGGGCGACAGGTTATTGCCCTCGCCGGTGACGGTGGCCTTGCCATGCTGCTGGGAGAACTTCTGACTCTCCGCCAGCAGAAACTGCCGGTGAAGATCGTGGTCTTCAACAACGCCTCACTCAACTTCGTCGAACTCGAAATGAAGGCGGCCGGAATCGTCAACTACGGTACGGCTCTCGACAATCCGAACTTCGCCGAGGTCGCTAACGCTATCGGACTGTTCGGTCAGCGTGTCGAGAAACCCGACGACCTGGAGGGCGCGCTGAAAGCCGCGTTCGAGCATGATGGGCCGGCACTCGTCGATGTCGTCACTGCCCGGCAGGAGCTTTCTGTGCCTCCCGCCATCACAGCTGAGCAGATAAAGGGATTCACTCTGTATGCGCTGCGCACAGTCGTGTCGGGCCGGGGCGACGAACTCATTGATCTCGCGGACACGAACGTATTGCGCCGGCTGTTCAGCTGAGCGCGGCGGCCTGCCTGGATCCGGCGTCGCGCGAGACGTGTTCGCTGAGTAGACAGGGCCGCAAAAGCGCTACGCGACGCCGGTGTGTTCGAAGAAGGGGTTCACCGCGACATCCGGATCGATGACGACTTCGACGAGCAGAGGTCTGCGACCCCGCTCATCCAGAACGCGAGCCAGCTCCTCGAGGCCCTGCCGATTCCTCACCGTCACCGCGAGGCCGCCGAGCCCGACGGCGGTATCGGCGAACGACGGCCAGTCGAACAGGGCCAGTTCTGCATTCCGTCCGCCGTTTTTCAGATGGAAGTACTCTGGGCCGTAACCGCGGTCGTTCACCACCACCAGGATCAGGTCGAGATCGTGTCTGACCGCCGAGTTGAACTCGGCGATATTCATCATCGTTGCTCCGTCGCCGGCGATGACGACCGTCGTATCGCCGGGATGACCGACGGCCGCTCCGAGGCCGGCTCCGAGAGCGAGCCCGATCGAGCCGAACGACGTCGTGACCAGCATGGTGCGGGGGTCGTCGACCTCCAGGTACCGTGCCGGTGCGCTCGTGAACCGGCCCGAATCGGATACGACCGTGCGGTTCGCGGGCAGCATGTCGTTCAGACGGATGAGAAAGGTGCGGAGGTCGATCGACGAGTCATCGCTCTCGTCACGGAATTCGTCGTCAGGACGCCACCGCGACCGTGCTTCGCTGACGGTGGCGGCGAACGTCGAGGGTGCATGGTTCGCGAGCCGCGTCTGTATCGCCTCGAGGGCGGTTCGGGCATCCGATACCAGGCAGACATCGGTCGGAGTCCACCGCCCGAGCTGCTCGGGGTCGATGTCGCAGTGCAACACCGTCTTGCCGGCGAAGAGCAGATCGAGCCCGTTCGTGAAGCGATTGAGACTCGCGCCGAAGGCGACGATGCAATCGGATTCTGCGATGACAGTTTTCGCGAAGTCGGTGGCGAAATGGCCGCTGACGCCGATGCTTGCGTCGTAGCCGCTGAACAGACCCTTCGCCTGGAGAGTGGTCGCGGCGGGAGCTCCGAGCAACCGCGCGAGCTGCACGAGAGCATTCTGCGCACCGGCGAGCACCACACCGCGACCGCCGATGACGAGCGGCCGGCGGGCATGACGGAGTGCGTCGACGAATCGATCGAGTGCTGCTTCATCGGGCCGAACCCGCGGGCTCGGCGCCCGCGGAACGGCCTTTTCCTGCTCCTCGGCCTCGGTGTTCATCCAGTCGTAGGGCATCTCGAGTACGACGGGCGTCTGCAGGGCATCCGCCCGGCGAAGAGCGAGCGACAGGTCGGCGACGAGACTGCGCGGAGACCGCACCCTCACGAACTCGGCGCCGATCACGCGGGTGAGTGCTCGCTGGTCGATGCGTTGCACGTGCGTTTCTTCGCTCTCGGGTGGCACCCCCGTGATCAGCACGAGCGGGCTCTGACTGCGCACGACCTCGACGAGTGCGGTGATCGCATTGGTGAAACCAGGACCGCACGTCACTGTGGCCACGCCAGGCAGACCGGTCGTTCTGGCATAACCGTGGGCCATGAGCACTGCGGAGTCCTCGCGGGCGGCCGAGACGTACCTTCCGGCCGTGTGCTCTACGTATGATTCGACGAGGTGCATGTTCGCATCGCCCATCACGCCGAAGAGCGTGTGGACTCCTTCGTCATAGAGGTGTCGTGCCAGCAGTTCGTCGGTGGTGGGCATGTGATCCTCGCCTCCCCCCCCTCAGACGGCACCGGATGCGCGCAGCCCGGCGATGCGGTCGTCGTCATAGCCGAGCAGGTCGCGAAGTACGTCGGTGGTGTCTGCGCCGGCGCTATGCGGGGCCGTGAACTCGACCGGTGATGCCGACATGTGCACGGGCCAGCCAGGGATGACCGTGCGGCCACGGTCTGGAACGTCGATTGCGGCCATCGCGCCGCGCTCGAGCAGGTACGCGTCGCGTGTGAGTTCGTCTGTCGAGAGAACGGGCCCCACTCCGATCTGCTGCTCACCGAGCAAGGTCATCACCTCGTTCTTCGTGTGCTGACCGGTCCATTCCGACAGCAGCGCATCGACGAACTCGACGTTCTCGAATCGCAATCGCGACGAACCCAGTCGCGGATCGTCGGCCAGGTCTGCCCGCCCGATGGCGGCCAGTAGACGCAACCACTCGTCTTCGCTGCGGGGATGCACGTGGATGTAGCACCAGTCGTTCGGGCCGAAAGGTGCGCAGTGATACGCGTTGGAGGGTGCTGAGGAGAGTGAGGGGAACCCTTCGTTGCCGACACGAGGTGTCGCCTCGCCCTCGAGCATCTGATGCACGAACGCGGTGCGGCTGAGTGCGATCACGGCGTCTTGCAGGGCGACCTCGATGCGCTGGCCGCGACCCGTGTGCTCCCGTTGCAGAACGGCAGCGAGCACTCCGATCGTCGCATAGAGCCCCGATGAGCTGTCGCCGATGTTCACTCCCGACCGCATCGGCGGGCCGTCCGGTCTGCCGGTGATGCTCATCGCGCCGCCCATCGCCTGCGCGATCGGATCGTAAGATCGATAATTGGCGTACGGGGAATCGCTTCCGAACCCCTGGATCTGGAGGCAGATCAGTCGCGGGTTCACCTGCGAGACGGCGTCGTAGTGCAGCCCCAGCCGCTCCATCACGCCGGGGCCGAAGTTGTCGACCAGAATGTCGGCTCGCCGGAGCAGCTCCATCATCACAGCCAGGCCATCCGGAGACTTCAGATTCAGCGTCATTGAGCGCTTGTTCATGTTGACCGTGGGGAAGCTCGGGATCAGACGGTCGGGCGGACCGCCCGGCCTCTCGATCTTGATGACGTCTGCGCCCAGGAAGGCGAGAGCCTGCGTTGCCACCGGCCCGGCCTCGAAATGCGAGAGATCGATGATCGTCAACCCGTCGAGCGCCAAGGGGGTGGTGCGGGTCACTGGTTCCTCCACGTGGAAAACTCCTCCTCGAGTCATCTGGCCGCCCGACCGAGCGATCGCTTAGGCTTAGTCAGGCTAGCAGCCGCATACCAGATCGACTAGATACAGCGAGGTATTGATGCAACCAGATATCAGATGCACCACAGCGAGTCGGGCCCGGAAACGTGTCCGGTAAGGCGCTGCTGGTCGGTGGTACGGCGGCTACCGGCCCGTATATCGTCGACGAGCTCGTCGCTCAAGGGTTCGACGTCACCGTCTACCACCGCGGAACCCACGAGGTGCCGATGCAGCACGACGTTCGGCACCTCCACGGCGATCCGCATTTCGCCGAATCGATCGAGCGTGACCTGGCTGGGCAGACGTGGGATCTCGCCGTGGTCACCTACGGACGCACGCGGATTCTCGAGGAGCAGTTGCGCGATCGCACGGATCGACTGATCACGGTCGGCGGCACCCCTGTGCTGAAGGGCTGGCATCATCTGCGCAACGAGCACTTCGCCCAGGCGGGAGGCCCCGTGGGGGTGCTCGCAACCGAGACGTACCCGTACGAACAGAACGGCGTCGATCGCCTCGTCGACAAGATGATCGAAACCGAGCAGCAGCTCATCGACGCCCACGACAAGGGCTACTACAGCCTCACGCATCTGCGCTATCCGGTCGTCTACGGCAAGTACAACGTGCTGGGCTTCGAGCCCGCCGTGCTCGCCCGAATTCGGGATGCCCGCCCGGTGTTTGTGACGATCGACGGGGGTCAGCAGCTCGCGACCCGCATTGCGGCCCCGAATGCCGCTCACGCGATCGGGCTCGCCGCCCGGCAACCGGAAGCGGCCTCCGGCCAGATCTACAACGTCGGCGACGACGAGCAGTTCACCCTGCGGCAGTGGGTGGAGCTCGTGGCATCCCACGCCGGTCACGACTTTCGGTTCGTCGACGTGCCGTCTGACCTTGTCGTGACGGGGGCGCTGCCCGCGATGGATGGCGCTCGCGGTGCCGGGCGTTTCCACCGCCTGACGAGTACAGCCAAAATCAAGACCCAGCTGGGCTACGAAGACGTGGTCTCACCGTCTGAATGGGTCGCCGAATCCCTTGCCTGGGGATTCGAGCAGCTGCCGCCGGAGAGTCCGGTGGACGAGTACCGGCTCGAAGACGAGCTGATCGCAACGTGGAGCCTGATTCTGCAGGAGCAGGGGCCTGCCCTCAGTTCGGCGGCGCGCTTTCGGCACCCGTACGATCATCCGGCCTCCCCCTCCGAGGGTCAGACGCTCTAGCCCTCTGGGAACATGATGATCTGCCGGATGCCGTGGCCGTCGGCGAGCTCGTCCATCGCGTGATTGATCGAGTCGAGTTGGATGCGCGAGGAGATCAGGTTCTCGAGGGGCAGCCGGCCCTGGCGCCACAGCTCTTCGTAGCGGGGGATGTCTCTGCTCGGTACGGCGGATCCGAGGTAGCTGCCGATGATCGTGCGCGCCTCCGCCGTGAGGCCGAGAGGGGCGATCGATGAGCGTGCGTCGGGAGCAGGCAATCCGACCGTGACCGTTCGGCCACCGGGTGCGGTGAGCAGCACGGCGGTCTCGAATGCCCGTGGATGCCCGGCAGCCTCCACGACCACGGCCCCCTTGATGCCGGCGGCGACCGCCTCGTCGGGTGTGTAGACGGAGGTCGCGCCGATCGAGAGGGCGAAGTCGAGCTTCTCGGGCAGCGCATCGACGCCGATCACCTCGCCGAGCTGGAGTGATAGAGCCGTGATCAGTGCCGCCACGCCGACACCGCCGAGGCCCACCACGATGATGGTGTCGCCTTCGCGGGGCTCGCCTGCGTTCACCACAGCGCCGCCGCCGGTGAGCACAGCGCAGCCGAGCACGGCGGCGATCTCCGGCGGCACATCGGCGCCGATCTTGACCACCGAGTGCCGGTTGACGACGGCGCGGTCGGCGAATCCGGAGACCCCGAGGTGGTGGTTCACGATCTCTTCGCCCCGGTGCAGGCGCAGACCGCCGTCGAGCAGCGTGCCGGCATTGTTCGCGGCGCTGCCCAGTGTGCAGGGGAGTCGTCCCTCCGTCTGGCAGTTCGCGCACTCTCCGCAGCGTGGCAGGAAGGCCATCGTCACGTGGTCGCCGACCGCGAGATCATCCACGCCGAAACCGAGGGCCTCGACGATGCCCGCCGCCTCGTGGCCGAGCAGCATAGGCATCGGGCGCGGGCGGGATCCGTTCACGACCGAGAGGTCGGAATGGCAGATTCCGGCGGCCTGGATGCGCACGAGGACTTCACCCGGGCCCGGCGGGTCGAGTTCGAGTTCGACGATAGTAAGCGGCAGTGACTCGGCGTATGGCCGCTGCTTGCCGAGTTCTTCGAGTACCGCTCCGGTGATTCTCATGACGACTCCTTGATGAAGGTCGCGACGCGGTCGATGTACCGTCGACCGGTATCGACCTTGCCCGCTGAAGTGAAGATACCGTGGATGTGGTGCGGGAGATGGTGGTGCTCCACGTGCCCCCCCTGTCTTGCTAGGTATCCCGCATAGGCGATGCCCTCGTCGCTGAGCGGGTCGAGGCCGACGGTGACGATGAAGGCTCGGGGCGGCTCTGAGACCGGTGTCTGCAGGCGAAGCGGCGAGGCGCGCGGGTCGAGCGCGTCTTCGGCGCGCGCCAGGTACAGGTCGCGGAACCAGCGCATCGAGGCGCCCGTCAGGGGAAAGCCCTCGTCGATCCTCGTGTACGACTCGGGCTCGGCCCCGAGATCGGTCACCGGATGAATGAGAACCTGGGCGACGATCCGAGTGCCCTGAACAGCGAGCGCGGGGTCGTTCGCGAGTGCGGCGACCATCGCTCCGCCGGCGCTGTCGCCCACCAGGGTGAGGCGCAGCGGATCGACGCCGAGCTTCTCGGCGTTGTCGCGGATGAACTCCAGACTGCTGACGCAGTCGGAGAGCGGCACGGGAAACCTGTGTTCGGGGGCGAGTCGGTAGTCGACCGCGAAGAGACTGCGTGTGGTGCGGGTCGCGAGTCGCCGAGCCAGCAGATCGTGGGAATCGAGGCTCCCGAGAACCCAGCCTCCGCCGTGCACCATGACCACTGCGGGTTCCGCGGCGCCGGCCGCTGTCGGCAGGTACTGCCGAATCCGAATCGTCCCGCCCTCCACGCCGACCTCGTGGTCGATCGTCTGCGCTGCCACATCCTGGATCCCGTTCGCCGCGCACGAGCGTTCGTAATTGGCGCGGGAGATCTCGACCGACGCCGTGCCGAACGATGCCGAGCCGTTGTCGCGGAAGGCGGCGATGAGCGTGACCGCGTCTGGGGCGATCGACTCGAGGGGGATCATGAGGCCGCCTCGGTCAGCAGGTAGTCGGAGGACTGCCACTCATCGGCGAGAGCGCGATACTCCTCGACGGTGCCAGACCAGTTGTTGACGACCTTACCCGATGCGTCTTTGTACCAGCTCGAGCAGTCGGCGGTGAACGCTGAGCCTTGCAGCTGGGTCTGCACGCGCTCGTTGAACGCGGCGAGCACCTCACCGCGCACCTCGATCGCTGCACCACGCTGCTGCAACAGCGCGTCTAAGACGGCGACGACATAGTCTTGCTGCGTCTCGAGCATCGTCATTATCGAGTTGTGATTGAGGTTCGTGTTCGGTCCGTAGAGCATGAAGAGGTTGGGAAAACCGTCGACGGTCATGCCGAGATAGGCCTCCGCTCCCTCGCTCCAGCGCTCCGCGAGGTCGGCTCCGTCTCTGCCGGTGACGACCGTGTCGCCCTGAAACGCCTGACTGCGGAATCCGGTGCCGAACACGATGACGTCGGCCTCGTGCACGACGCCGTCGACGGTGCGCACGCCGGTCGGCACCACGCTGTCGATGGCCTCCGTGACGAGTTCGACGTTGTCACGCATCAGCGCAGGGAAGTAGTCGTCAGAGCGGAGGATGCGCTTGCAGCCGAACTCATATGTAGGCGTGAGCTTGGCGCGAAGAACCGGATCGGGTACCTGACTCTCGAGATGGGCGAGCGCGATCGCCATGCCTGCCGCCTGCTCTTCGGTTCCCACGCGCGTTCTGCGAAAGCCGTTCTCCCGAAACTCGTGCAAGTCATGACGGCTCTGCTCGAACAGCTCCGGAGAGGCTTCGTAGGCGTCGAGCTGTTCGTCGGTGAAGACGATCTGGTTGCGCGGCATGATCCAGTTCGCGCTGCGCTGGAACACCTCGAGTGAGGCGGCGATCGGGGCGATCTCGGGTACGTACTGCACGGCGCTGGCGGCGTTGCCGATGCTGATGACGCGCTTGCCGGTCAGGTCGATGTCGTGCCGCCAGCGGGCTGAGTGAAAGGTTTCGCCGTGAAACTGTTCGAGCCCGCGCACGTCGGGGGCGTATGGCGTACCGAGCTGCCCCCAGGCCGTGACGAGGAAGCGCGCGCGATACTCCTCACCCCGGCCCGTTCGCACAAGCCACTCTGCGCTGTCGTCGTGCCACTGTGCAGAGACCACCTCTTCGCCGAGCCGAAGATGGTCTCGCAGGGTGAACTCGTCGGCCAGGCGGTTGACGTAGCCGCGCAGTTCGTCGCGCCCGGCGTACATGCGGCTGACGCGCAGGTGCGGAGCGAAGCTGTAGCAGTAGAGGTGCGCCTCGGTGTCGCAGGCGGCACCGGGGTAGTCGTTGTCTCGCCAGACACCGCCGATGTCGTCGGCTCGCTCGAGAATCACGAACCCGTCTACACCCGCGCGTGTGAGCTGCGCGGCCATGCCTAAACCGCCGAAGCCCGCACCGATGATCAAGACCTCGAACGTTGAACCGGTCATGCGGGTAGTCCTCTCTGCCGACGACGTGCCCGCGCCCGCATGTCCTCGAATTACGCACGATCCTAGCTCGTAGAAGGCGCCAAAGCGAGCGCACGGTCGGTAAGGCGATATCGGATGTCTTCAGCGAGGCGACGTGCGTCACGGTGCGGCACCGGGGCATTTCGCGCTCATTTCCCGTGAGTCTCACAGACCAGCTTGACAGGGCGCCGCACATACCTGCAGACTCAGGACGTGCAAACCGCCCGAGCGATCGGTCGCGTACAAAAATAGCTGAACAGACCGGTGGAATCGTCACGCTCCTCCTGCAAATGGGGCACCACCAGCATCCCGCACCAACACACAGCCCACCGCAACGATGCGATTGGAACATCATGAAAATTCAAACCAAAGCAGCTTCCGTAGGTGCACTTGCGCTTGCGGTCGCCTTGCTCGCCACAGGCTGCAGTTCGGATTCGTCGTCGACATCGGCGTCTGGATCAGGATCCGCGCTCCCCCCGACGATCGCCCTGCAGGGTGTTCTCGACCTCACCGGCATCGCCGGAGCCAGCGGCTCGGCCGAGCAGAAGGGTATGCAGCTCGCGATCGACGAGATCAACAGCACTGGCTTCCTCGGCTCGACGCAGCTCACGCTCAGCATCCAAGACGACGCAAGTAACACAGGCATCGCGGCCAATCTCTTCAGCCAGGTCGTGGCAAGCGACAGCCCCGTGGTCTTCGGCTCCGGCTCCAGTGCTGAAGCCCTCGCTCAAGCGCCGATCGCTCAGAGTGCCAGTGTGCCGACGCTCTTCGCGCAGGCCGGCGCCAACATCGCGAGCACGGGAGACTACATCTTCCACTCCAGCCCCAACCAGCTCGACTTCTTCCCGCTGACCCTTCAGTACCTGCAAGACAAGGGCATCAAGACGGTCACCGGAATCTACGACACCGACAACCCGACCGTCACGAGTCTGTTCCAGATCATGACCGACTCGGCCAGCAAGTTCGGATACACGGTCGTCGCCCCCCAGACCTCGACCTCGACCCAGACTGACGTCTCGGCACAGATCACGGCGATGGTCAATTCGGGTGCCCAGGCGGTCTTCGTCGACGGGCTGGCGGCGCACAACGTGCAGATCATCAAACAGCTGAAGGCCGCGGGCTTCACTGGCCTCATCTTCGGGCAGCAGGGTGCGGGCGGCGGGTACCTCGACTCGCTCGGAAATCTGGCAGATGGTGTGACATTCGCGAACGACTTCAACCCGGGCAGCCAGAACGGAACGGCTCCGAACTTCGTGAAGACGTATCAGGCAAAGTACAGCGCGACGCCCCTCAACTTCTCTGCTGAGGGTTATGACGCGGTATGGTTCGCCGCACGCGGCATCAAGCAGGCGAACTCGGTCGATCGCTCGGCCGTTCGTGACGGGCTGGTCGCGGTGGGTAACGCGGGCTTCACAGGAGCGCTCGGAGATATCACCTACAACGCAGACCGCCAGGAGATCACGAACGGAGCCGTGCTGGTCGTACTCAAGGGCAACGTCGAGACGCTTGTCGACCCCCAGCCGAAGATGCCCACCAGCTGAGTAGTGGCCTGGGGGTAGAACCCCACACTGAAGAAGACGAAGATCGTCTAGCACCAATCGTCTAGCGAAAAGGACATCACTAGTGCAGCAAGTACTGAACGGCGTTGTGCTGTGGTCCATCTACTCGATTTTTGCTCTCGGACTTGGCTTGGCGTGGGGCAGCCTGAAGCTGCTCAACCTGGCTCAAGGGGCGATCTTCGTCTTCTCCGGGTTCGTGGCGTACCTGGTCAGCCAGGCCGTCGCGCTCCCGTTCTGGATGCTTCTGCTGATCTCACTCGTCGTCGGAGGCCTGATCAGCGTCTTGCTCGACGCGATTCTGTTCCGGCCGATCAAATCGCATACCAAGAGCGAGAACGAGCGCGAACTCCTCATGATG
This sequence comes from Subtercola sp., assembly GCA_025463745.1. Lineage (GTDB taxonomy): Bacteria > Actinomycetota > Actinomycetes > Actinomycetales > Microbacteriaceae > Subtercola. The sequence goes on from JAODBB010000061.1 coordinate 32,049, forward strand.
ATCGGGAGCATCGGCGGCGGCGCCGCCATCGCCACCATTGTCGGGAACTCGACACTGGGAATTCCGTTCGGCCTTTCGGGCGCCTCCCAATTACCGAACGGCAGCATACAAATCGCCGGTGTGACGCTCTCGGTCGCACAAGCTTCTCTGATCATCGCCGGAGTCGTCATCTCCGGCCTCCTCTGGTACTGGGTTCACGGCACGCAAGGTGGGCGGGCGCTGCGCGCCATCGCAGCCGATGAGGAGATCAGCCATCTCATGGGAATCAACGCCAACCGGCAATCCATGGTCACGCTGTTCGTCTCAGGTGCATTGGCCGGTGTCGGTTCTCTCCTGCTGATGAACTACACCGGCGCGCTCAGCTCCGACAGCGGCGACTCGCTCATGCTCAAGGCGTTCGCAATCGTCATTCTCGGCGGGATCGGCAGCATCCCCGGGGTGATCCTCGGCGCAGCGATCCTGGCGGGCAGCGAGACGCTCGTCGTGGTCTTCGGTTCCGGTCAATGGGTAGACGCGGCATCCTTCGTGTTCATCATGATCTTCATCCTCTTCCGGCCGCAGGGCATTTTCGCTTCGGGGAAGGTCGACCGAGTATGAACATCAACCACTTGTACCTGGCGAACTTGGTGTCGATCGAGAACACCATGATCTACGTCGTGCTCTCTCTCAGTTTCTTCGTGGTTCTGCGGGCCGGCGTGTTCTCTTTCGCGAACGTCGGGTTCTACGGTCTTGCCGGGTACTCGACGGCGATCATGGCCAAAGACCATGTTCCTCCGCTGCTCGCAGCCCTCATCGCGGTCGTCGCGTGCGGAATCATCGGATTCATTTTCGGGCTCTCGGTGCGGAAGCTCCGAGGAACCTACCTCGGGCTCTTCACCATCGCGTTCGTGCTCGTTCTGCAAGTGCTCTATCGCAATGCCGGCACGATCACGGGTGGTTCGCTCGGACTTTTCGGGGTGCCGCAATTCTTGCCGGTCTGGGCCTTGCTCGTGATCGCCATCATCGTCGGCGTCGTGATATGGCGCCTGAGCAGGGGCAGTATCGGCCGTTCGTTCGAGGCCACCCGTCTGAACGAGAGCCTTGCGCAGTCGGTCGGAATCGAGGTGGCCCGTCGGCGTCTCGTCGCGTTCACGATGAGCTCTGTTCTGGGCGGCATCGCCGGAGTGATGTATGTCTCCTCCTTCCGTTCGATCACTCCGGATTCTCCGGGCTTCAACCTGATCACACTGGGCCTCACGATGGTGGTGCTCGGTGGGATGGCGAGCTGGCAGGGTGCGATCGTGGGAGGCATCCTCATCGCGTGGCTTCCGAACATCCTGATCGGGCCGCTGCAGCCCTACCAGATCTTGGTCAACGGGCTTATTCTGGCGGCTATGGTCGTGTTCGCGCCGCGAGGTGTCGCCGGCATCGCGGAGCGTGTCTACCGCCGATACCGGCGCAAGCCTGCGCCGATCGCCGCCACTGGCGGTGCGCCTGCCGGTGATAGCCCGGCCGCTGACGTAGCCGCCTTGGCAGAGCAGCCGGCAGTGCAATCGGGGGAGAAACTATGAGCGCGCTGTTATCGATAAAAGACGTTGCGGTGCACTACGGTGGCGTCAAGGCGGTCGACGGCGTGACCATCACTGTCGAGCAGGGCATCGTCTACGGTCTCGTCGGGCCCAACGGCTCGGGGAAGAGCACCCTGCTCGGGGCGATCTCCCGCCTGACGCGCATCACGAGCGGCGAACTGAGCTTCGACGGCCACGACTATACGCACTGGACACCGCAGCGCATTGCACGTCAGGGTCTCGGAAGAACGTTTCAGACGGTTCGCCTTGTTCCGACTCTCACTGTCGAAGCGAACATCCGGCTCGGCGCCGACACGCGTGTCTTCGGCACCGGAATATTCAAGCCGTGGCTGCGCCCCCTCTGGTATCGCCCGAGAGACAAGGAAGTCACCGACATTGCGCGGGAGGCTATCGCCCGGCTCGAATTGGAGAGCTTCAGAGATCGGCTGCCCGACGAACTCTCGTACGGAACGCAGCGACGAGTAGAGATCGCGCGCGCGTTGGCGACGAACCCGTCTCTTCTGCTGCTCGACGAGCCCACCGCGGGAATGACCGATGAGGAGAGGGACTCCATCTCCGAGGTGATCAGGCGACTGCGACGTGAGGGGCTCACTCAAATTCTCGTCGACCACGATGTCGACATGATCACCGGACTCGCCGACACGATGGGTGTCATGGATCAGGGGCACTTGATCATCGAAGGCCTGCCGCGCGATGTCGTTCGCGACCAGGCTGTTCAGAGTGCCTATCTTGGACGGAGACAACGTGCCGACTCTTGAAGTCTCGGAATTGAATGTCAGGTACGGCGCGGTGCACGCGGTACGTGGGGTGAATCTCTCTGTCAAGGCGGGGGAGGTCGTCGTCGTGCTCGGATCGAACGGGGCCGGCAAGTCGTCGTCTCTGCGCGCGATCACGGGCCTTACTCCCTCGACCGGAACGGTGGTGTGGGGCGGCAAGGACATTTCTTCGCTGCGGTCGTTCCAGCGGGCGAGGCTCGGCATAGCGCTTGTTCCCGAAGGGCGCCGGGTCTTCGCTCCGCTCAGCGTCGAAGAGAATCTCGAGCTGGGTGCCTATGGCGCCGGCGGTGCCGAACGACGGAGGCGGATCGCCGAGGTCTATGAATTGTTCCCTCGCCTCGGCGAGAGGAAGAAGTCGCTCTCGGGTTACCTGAGCGGAGGAGAGCAGCAGATGCTCGCTTTCGGTCGTGCGCTCGCGGCCCGTCCGCAATTGATTCTGATGGACGAACCCTCGATGGGCTTGGCGCCCTCGGTCGTCGACATCGTCATGGATTCGGTGAAGGCGATAGCGCAGACCGGTCTCGGCATCTTGATGGTCGAGCAGAACGTGACCGCCGCGCTCGAGGTGGCAGACCGCGCCGCGATCATCGAGCGCGGCAAGGTGGTCGCTGAAGACGAGGCCCAGAATCTGCGCGAGCAGCCTGCTGTGCTCAAAGCGCTGCTGGGATCGCTCGCAACCGACTGACACTGACTGACACCGACTGACCGGCTGCGGATGGGACTCTGCACACACCGGCCCACGGACGAGACCTGACGCCCCAGGCCAGTACTGTTATTCGCCCCAGCGGGAGAAGTTGCGAGTGCGGTAATCCTCGAGCGTCGTCTCGATCGTGGGGTTCGAGACATCCGAAACCAGATCGAAATTGCCTGCTATGCCCTCGAGGCTCATGTCGCGATTCGAGTAGCCCGATCCCGTCGCCATGATCACCCGTGCGACGTGCCCGCGGCCTGACGTGAACATTTGACCATTGACCCTGCAATCGGGATGCACGAGCCACGCAGCCATAGGCGCTGCGTTGTCGGCCGAGAGCAGCGCCTGCGCGTCTCCGGTGCCGCTTCGGCCGTCGACGGCGGTTCCCTGCATGCGGGTCTCCGCCCCCGGCATCACGGCATTCACTCGCACCCCCAGGGGCTCGGCGACGGTCGCAAGGCTTCGTACCAAGCCGTAGACCGAGGCCTTGGCGATGTTGTACGCAATGGTGAACGAGGAGCCGAGCATGCCGGCCGAGGTCGTGAAGACGACCGACCCCTTCGATTCGGTGAGCGCTGACCAAGCGGCGCGGGTCACCGCCAACGAGCCGAAAAGATGCACGTTCAACTGCTGCTGGATCTCCTCCGGGGTCAGCGCGGCGAAGTCCTGCGTCGTGATGATGCCGGCGTTGTTGATGACCCCGTCGAGGCGCCCGAAATTCTCCAGCGCGGCCGCGACGATGCTGTCTGGTCCGTCGGCTGACGTGATGTCGGCACCGTTCGCGACGGCGATTCCGCCCGCGGCGGTCACCTCGTCGACTGCAGCGCGGATGGCCGAGAGGTCACGGCCGCTGCCTTCCATGCTGGCGCCGAGGTCGTTCATCACGACAGAAGCCCCGCGGCTCGCGAGCAGTCGTGCATAGGCCGCCCCGAGCCCCCGTGCCGCGCCGGTGACGACGTACACCTTGCCGTCGAACCGCACCGTGCCGGTGTCTTCCGTGGCAGTCATGGCTGTCTCCCTCTGCTCGTCTCGCCCCGATGTCACTGTGCTGCCTCGACCGGGGCGCTCGACCGGTGCAGTTGCGGGTAGCCCTCGTCGGCGATCTTCTCCAAGAGCACCCGGAAGTCGGGCTGCGAGCCGATGTACAGCATGTACGCCCGCTTCTTTCCGGGGATGTTAGAGCCCCACTGCCAGTTCTCGGCATCACGAAGCAGAGGGATGCTCGTGACCAGCTCATTGCAATAGTCGACCCACTCGTGCTGCGCCTCCTCGTCGACATCGAACCTCTCGATGCCGTTGGCACGCAGGTACTGGATGCACTCGACGATCCAGTCCGCGACGAACGTCGTGCACCGCGGCTGGTTTCCGTTGGAGCCCTGGGGGCCGCCGAGAATCAGCATGTTGGGGAAGCCGTGTCCGAAGATGCCCATGAAGGTACGAGGGCCATCGGCCCAGGCTTCCACAAGTGTCTGCCCGCCGACACCTTCGATGCCGAGCTTGAGGAACGAACCGGTGATCGCATCGAACCCCGTCGCAACGATGAGCACGTCGATCGGGATGACGCGCTCCGTCGTCTGGATACCCTCCTTCGTGATCCGCACGATGGGCTCTTCGGGGAGGCTGATCAAATCGACGTTCGGCTGGTTGTACGCCTCGTAGTAGCGCGTCTCGAGTGGTGGTCGCTTCGTGGCATAGGGATGCATCGGAGTCAGCTTGCGTGCGGTCTCCGGATCGTTGACCCGCTGATGGATCTTGCTGGCGAGAAACCTCGCTGCCTCGGCGTTCGCTTCGGCGTCAGAGAGCAGATCCTGGAAGTTGTTCTGATAGAACGACATACCGGGTCGGTGATAGAGCTCGGAATAGACGGCCTCGCGCTCATCCGGAGCCACGTCGAAGGTGTTGACCGGGCGCGCATTCCAGAGAAAGCAGGATCGGGAATCTGCTGTCGCGTCGTAGTACGTCAGATAGTTGTCTTTGACCTCGCGTACGCGTTCGGGAGTGAAGGTGTAGTTCGCCAGCGGCACTGCCCAGTTCGGTGTGCGCTGCAACACGGTGAGATGCTCCACCTGCGGGGCGATCGTCTGAACGATCTGAATGCCGGTGGATCCGACGCCCACCACGGCCACGCGCTTGCCGGTCAGGTCGATTCCCTCACGGGGCCAGTCAGCCGTGTGAATCTTGACGCCCTCGAAGTCGTCGAGTCCCTCCCACGGCGGCATATAGGGAACAGCCATGATGCCGGTTGCCGGTATGAGGTACTTGGTGCGGAACTGCCGCCCGTCTGCGATGTCGACCGTCCAGATCGCGTCGGACTCGTTCCAACGGCACGAGACCACGCGTGCGTCGAAGACGATGCTTCGGCGCAGATCGAGCCGATCCACCACGAAGTTGAAGTATCGCTCGAGTGTCGGCTGGTCTGCGAATTCCTCGACCCAGTCCCACTCTTCGATGAGTTCTTTTGAGAAAGCGTAGGTGTATGCGTACGCCTCGGAATCAAGCCGCGCACCGGGATACCGGTTCCAGAACCAGGTTCCTCCGACACTGGTACCGGCCTCCAGCGTGACGACGTCGAGCCCGGCTTCCCGGAGACGATGGAGCTGGTAGATGCCGTTGACTCCTGCGCCGATTACGATCGCGTCGTGCACCTTCGTGTTGTTCAATGCTGATCACCCTTGATTTGCTCTGCCAAAGACGTGCCAGTCGAACGGGGCGCTCGTGAAAAGCTCCCTACCGAGCACTCGTTCTGCTTAATAGTATCCCCTGCAGCGAAGATTGCCGATTCTGCCTCGTAACGACTCGGGCGACCGCTCGGTAGTCTCCGTTCGACAGGCGGGATCTACGAGTTCGTGGCTCGCGTGCGTTCTTATTCGAACGAGTCGCGAGTGAGAAAAAGGGGGTCGAGAAGTGTGCCCGCCGGGTAGACGTCGCCGAAGAGGCCGACGGCGCTCTCGGGCAGCACGGCGTCGAATCCGACAGGTATGTCTGCTCCGGCCGGTGCGCGTCGGGTGAGGTGCGCGAGGTCGTAGCGCTGTGAGCGATCCAGCCTCGCTGCACTGACCACGCCGCCTTCACCGTCGAGCAGCACTGTGAGGTCGGCGATCTGAACATCGAGCAGTCCGTCGTACGCGCTGAGCGCGACCTCGCCGTCGAACGTGAGTTTCACGCCGCCCTCGGTTGGGCAGCGGTCGGCGAGAGGAAACACGAAACGGCCGTTCACCCACTCGGTGGGCGGCGCGACCGAGATGTTGCCCCCGGCTGAACCCACGTAACGCACGAAGCTCGCCTTGATCGCCCATGCGAGTTCGGCGCTCACGTATCGAGACCCTGCATCATGATCGCGGCCACTCTCTCTCGCACTTCAATCGGGAGCTATTACTCGTATCGACAATAACAGCCCCGGAACTCGCCGAGGAGGTCAGGGTGCCTCGATGCCTCGCTCTTCAAACGCCTTCATGACCGAGGCCATGCCGACGCTTCCGCGGGGCGCCCCGGCATACACCGAAACCTGAACCATCAGTTCGGCGATCTCCACCGGAGTCAAGCCCATGTCGAGCCCGTAATGGGTGTGGATGGTGATCTGACTCTCTGTGCCGCCCATCGCTGCGAGAATCGCGATCGTGGCGAACTCCCGCCACTTCAGCTCCAGACCCTCACGCTGGTAGACGTCACCGTACGACGCAGCGACGGAGTGCTCATTGAACCGGCGACCGCGTTTTCTCAGCCGCTCCTCCATCGCGTCCGCCACCTCTTGGCCACGCACCTCCGCCACGAAATCCAAACCAGCACGGAATCGTTCGCTGTAGTCCGGCAAAATGCCACCTCGCATCGTTGATAGGTTCTTGCTCATGAATGCCCACTCCGGCTTCAACCGTACGAGCGCTAGATAGGCGGGCTATGCCGACGGTAGCCGGGTCCCGTCATGCTGTCAACTCCCGGCCGAGCGCTCGATCAAGTCCCTCGAACCTTGCCGCTTGACAGTCGCGGCGACGAGCAAGAGACTGGGTTTGCCTCCCGAGCACTCGGTAGGTGGGAGGCGTTGATAAAGGCTATGAGTGGATTCGACGGCACGTGGCATCTTGACCTCGAGGAGTCGAAGGTCTGGAATTTCGAGCTCGGCGTTTACGAGCCCGACGAGGTGGGCCAAGAGATCATCACCATTCGCACCGAGGGAGATGTGCAGGACTATGAGGTTCTGTACGGCTCGGATCCGGTGATTCGGATGGGGTACAACGCTCGCTTCAATGACACGGAGTGGACGCCCTATCTGGTTCGTGAGATCGGTGTGGCGCCGGGCAGCGACAGCGAGGCCGCCGTCGCCGCCTTCCGGGATCGAATCAAGGCGACCAGCGGAACGATGCAACGCAATTTCGAGGTCGGCAAGCCGTACGGCATCGTGCGCATGATTTCTGGTGACGAGCGGACTCATTACCGTCTGGCCCGAGATCCCGACTCGACAGACATCCTCTACATCATGCTTCGGCGTCTCGACGAGGGCGGCAAGCGCTATACCTCGTATGTGTTCGACCGCAACGGAGTCGTCAACCGCATCCGACCCTTCAATCGCGTTGACTGAGCAAGACCTCGCGGGCGACCTCGCATTGGTGACCGGGAGCGCGCGTGGACTAGGATCGGCGATCGCTCAGGAACTCGCCGAGCGCGGCGCGAGGGTGCTCATCGCGGATCTGGCCGCAGAAGACGTCGACCGCGAGGTGACGCGTCTGAGGGAACTCGGCCTTGACGCTTCGGGGCTGGTGGTCGACATCGCCGATCATGAATCGGTTGCGGATGCCGCTCGGAAAACCATCGAGCAGCATGGTGACATCTCTATCCTGATCAACAACGCCGGAATCGCCCGCGCGGGCGGTATCGACGGCCCCCGCGCCATCGAGTTATGGAACCAGGTCGTCCAGGTGAATCTGACTGGCGCATTCCAGGTGACCGCCGCTTTCCTCGACCAACTCAAGCGCACGACGGGCCGCATCGTGAACGTTTCGTCGATCTCTGCGCTGCGAAGCGCCGAGTCGAGCGCGTCGTATGCCGCGTCGAAGGGTGGATTGAAGTCGCTGACGCAGAGCCTTGCGCGGGAGTTGGCGCCTCACGGCATTCGTGTGAACGCCGTGGCGCCCGGGTATATGAACGCACCGATGGGCCGAAAGGGCGATCCGGCGGGCGAGGCGTGGGTCGACTGGCACGTTCCGATGAAGCGGTTCGGTGAGCCCCACGAGATCGCTGGCCCTGTTGCGTTTCTGGTCTCACCGAAAGCAAGCTACGTCGATGGCGTGACGCTGCCCGTCGACGGCGGGTATCTGGTCGTATGAGCAGGCATTCTCAAGGGTTGATGAAGTGGTAGAGCTGGGATTGTATTTCGACGGTCGCAATCCGTCGCAGTGGGGGCAGCCCTGGGGAAGGCACTATTCGTACCTTCTCGACCTCTGTTATACGGCAGACGTGTTGGGAGCGCATTCTCTGTGGTTCACAGAGCATCACGCGTACGACGACGGATATCTGCCCCAGCCGCTGATGTTCGCGATGGCTGCCGCTGCGCGAACCGAGCGTATTCGCATCGGAACCAGCGTTCTGATTCTGCCCCTGCGCCGGCCGGTGGAGGTCGCCGAGCAGGCGGCGGTTCTCGATATCGTCAGTGGCGGTCGTCTGGAACTCGGCGTCGGTGCCGGCTACGTCGCCTCGGAGTACGACCTCTACGGAGTCGATTTTCACGGCAGGGGCTCTGCGACGCTCCGGGGTATCGAAGAGCTGCGCCAGCTCTGGCGTGGCGGGGTGATCACCCCGTCACCGCTTCAGCCGGAGATTCCCATCTGGGCCGGGGTCAGCGGCCCCCGGAGCCTCCACCGTGTAGGCGAACTCGGAGAAGGGCTGCTCCGACTCGGGCGTCAGTTCCTCCCTCCCTATTTGGACGGCATCCAGTCCTCCGGCAACGGGGCCGAACCCCGTATGACAGGGCCTGCGAACGTCTTCCTGAGTGATGACCCAGACCGCGATTGGCCGCTCATCAGACCCCATCTGGAGTATCAGTGGGGCGCCTATAACAAAGCGGATAGCCGTCTCACGGGCGGAGGAGCATTCGACGTCGACGAGTTCCGTTCCACAGGACTCACGGCCGGCTCGATGATGGGCTTCCTCGTCGCGACTCCGGAGCAGGCCGCAGCGCAACTGCGCGAGCTGATTTCAGACACTCCCGCCCGCACCGTGTACATCTGGGCGACGCTGCCGGGGTTGCCCGAGCAGCTCGCCTACCGGAACGTCGAACTCGCGGCGACTCGCCTGGCACCGTTGCTGAAGGCCAGCGTCTGAGAAGGGATGGAAATGGAAACGCACGAACTAGAGCGCCGCCTCCGAGCGTTGGAGGATGAGCGTGCCATTTTGTCGACTCTGTATCGCTACGGCCATTCTCTCGACTACGGCGACGAAGAGAGCTGGATGGACCTGTGGACTCCGACGGCCAGACTCTACTGGCCCCAGACAGACTTCATCAGCGGAACGGAGATGTTCGCCACGGTCTTTCGGGCTCACACTCACGCGCCGGAGACCTACCACAAGCACTTCCTCATCGAGCCGCTGATCAGCATCGACGGCGATCGGGCCACAGCGCAGAGCATGTACACCCGGCTCGACAACTATGAGGGCATCCCGAAAATGCGCTCATTCGGCAGATATCTGGATGTTCTTGTGCGATGCCCTGACGGACGCTGGCGATTCGACGAACGAGTGGCGCAGATCGAAGTACTGCGACCGGGGAGTACAGACCGCCTCGCGAGCGCTGTGGATCCGACGGAGTAGCACGTCACGTACGACCCGATCCGCTCGTTTACACTCCCAAACTAGCGAGCGGTCGGTATAAGATTTCGGGAAGCACGGAGCCTGAGGAGGCACTTATGAGCAGCACACAGTTCGACATGAACGGCCAGGTCGTCATTGTGACGGGGTCTGGTCGAGGGCTCGGACGCGAGTACGCGCTCGATTTCGCACGACGCGGTGCGGCGGTCGTCATCAATGACGTGGCGAAAGACGAGAGCGGTGATCCTCGCGGCGCCAGTGTCGTGGCAGAGATCGAGCAGCTGGGTGGCCAGGCGGTCGTGAGCGATCACGACATCATGACGTCCGAAGGAGCGCGCGGGCTTGTCGCGACCGCGATAGATCGCTGGGGCCGTGTCGACGCGATCGTGAACAACGCAGGATTCTTGCGACCGGGTTTCATCAACGACCTGACCGATGAGAAGGTCGAACAGGTGGTCACGGTGCATCTTCTGGCGGCGATGCACACGACGCGCGCCGTCTGGCCGCACATGCAGGCGCAGGGCTACGGGCGGATCGTCTTCACGAGCTCCGCATCGTCATTCGGCCACGCCGGCAACACCCAGTACGCCGCGGCGAAGGGTGCCATGATCGGACTGGCCCGCTCGTTGGCCGAAGAGGCGCAAGCCGATGAGAACTTCGACTTCCGTGTGAACAGCATCATGCCGCAGGCGCAGTCGGTGATCGCTGTGGAGAATCCTCTGCCGGGCTCGGCGCTGGCAGAGACCCGGAAGATCATGGATCTCCTGACGCCTCGGCGTACTCCCCGCTCGGTCGCTCCGATGGTGGTGTACTTGGCGAGCCGCGAGTGCTCCGTGAACGGCGAGGCATTCACGGCCAACTCGGGAAGGTACGCACGGGTCGTCTACGGGGTGACCCAAGGATGGATCGCCCAGGCGCCGAACGAGACCGTCGCCGAAGACATTAGCGACCACATCGACGAGATCACCGATGCCTCCGACATCTACATTCCGCAGACGATGCACGACGAGACCGCTCAGGTCTACGACCGGCTCATCGCCGCAGGCCTCATCTAGGCCACCCAGAAAGGACATCAACGATGACGCTCCGCACGATAGACGCGACCTGGCCATTCAAGCGCGATTCTGCCGACCCCCTGCTTCCGCCCCCGCAGATCGCCGAAATCCGGGCAGTGGGTGATCCTGTCGAGGTGCAGATGTACGACGGCACGAAGGCCACCCTCTTCACCACCTACGATCAGGTCACCGAGATCCTGAAAAGCGCGCACTCCTCCAGCGACGGGTCGAAACCGGGCTTCCCGTACATCAGCGATTCTGCACGCGCCAATCGCGGCTCTCGGCCCACGATCGACCGCCTTGACCCGCCCGAACACGATCGCCAGCGCGGCATGTTGGCGCCCAGCTTCACAGCGAAGCGCATCCGCGAGTGGCGTCCGTCGATCGAGGCGACCGTCGAACGTCTGCTCGACACCTTGGAGCAGAAGGGCAGTGCTGACGATCTGCTCACCGAGTTCGCCGAACTCGTGCCGGCCAATGTGATCACCACATTGCTGGGGCTGCCCTTCGACAAGGCCGACTTCTTCCTCGATCGTGTGCACCGTTGGATGAACGACAAGAACGACCCGGCCGACATTGCACAGGCGATGGAGGACATCAAGGTCTACTTCGGCGAAGTGATCGATGAGCGCACGGGATCCGACGGAACCGACCTGATCAGCGTTCTTGTGCGCGAGCGTCTCGAAACCGGGCAGATCGATCGTAATCAGCTGATCATCACCCTGCACCTGCTTCTCAGCGCGGGATTCGAGACCACGGCCAACGCGATCGCCCTGGGGGTGGTCGCGTTGCTTCAGGAGCCCGAAGCGTGGCGTGAGCTCTCTCAGACCGACGACGACGAGGTGGTCAAGAAAGCGGTTGAAGAGGTGCTCCGCTTCATCAGCCCCGCACATCAGACGCATATCCGGATCGCCAGCGCACCCGTTCCTGTCGGCCATTACACGATTCAGCCCGGTGAGGGCATCATCGCTACGCAGTTGGGGGCGAACCACGACCCGGCACAGTTTCCCGATCCTGATCGACTCGACATCCACCGGGATGCTCGGAGCCACGTTGCCTTCGGGCTCGGTCTGCACCAGTGTCTCGGCCAGGCACTCGCCCGGCTGGAACTGCAGGTCGTGTTCTCGCAGCTGACGCACCGCTTTCCCACCATGCGGCTGGAGAAACCCGTGACAGAGCTGACCTATCGCACCTCGTCGATCGCCTACACGGCATCGCCCGTGCCTGTGACCTGGTAGGTGGAGGCAATCAACGAATGAACTGATTCACGAAGTCAGCACCGAGACCCACATTCTCGTAATGGGTTCGGGCGTTTTCGATTTTCGTGAAGACGTCTTCGACGCCGATGGGCGTTCCATCAGGGTCGACGTAGATATATGCGCCGGTGACATGGAAGAGCGTGGCCATCTCTTCGACTCCGTCTGGGATCTCGAGCGTGTGAATGTCTCCGGGCGGCTCGAACGCGTAGCTCCCCTCTTCGGCCCACCAGCTGTGCTCGAGATAGTGCCAACGACCTCGAAGCACAGTCGCATGCACTGGGCCGGCGTGACGGTGTCGTGAGAGTATTCCGTTCTTCCGAACGCGCAGCACGTTCACGAAATATCCTTGACTGACCGACAATACGAGGGGTTTGAAGCTCACGTCTTTTGATTGAGGAACCCAGAACTTCTCGTCATCGTCGAGGTGTAGGGCGCCAGCGATCACCAGATCATCGACCATGCCGTAAGGCTGCTCACCGCGGTAGGGGATTGCCGCCTCATCCCGCGTCGTCTCGGCAGCATTTGTGGGTGTCATAGTGTTCTCCGTTTCGTCTGGTTATCTCCCGCGAGTTCTTTCGCGGCTTGGAGTAGTCGCGGCACACCGCGTTCGAGGCGGGGGCCGAACTGGGTGTCGTAGGGTCGCTCGCCTCTCAGAAAGCGCGTGTAGATGGCTTCGGAGAAGATCGCTGCCTTCCACAAGGCGAGCACCTGGTACCAATCCAGGTCGCTCAGGTCGAGGCTGGAGTTCAGCGCGTACCGTTCTAGCAGGTCGTCGCGGCTGAAGTACCCGGGCTGTCGGGTCACGCTGGTCAGCTCCATCGTTGTGGGCTCATGGTCGGGGCTGGCCCAGGTCGCGACGAGGTAGCCGAGGTCTGCGAGCGGATCGCCGACGGTCGCCATCTCCCAGTCGAGCAGTCCGATGACCCTGGCCGGCGCTTGGCGGCCGAACATCAGGTTGCCCGTGCGGTAGTCGCCATGCACGATCGCCGCCTTCTGGCTGGTGGGGATGTTGCTCGCGAGCCACGCGCCGATCTCTGCAACCTCTGGCAAGTCACGCAGGGTGGCGTTCGGCCACAGCGACGCGAACCGATCGAGCTGACGCTGAAGGTAGCCGTCGGGCCGGCCGAGCGTAGCGAGTTCACCCCGTCGAAGATCGATCTGGTGCAACATGACGAGGGTGTCCACCGTTGCCTCGCATGTGGCGCGACGCTGCTGCAGAGATGCGAGTTCTGCAGGGATGAGATCGGTTATCACAATGCCGTCGAGATACGACATGACGTAAAAAGGAACGCCGAGAATGTCGTCGGTCTCGCACGCGGCAATGATCTTCGGAACCGGCACGCCCTCTCTGCTGACGAGCGCCTGGATCCGCGCCTCGCGAATCATGTCGTGCGTCGACCTCGGCAGCGGCGGGCGTGGCCCACGCCGCAGCACGACGTCGTCGTCTCCGCGACGAATGCGATAGGTGATGTTCGATTGGCCGTCACCGATGCGTTGCCATTCGAGCGAACCGCTTCCGATGTGGTGCTCGTCGAGGAATTCGGTGACGGAGTTCACGATGAGCAGGGGAGGCGATGCAAGCTGCTTCGCCTCTGCCGCCGTCGAGACAACGTCGACGCCATCGGGAATGCTTTGCATATACTCACTATGGGCTACCGGGCGTTCGGTCACAAGGCGTGAGCGCGAAGAAAGCACAGCACAGGCGGGGCCGATTCCGTGCTTGCGCTGTCTTTCGACCGGCTACGTCTGCGGGCGCAGGCCGGCCGCAACGGCCAGCGGCGCGTCAGTGGCTGAAAGCACGTCATCCAGCTCTACGCCCGGCGCGAGTTCGACGAGCACGAGACCCGTCGGGGTGACGTCGATCACGGCGAGGTCGGTGATGATGCGGTCGACCACGCCCCGGCCGGTGAGTGGAAGAGTGCACTCGCGCACGATCTTCGGCGCACCGTCTCGTGCAGTGTGTTCCATGAGAATGATGACTCTTCGGGCCCCATGTACGAGGTCCATTGCACCGCCAGGGCCCTTGAGCATGCGCCCCGGAATCATCCAATTGGCCAGGTCACCGGCTTCGGAGACCTGCATCGCCCCGAGGATGGCCGCGTCGATCTTTCCCGCTCTGATCATGCCGAAGCTCATGGCAGAGTCGCAGAACACCCCGCCCGGCCGCAGCGTGACGGTCTCTTTGCCCGCGTTGATCAGATCAGGGTCGACCTCCGACTCGACGGGGTACTCCCCGACACCCAGCACTCCGTTCTCCGACTGCAGAATGACGGTGATATCAGCGGGCACGTAGTTGGGCACGAGGGTCGGCAGGCCGATGCCGAGGTTCACATACGAACCATCGTGCAACTCGAGGGCTGCGCGAGCGGCCATCTCGTTGCGGCTCAGCTTCATCGGTGCGCCAGCTGCTCGAGGCGCACCGTGCGTCGCTCGATCGGCTTCGTGATGTCAGTGCCCACTTCGACGATGCGGTGAACGTAGATGCCAGGAAGATGGATGAGGTCGCCGTCGATCTCGCCAGGTTCGACCAGCGTCTCGACTTGGGCGATGCAGATGCGGCCGGCCATTGCCGCCAGCGGATTGAAGTTGCGGGCGGACTTGTTGAATACCAGGTTTCCGTGCCGATCGCCGAGTTTGGCATGTACGAGAGAGAAGTCGGTGGTGATTGCTTCTTCGAGAACGAACGTGGTCTGTTCGCCGTGCAATTCGAACACTCGCGTGTCTTTGGGCGCGGAGACGACGCTGATTCCACCCTTACCGTCGTAGAGCTGCGGAATGCCGCCCAGTTCGACGGGCGTTCCCACGCCCGTCTGTGTGTAAAAGCCCGCGATGCCGGATCCGCCGGCCCGAAGCCGCTCGGCAAGAGTGCCCTGCGGGGTGAGTTCCACTTCGAGTTCGCCGGCGAAGATCTGCCGCTCGAACTCCTTGTTCTCGCCGACGTACGAGGAGGTCATCTTGCTGATCCGGCCGTTGGAGAGCAGTATTCCGAGCCCCCAGTCGTCGATGCCGCAGTTGTTGCTGAAAACATGCAGCCTGTTCACGCCTGATTCGAGCACGGCTTCGATGAGTTGCATCGGGTTGCCGCACAGGCCGAAGCCGCCCACAGCGAGAGATGATCCTGACGAGATGTCGCTGACCGCTTCGCGTGCCGTCGCGACGGTTTTGTCGAGACCCATCTCGATATACCTCCATTGGTTGAAGCGCGTGATCGGGTCGAGCTGGAGCGGCGTGTGCTTGACACCCGCTGACCAATGTAATCAAACTTATCTGACCGGGCCCCCCGTTCGATCTAATCAAGCTGTTCTTCCGAGAGGCGACCCGTGGCTGTTGACGAGAGCACAGGCGGTCGCTTGGCAGGCCGGGCGGCCATCGTCACCGGTGCCAGCCGGGGCATAGGTCTGGCGATCGTGAGACGACTGGTGGCCGAGGGGGCGCAGGTGTGCATGACGGCGCGTAACGCCGAGCAGCTCGGGGCAGCAGCATCCACCCTCGACCCGGATAGTGTGCTGCCGATCGTCGGCAAGGCGAATGATCCGGTCGCCCGGGCCGCCGTGCTCGCGAAGGTGGCCGAACGATTCGGCCGCCTCGACATCCTCGTGAACAACGTCGCCATCAGCCCGGCCTACGGCCAGTTGATCGACCTCGATCTCGAAGCAGCGCGAAAGATCATCGACGTCAACGTGCTGAGCACTCTCGCCTGGACTCAGGCCGTGTGGCACGACCCCGCTCTCGGCTTTCGTGAGCATGGCGGCAGCGTGATCAACATTTCGTCGGTGGCCGGCGAGGTGCCTTCGCCTGGCATCGGCATGTACGGCGTGAGCAAGGCCGCCATCGCGCACCTCACTCGCACCCTCGCAGCAGAGCTCGGGCCCGACGTGCGGGTGAACGCCGTGGCTCCCGCCATCGTCAAGACTCAATTCGCTCGGGTGCTCTACGAGGGGAGAGAAGACGAAGTCGCGGCGATGTACCCTCTGAAGCGACTCGGCACGCCCGAAGACGTTGCGTCGACCGTCGCATTTCTCGCGTCTCCCGACGCTTCATGGATCACCGGCCAGGTCGTGACGCTCGACGGCGGCCTCCTGTCGGCAGGTGGCCGGGCATGAGCGATTCGCACACGAGTGATTCGATGCAGATGAGTGATTCCATCAGCGCTGACGAGTTCGAACGCCTGCGGGTGCGCACTCGAGCGTTCATTCGTGAGGTAGTCATTCCGCACGAACCGGCTCCGGGTGAGCGTCTCGCTCCGGATGTTCGGCAGAGCCTCCAGGCGTCGGCCCGCGACGCAGGGGTCTTCGCCCCGCTGGCCCCGAAGGAGTTCGGCGGGCATGCGTTGCCGATCGAGTACTGGTCGCCTCTTCTGCAAGAGGCCGGCTACTCGCCGATCGGCCCGTCGGCCCTGAACTGCATGGCGCCCGACGAGGCCAACATGCACCTGCTCAACCTGATCGCGACGCCCGCTCAGCGTCGCCGGTATCTCGGGCCCGTCGCCCGTGGCGAGATGCGGTCGTGCTTCGCAATGACCGAGCCGCACCCGGGTGCCGGCTCCGACCCGTCTGCATTGCTCACGGTGGCTTCGAGGGTCGAGGGCGGCTGGCTCATCAATGGCGAAAAGCGCTTCATCAGCGGAGCCGACGGTGCGGGCTTCGCCATCGTCATGGCTCGAAACGATGCGAGTGAGGGCGTGCCCGAGGGGGCGACCATGCTGCTGGTCGATCACGATAACCCGGGCATGGAGGTGGGTGCGCACATCCGCACCATCGATCGGGCCATCGACGGCGGGCATCCGTATGTGTCATTCCACGACTGCTTCGTCACTGACGATGCGATTCTGGGCGAGCCGGGCAAGGGCTTTCGTTACGCACAGGTGCGGCTCGCGCCGGCCCGGCTCACGCACTGCATGCGCTGGCTCGGCCTCGCCCGGCGCTCACTCGACATCACCCTCGATCGTGCGAACGAGCGGGTCATCTTCGGGGCGCCGATCTCCGAGCTGGGCATCGCTCAAGATCTCATCGCACGCGCCGTGATCGATATCGAGACCAGTGACGCGATCATCACGAAGACGGCCGCCGTGCTGGCCAGCAATCCGCGAGCCGGGTCGGCGCTCTCGTCGGTGGCGAAGGTGCATTGCTCGGAGGCGATCAACCGCGTCATCGACACCTGCATCCAGCTCTGCGGCGGTGATGGCGTCTCAGATGAGCTGCCGCTGTCGTCGTACCTGAATGAGGTGCGGCCCTTTCGCATCTACGACGGCTCGAACGAAACCCACAAATGGGCGATCGCCCGGCGCTCAGCCAAGGCGCGGCGCCGCGAAACGGAACAGCCGCCCGCATAGGTCGTGTTCGCTCACTCCTGACCGGCGGATGCCTCGTTGCCTTCCGAATCGCGTCGGAACACTCGCACGCGATTGACGATTCCTTCGCGGTCGAAAACGAAAGCGGTATAGCCCTGGCCGTCTTCGTCGAGCCGCCGGAGCATGATGTGCAGAATCTCGTCGGAAGTCGTGTCGCGGCTCAGCCGATAGTGAGTGCGCTCGTCGCCGGAAATCAGCCGAACGATGCCGTACGGCTTGCCGACCTCGAAGTCTCGCCGCATCGTGCCGCTCGTGGCCTTGATCCGGTCTCGGAAGGCAGCGACTGAATCTGCGACATCGGAACCATCGTTCGTGATGATCTCTCTCACCAGGTAGGGCTGCCATTCGGTGTCGTCGAACTTCGTGCGATATCCCATGCGCATGACCGGGTCATCACCGTACAAGACCTCATAGTCTTGAACACCATCGTCAGTGCGAATGGTGATGATCTCCTCGCCCACCTCATCGGGCTCGTAGACGCCCGATTCGTAGTTCCATACCTTCGAGCCTTCAGGCGCGATGCGCCAGGTACCGTCGAATCCGCTCATATGGTGCTCCTTCATTTCTCGTACAGTACCGACCGAGCGATCGCTTACGCTAGCGCGGACGCGCGAATGATTCGTGTCAATCGCCCCGCGGCCTTGGTGAAGCGCGAAACACCGACACTTATACTTAGCCTCATGTCTACTCCGGTAACTGAACCTACGGCGTCGCGTATCATCTCTGTGGCGGCGGCGCTATTCCGTGAAAAAGGCTTCACGGCGACATCGACGCGGGAACTCTCGGATCGCCTCGGCATTCAGAACTCGTCGTTGTATCACCACATTCGAAGCAAAGACGACCTGCTCTACGCGATTTCGATGGAGAGCGTGAAACACATGGTCGAGACGCTCGAAACCGTCGTGGCCGAGAGCGACTACGCGAGCGCCAGTGCCGCCGAACGACTTCGGCGGGTCATCACTGCCCACCTCACGGCCGCCATCGCAGATCGAGACATGCATGCCACGATGCTTTCGGAGATGCGCGCCCTTCCGCCTGAGCGCCGAGCCGAGGTCATTGCCGCACGAGCGAACTACGAGCAACTGGTTCGCGCGATCATCGCCGAGGCGCAAGAAAGCGGCGAGCTCGAGGCCGACCCGCCGGCCAGGTATCTCACGCTTGCGCTGCTGAACCTGCTCAACTGGACCATCTTCTGGTACGACCCTCAAGGCGAACTTCAGGTCTCCGAGCTGGCCGAGATCCTCTCGAACGTGTACCTCCGGGGCGTCTTGGCATCTGATTGACGACTCGACCGAGCTGGGCTAGTGTGAGCACACGAGCGCTCGCTCGGTCTTGGTGAAAGACCAAGCTGCCGTGCGGCGTAAGAGCCATCACGAATTGGAGTTTGGGCATGAGCGGTACGGATGTGACGGGTGACACCCCGCTTTCTCGACGGGTAGTCATCGGGCAAGACGAGACAGGCAAGTCGGCGGTGATCTTCGACAGCATGTCTGCCCCCTTGCTCTCGCACAAGTATCCGGGTGTCGCTACGGCGATGCTCTGGAAAGAGGGCGAGACGATGGATGTCGCCAGCCAAGACGACCAGCTCGAGGTTTTTCAGGATGTTCCGGTTCCCGTCGGTGGCACGCGATTTTTCATGAATCGGATCGAACCCGGTGTGCGTACCGAGGTGCACACGACGAAGACCGTTGAATACCACTACGTGGTGTCGGGGCGGATCATCGCTCTGCTCGAAGGCGAAGATGTCGAACTCACAGCGGGCGACACCATCGTCATGCGCGGTACACCGCACGGGTGGTACAACCCCAGCGAAACCGAGCCGTGGATCGATTTCGCCACCATGGTGGACATGAGCAGCAGCTTCGACGAATAATCCCGAACCTCAGCGGTCTGACCCAGGCGCGCCTCGCGAGCCTGGGTCAGACCGCATTCGTTCCTCTACGCCTTCCGAAACCATCCTACCGAGCAATCGCTCGCCTAGACCTGTACTATGAGACAGTGCTTGCAATCGGCAGGCTCTTACCGTGATTTACTCTTCACCGTCGAAAGGAGTCGCATGAGCTTCCCCACAAGCGATGACGTGTGGCCGTTCGCACGCGATTCCGCCCAGCCTCTACTACCCCCGCCCCGCTTCGCCGAACTGCGCGATGAGGGCCTCGTCGAGGTGAAGATGTATGACGGGGCACCGGCGGTGCTGGCCACGAAATATGCAGACATCCGCGACATCCTGATGAGCGACGCGGTCTCTTCCGACGGCACGCTTCCGAACTTTCCCTACGTCAGCGACGCAACGCGCGCGAACAGGGGAGAGCGGCGCACGTTCGATCGGCTCGATCCTCCGATTCACGACGAACACCGGGCGATGCTGGCTTCGAACTTCACGCAGAAGCGCATACGTGAACTGCGCCCCTTCGTCGAGGAGGTCGTCAGCAACCTTCTTGATGAGATGGAGAAGGCCAACGGGTCGGCAGACTTCGTCACGATGTTCGCACAGCCCATCCCCGCTCAGATCATCTGCCGGCTGCTCGGGCTCCCCCTCACTGACGCTCCGTTCTTCTTCGACCGCATCCATATCTGGACGAACGATCAAGGAAATCCAGACGACATCGTCAAGGCGACCGCCGAGCTGCTCGAGTATTTCGACCAGCTCATCGACGAGCGCATCGGTGCAGAAGGCTCCGACATCATCACCGGACTCGTCAACAAACAACTGGTTCCGGGCCACATCAGCCGGCCGCAGCTTCTGCTGACCTTTCATCTTCTGCTGATCGCCGGCTTCGACACGACGACCAACATGATCGGGCTGGGCACCCTGCTGCTCTTGCGCAACCCCGACGCCTGGCGTGAGCTCGTC
This sequence comes from Subtercola sp., assembly GCA_025463745.1. Taxonomy (GTDB): domain Bacteria; phylum Actinomycetota; class Actinomycetes; order Actinomycetales; family Microbacteriaceae; genus Subtercola. Next base: position 52,397 of record JAODBB010000061.1, read on the forward strand.
GAAACAGAAGACCCCGAGCTCGTGCCGTCGGCGGTCGAGGAGCTGCTCCGTTTTCTGAGTGTCGCGCACAGCACACACATTCGTCTTGCGCGTGGCCCCATCCCTGTGGGGCATCAGCTGATACCGGCCGGCGCGGGCATCCTCGCACCGCAGGGTGCAGGCAACCACGACCCGGCCCAGTTCCCAGACCCTGACACGCTAGACATCCACCGCGACGCGCGAGGCCATCTTGCCTTCGGCGCGGGCGTGCATCAGTGCCTCGGGCAGCAGCTCGCGCGACTCGAACTCAACGTCGTGTTCTCTCTACTGCCCAAGCGGTTTCCCGATCTGCAACTCGACGTTCCGTTCGATGAGTTGCCCTTCCGTCCGAATTCAATGGTCTATGGCGTCGAATCGATGCCCGTGAGGTGGTAATAAGGTGGCTTCTACGATTAACGGCGAGCGCATCTCGGTTCTCGAAGACAAGTGCATCGGCGCGGGCAACTGTGTAGATGCAGCCGAGAAGTACTTCGATCAAGATGACGACACCGCCAAGGTGGTGTTGCTGCGCGATGTGGTCGAGCCGGGCGACGGCGACTCGGTGCGGCGCGCTGTGAACGTGTGCCCGGTGGCCGCGATTCTGCTGAACAGTTCAGGTGCCTGACGTGTTGCCGAGCCTGGCCGACATCCTGGTCGTCGGGGGTGGAAAGGCCGGGAGTCAGCTGACCGCATCGCTGCGCGATGAGGGTTTCGAGGGGACGATCGCGATCGTCGGCGAAGAGCCTCTGCACCCCTACGACAGACCGCCGCTCTCGAAGGAATACCTCGGGATGGGTGATGTGGGGGGTCTCTTGCTCCGCGCAGAACACTTCTACCTTGACAGTGCCATCGACATTGAGACAGCTACACGCATCGTGTCTTTCGACACGGCGAAGCACGTGGCGACTCGCAGCGACGGCAGCGAGATCACCTACGGCGAACTCGTCTTGGCTACCGGGGCTCGGCCCCGAAAACTGCGAATCCCTGGTGCCGACTCTGAAGGCGTCTCGCCACTGCGATCCGTCGAAGACGCCGATCGTCTGAAGGCGATACTCACTGCCCGCTCAGACCTCGTTGTGATCGGCGGCGGCTTCGTCGGGTTGGAGGTCGCCGCAACGGCGGCGATCTCGTACGGCTGCAAGGTCACTGTCATGGAGGCGTTGCCGCGGCTGCTCTCGCGTACCGCGCTGCCCGAGACGGCAGCGCACATTCAGCGCTTTCACGAGGCGCTCGGCGTCGATGTCTTGCTCGGCGCACAGGCGGCCGAAATTCTCAGTGACAACGGACGCGTCACCGCGGTGGTGACAACAGAGGGGCAGGTCATTCCGGCCGATGGCGTCGTCTATGGCATCGGTGTCGAGCCGCGTGTCGAATTGGCCGAAGCCGCCGGAATCGAGGTTGCCAACGGCGTGCTCGTCGATTCGACGTTGCACAGCTCTGCGGATGGTGTCTGGGCGATCGGCGACTGCTGTGCCTTTCCCTCCGTGCACTTCGGTGGCTCGGTTCGCTTGGAGTCCGTGCAGAACGCCACGGACCAGGCACGCCATCTCGCAGGCGAGCTCTTCTCGGGAGTGCGGAGCGCGTATACGGCAGTGCCGTGGTTCTGGAGCGACCAAGGTGAGCTTCACCTGCAGAGCGTCGGGCTCACCGGAACGTTCGACTCCACCGTCGTCATCGGTGACGCCGACTCCGGATCGTTCACCGTGCTCGCGTTCCACGACGGTCGTCTGCTCGGCGGCGACTCCGTGAACGCTCCGGGCGACCACCTTGCCCTCAAGCGACTTCTCGGTTCGGATTCTCAGGCAGGGCTCACGGCAACCGTGGCCGGTGGCGCCGGGTTCACGCTGAAAGACTTCGCGCGGCAGGCGCGGCTCGCCAAAGAAGCCCTCTCTCGAAGCGCCTGACCGGCCGCGGAGGAGGGCTTCTTTCTCGCTAGAGAATGGCGGAGGGCCTCGCTAGAGAATCGCGAGGGCATTCGCCGGAGAGGCAATGCCCTTCGATGCGTTGAGCGGAGCGCTTGTCAGAAAGAACTCCCATCGTTCGGCACGTGCGCACGCTCGCGCCAGGCCGCCGAGTTCCCAGAGTTCGCCGATTCCCATGCCGAATTGGGCGATCAAGATCTGGTGCAGCATGCCGAATGGATACGAGGGCTCAGAGAGATCCATCGGCCAGACCTCGAGTGACGGATTGTCGCTCACGACGGCCACGGCGTGAGCGTTCCACAGGTACTCGGCGACCTGTTCGGTGTGCGCGATGCCGCAGGCGTGCAGCCCCTCTCGGGTCGATACCTCCTCGCGGCCCGATGGCGACAGCGACCGGTACCAGTCCAAGAAGCCCGTGTGCAGAACGATGATGTCGCCGACCTCATACTCGACTCCGGCGGCGAGGCGGGCGCGTTCGAGATCATCGATGGTGAAGACATGCGGGCTTCCCGGGTCGTACGGGGTCTCGGCCGAGGCCTGAAGATCGAGCAGAACTCCGCGCGTGGCGATTCCGCGCCGAGCCCAGTAGTCGATGGTGTTTCGCTTGCCGGTGAGCACGTCGTCGAGTGTGGCGCCGTTGTAGAACGCGTCATCGCGGTAGGCGACGTGCCCGAGCGAATCCCACTGTGACGACGCCTGCGGGTTCAGGCCGTCGTACAGGTCATCGAGCCCTTTGCCGCCACGCAATTGGATGACTGTGTGCGTGAGCGGGCTGCGGCTGAACATCGGAGGGTCGAACAGATCGAGGGGAGCGTTCAGTGGCACCACCTCGCCGGAACGTACCAACTGCGCCGCAGCGAGTGTGATCTCCGGAGTGATCAGGTTCATCAAGCCGAGCGAATCGTCTTCACCGAAGACTCCCCACGCGCTCCGGCCGCCGTGTGTGGCCAAGGAGAGTTCGGAATAGTTTGGCAGCTTCATAGGAGTGACCCTTCCATCTCGGCTGACGCGGCGGTGCGCAGCGATGTAACGTTACCAGTACACGAGCGAGTGCTCGCTCTGATCGTATCAACGTGGCATGCCATCCATAGCTGTACTCGAAAAGGAGTGAAACAAGTGCTCGCATTGATCACTGGCGGAACAAACGGAATCGGCGCCGACGCGGTCAAGAGACTGGCTGCCCGAGGCGACCAGGTGATCTTCACCGGACGAGATGAGGAACGCGGCCGTCGCCTTGTTGAGTCGCTACCCGGTGACGGTCACAGCTTCGCGCGGCTCGAAGCCGGAGATGAGGCGGGCTGGCGCAATGTCCTGGAGCGATACATAAGCGACCGCCCGCTCGATGTACTCATCCTCAATGCCGGCGCGAACAGTTCCGTCGCTGGTTCACAAGATCCGATCGAACTGCTGGATTCGGAGAATTTCGAGCGGATGCTCGGGGTCAATGTCAGAGACGTCGTGATCGGACTTCGGCTCTCGTTGCCCTATCTCTATCGGGCGACTGCGCCGAAAGTCATTGTCACCTCGTCGATCGCAGGGCTTCTTCCGAATCATCGCGACCCGGTTTACAGCGCCGCCAAGGCGGCATCAATCGCGTTCGTTCGGTCGGTCGCGCCGGCGCTCGCCGCCAGAGGTGTCACCATCACGGCTGTCTGCCCGGGAGCCACGTTCAGCGGAATCACGTCCCCTGAGTTCGTTGAGGAGAGCCCTGACGGAACGCTCATCTCGAAGCGCACCGGTAGCCCTATTCAGTCTCCGGAGCGGGTGAGTGAGATGTTCGAGCAACTGATCGAATCGTCGGTGCCGGGAGACGTGTGGGTCGTCGATATACGCACGCCGATTCGGGTGTTCGAGGCACCGGAGCTGTGGCCGGGCAAGCTCACGGTGTGACACATGGCTGAAAACGAGTTCGTCTCCTGTGCTGCGGCTGTGCCATGTTGATTTGCGACCGAGCGCCCGCTAGGGTTATCTTCGGAATTGAGGAGAATCAATGTCGATAATTAACTCGGAGTCGATTGCGTCGGTGATGGGTCTTGGCGGCCGGCCGGCCGGTAGTCGTCGTGAGATCAAGATCATCGACACGACGTTGCGTGACGCGCACCAGAGCCTGTGGGCGACCCGGATGCGCACGGAGCACATTGTGTCGATGGCGCCCGACTTCGACAAGGTCGGGTTCGAGCAGGTCGACCTGGTCGCGCCGATCCAGTTCGACGTGGCTGTGCGCTACTTGAAGGAGGATCCGTGGGAGCGGGTGCGGCTGGCTCACCAGTACGCCCCGCACAGCACCTTCCGCGCCTTGATCCGCTCGAAGAATCTCGCGTCGTTCGACTTCCTCGCCGACGACGTCATCGAGGCCTGGGTCGAGAACCTGTATGCGAACGGGTTCAGGGTGATCGGTTCGTTCGACGGGCTCAATGATATCGATAACATCGCTCCTGGCCTGATCCGCGCGAAAGAGCTCGGCGCCACGACGTTCGGTGCGGTTTCGTTCTCTGAGAGCCCGGTGCACACCGACGAGCTCTTCGTCTCTAAGGCGATCGAGTTGATCGAGAAGGCCGATGTCGACGCGATCATGCTGAAGGATGCCGGCGGCCTGCTGACGCCCGACCGCATCCGCAGCCTCGTTCCCGCGCTCAAAGAGGTCATCGGGAGCCGGTCTCTCGAAATACACAGCCATTGTCTGACCGGGCTTGCGCCGCTGGTCTATCTCGAGGCGGTCGAGCTGGGTGCGGATGCTCTGCATCTGTCGATCGCACCCTTGGCCAACGGCAACGCGCAGCCCGCCACGCAGACCGTGGTGCGTGATCTGCGCGCGCTGGGTTACACGGTGAATCTGCACGATGAGTACATCGATAAAATCAGTGACCAGCTGACCGAGATCGCCGAGGCGGAGGGCAAGCCGGTCGGTGTGCCCATCGCGTACAACGGTTTGCATTACATGCACCAGTTGCCTGGTGGCATGTTGTCGAATTTTCACTCACAGCTCGCCACGGCGGGGCTGTCGGACCGATATGACGAATTGCTGCTGGAGACGGCCCGGGTGCGCGAAGAGCTCGCGTTCCCCATCATGATCACCCCGTTCGCTCAGTTCGTGGGAACCCAGGCGGTGATGAACGTCATCTCTGGTGAGCGGTACAAGCTGGTGCCGAACGAGATCAAGAAGTACGCGCTCGGTTACTACGGCGCGCTGCTCGGCCCGATCGACCCGGAGATCCTCGAGAAGATCATCGCGAATGGAGCGTCGAACATCGCTCTTGAGCCCGCTGCCATCGAGCCCATGCTTCCTGCGCTGCGCGAGCTGCATCCCGAGGAGAGCATCGATTTCTTATTGCTTCGTGCGATGTTCGCCGGCGACCAGGTCGATGAGATGAAGAAGACCGTGGCCGCTGGCGGCAACCCAGATGAGATCTACGGGCCGATTCTGAGCCTGATCAAGTCGCTGTACGCGAAGAGCCCGACCGGAACGCAGTCGCTGAAGACAGCAGACCTGCAGATCATTCTTGAAAAAGGAGACAGTGAAGATGCCGCTTAACCCGCCCGATGCCAGAGAACTCCAACGAATCGTCGATTGGGTGAATCTGACCGACGACGTGCGCGAACTGTCGATCAAGTTCGGCGACGTGGAGCTGTTCATCTCCCGTGACCGCCAGCGACCGGCCGTCCAAGCCCCCGGCCAAGCCGCCGCCGCGCCGGCCGCCGTCGCCGCACCCAGTGCGCCCTCGACTGCAGCGCTCGCAGCGCTACCCCCCCAGGCAGCAGCGCCGGCTGTCAGCCCCGCCCCTGTTACCCCGGCATCCGTCGTGCCCGCGGTCGCAGCATCCGCTGACGAACTGGCGGCCGACGAGGTGCTGATCAAGGCGCCCATGGTCGGAACGTACTACGCGTCTCCGAAGCCCGGGTCGCCCGCGTTCGTGGCAGTCGGTGACACGGTCAGCGCCGAGACGGTGCTGTGCATCGTGGAGGTCATGAAACTGATGAACAACGTCGAGGCACAGGTCGAGGGCACCGTCTCGCGGATCTTGGTGCACGACAACCAGGCAGTCGAATACGGTCAGCCGCTCATGGTGATCAAGCGCCAAGCGTGACATCGATAGCGAAGGAGGAGCGCATGGCCGCACCGCTGAAAAGCGTGCTGATAGCGAATCGCGGAGAGATCGCGCTGCGCATCATCCGGGCGTGTAAAGAACTGAGCATCCGCAGTGTGCTCGTCTACTCGGAGGCCGATGCCGACTCGCTGCCGGTCAAGCTGGCAGATCAGGCCATCTGCATCGGCCCCCCGCAAGCGGCGCTGAGCTACCGCAACGCCAGCGCGGTGATCTCGGCCGCACTCGCCTTCAAGGTCGACGCCATCCACCCCGGCTACGGCTTTCTGTCTGAGAACGCCGACTTCGCTGCGCTGTGCGAAGAGGAGGGCATCGTCTTCATCGGGCCCTCCTCGGAGGTCATTCGCAACATGGGCGACAAGATCGAGGCCAAGAAGATCGCCCGCCGCGCCGGCGTACCGACCGTGCCCGGCTCGGTCGGCGCGATCGCCGAGTACAGCGAGGCCCTCGCCGTGGCGAGCGAGGTCGGCTACCCGCTGCTGATCAAGGCGGCCGCGGGCGGCGGCGGGCGCGGTATGCGCGTGGTGCAGCGGGCCGAGACGCTCGAGAAAGACCTTTCCGAGATCATGTCAGAAGCCGAAGTCGCCTTCGGCGACCCGTCGGTCTACATCGAGCGGTACCTCACCGACATCCGGCACATCGAGATACAGGTCATCTCCGACGGCACGACGACCCTGCACCTCGGGGAGCGGGACTGCACCACACAGCGGCGCAACCAGAAACTGATCGAGGAATCACCCTCTCCGGTTCTCGATGCGGAACTGCGCAGGGGGCTCGCCCTGGCCGCCGTCGCTCTGTGCCAAGAGGTGGGCTACCGCAACGCCGGTACCATCGAGTTCGTGTTCGACAACATCGAACGCACGTACTACTTCATCGAGATGAACACCCGCATCCAGGTCGAGCACCCCGTGTCTGAGGAGGTCAGCGGCATCGACCTCATCAAACTCCAGCTCCAGATCGCCGGAGGTATTCCGCTGACGATGACTCAGGATGATGTCGTGATCCGTGGACACGCGATCGAGTGCCGCATCAACGCCGAAGACCCTGATCGGGGCTTCGCACCCGGCCCCGGCACGATCTCGACGTTCCGGCAGCCCGGCGGCTTCGGGGTCAGAATGGACACCCACATCGAAACCGGCTACACCATCCCCCCGTTCTACGATTCGATGATCGGCAAGCTCATCTGCTGGGGCCAGAACCGCGACGAAGCCATCGTCAGAATGATCCGAGCGCTCGATGAGCTCGTGATCGACGGCGTGATAACGACGGCGCCCTTCCACAAGAAGATCCTCGAGAGCGCCGAGTTCACAAGCGGCGACTTCAATACCGCCTTCGTCGCTGAATTCATGGAACGCGGATGATCGACAAATCCGTTTCATCGGTCGCTGACGCGGTGGCGGGCATCCCCGACGGCGCGACGGTGATGATCGGCGGGTTCGGCCGGGCCGGCCAGCCCGTCGAACTCATCGACGCGCTGATCGAGCAAGGCGCGGGCGATCTCACGATCGTCAGCAACAACGCGGGTAACGCCGATGTCGGCATAGCAGCGTTGCTCGCGAAACGCCGGGTACGCCGGGTCATCTGCTCGTTCCCGCGGCAATCGGACTCCTGGGTGTTCGACGGGCTCTACCGTGAGGGTGCGATCGAGCTCGAACTGGTGCCACAGGGCAATCTCGCCGAGCGCATCCGCGCGGCCGGCGCGGGCATCGGCGCGTTCTTCACCCCGACCGGGGTCGGCACGCAGTTGGCCGAAGGCAAGGAGACCCGCGAGATCGACGGGCGCGTCTACGCGCTCGAGTACCCGATCAAAGCCGATGTCGCGCTCATCAGCGCGTTCAAGGCCGATCGCTGGGGCAACCTGATCTATCGCGAGACAGCTCGTAACTTCGGGCCGATCATGGCGAGTGCCGCCGTGACCACTGTCGTGCAAGTCGACGAGATCGTGCAACTGGGGCGCCTTGACCCGGAGACAGTCGTGACGCCGGGCATCTTCGTCGACCGAGTCGTCGCGCTCGGTGAGCGCCCGTGGCTGAAGGATGGCGTCTTCATCGGCGGTGTTGATCTCCACGGCCGGCCGCTCGAGTCGGCTCATGACCGTGCCGAAGCGGAGGGTGGAGCATGACCACACAGCTCAGCCGGCAGGAGCTCGCCAAGCGGATCGCGTCTGACATTCCGGAGGGTTCGTACGTCAACCTCGGAATCGGAGCACCGACCCTGGTGGCGAACGATCTGCCCGAAGATCAGGAGATCATCCTGCACACCGAGAACGGCATGCTCGGCATGGGAGAGGCGCCCGAGACGGCTCGGGTCGACCCCGACCTCGTCAACGCGGGCAAGCAACCCGTCACCGCCCTTGCCGGGGCGTCGTATTTTCACCACGCCGACTCGTTCGGAATGATGCGCGGCGGTCACCTCGATGTGTGCGTGCTCGGTGCCTTTCAGGTCGCTGAGAACGGCGACCTGGCGAACTGGTCGACCGGGGCGCTGGGCGCGATTCCGGCCGTTGGCGGGGCCATGGATCTCGCGATCGGCGCGAAGCACCTGTACGTCATGATGGATCTGCTCACCAAACAGGGCGAATCGAAGCTGGTCACGACCTGCAGTTACCCGCTCACGGGCCTCGGTTGCGTCTCGCGCGTGTACACCGATTTTGCCGTGTTCGACGTGACCCCCAACGGCTTCGCCGTTCGTGAACTCTTCGGCGACAATACCGTTGGTGAACTGAGTGAGCTCCTGACGCTCGAACTGGCCGACGAAACCCACGCCGCGCGGGCCTAGGCACTACGTGCTGCAATCGCGCCGGCCTTCGAAAGAACCGAGAGACACACATGACCTCCACCTATATCTACGACGCATTGCGTACCCCGTTCGGTCGCGCGGGTGGTGCCCTCTCGGCGGTCAGGCCGGATGATCTGGCCGCCGTCGTCATGCGCGCCGCGGTCGAGCGCACGGGCGTCGATCCGGCGCGGATCGCCGACGTGATCTTCGGTGACGCCAACCAGGCCGGCGAAGACAACCGCAACGTCGCACGGTTCGGCGCGTTGCTCGCCGGGTTTCCGACGAGCGTGACCGGTGTCACCGTCAACCGACTCTGCGCGTCATCGCTCGAAGCGGTGATCCAAGGGTCCAGAGCAATCGAGTCGGGTGATGCGGAGCTCGTTCTCGCCGGCGGAGTCGAGTCGATGAGCCGGGCCCCGTTCGTGGTCGAGAAATCGGCGAAGCCGTGGCCATCGGTCGGAAACCAGACGCTCTGGAACACCTCGATCGGCTGGCGGATGACCAACCGTGCTCTGCCGGCACACTGGACGATCGGCAACGGCGAGGCCGCCGAGAAGATCGCGCGGGTCTGGGGAATCAGCCGTGAGGCTCAAGACGAATTCTCGGTCGGCTCGCACCGCCGGGCGGCGGAGGCCTGGGCATCCGGAGCGTACGACGACGAAATTGTGCAGGTGCCGGGCCACGAACTCGCGCGCGACGAAGGCATTCGCGACGACACGTCGGTCGAGAAGCTCGCGGCCTTGAGGGCGCTGTTCGCGACCGACGGCTCGGGCACCGTGACGGCCGGCAATTCCTCGTCGATCAACGATGGAGCGTCGGCGGTGCTGCTCGGGGCAGAGAACGCTCTTTCCACCGAGCCGCTCGCTCGAGTCGCGGGACGAGCGGCACACGGCGTCGACCCCGATGACTTTCCGATCGCTCCCATCGAGGCCGCGAACAAAGCGCTCGCTCGCGCCGGTAAGACCTGGGCCGACGTCGACTTCGTCGAACTCAACGAAGCCTTCGCCTCACAGAGCCTCGCCTGCCTTGCCGGCTGGCCCGACCTCGACCCCGCGAAGCTCAACATCCACGGCGGAGCGATCGCGATAGGTCACCCGCTCGGCGCATCCGGCGGCCGCATCATCGGTCACGCCGCACACGAACTGAAGCGTCGAGGCGGCGGTGTCGCTGTCGCTGCGATCTGCATCGGTGTCGGACAGGGGCTCGCAGTCGTGCTGGAACGATAACGCGCGTTTCACCGTCTCGGTGCGGTGCGGTGCGGTGCGGTGCTGTGCTGTGCTGTGGTGCTGTGGTCTCAGAGCAGTTCGCGAAAGGTCGCCAGCGCCGACAGATCGTCGACGACGCCTCCCCCTTCGTGACCGTTGTACGGCCAGACGGTGAGTTGTCGTTCGCCTCGATAGGCATTGTGCGCGGCGAAAACAGTCGAGGGTGGGCACACGGAATCCATCAGGCCCACGGTGAACCGGGCAGGCGCCGTTGCGCGGGCCGCGAAGTTGACGCCGTCGAAGTACGCCAGCGTTCGATGGATCGACGCGGTGTCATTCCGGTAGACGGAGAGGTAATCGGCGAGCTCCCGGTACGGGTGAGAATCGGTGATAGTGGATGCTCGCGGAAAATCGCAGAGGAACGGTACGCGGGCGACGAGGGCCGCGATTCCGTTCGTCAGGCCGGCGACAGCGAGGGCGATTCCGCCGCCCTGGCTTGTGCCCAGAAGCCCGATGCGATCGGGGTCCACGAGCGGAAGGGTGCGCGCTGCGTCGATCGCCCGCACGGCGTCTGCATACACGCGTCGGTAGTAGTAGGTTTCGCGCTGCCGGATGCCCTTCGTCAGCATTCCGGGAGCGTGTGCGTCTGAGCCGTGAGGATCGGGGGTGTCGTTCGTCCACCCGCTCCACGACTGGCCGCGAGTGTCCATTTCGAGATGCGCGAATCCTGCGGAGGCCCACAACAGGTTTTGGATCGCATCACCGCGGCCTCGCCCGTATCCGTCGAATTCGACGATGGTGGGCAGCGGTTCGGTTGTGCCTGCCGGCACCCGCAACCATGCCGCGACGCGCTCGCCGCCGAAGCCGGAGAATCTGACGTCATACGTGTCGATCGTCGAAAGGCCGGTGGGGGTCAGGGTGACGGTCGCGTTCGGCGCGAAGGAGCGGGCTTCGTCGAGTGTATGCGACCAGAACTCATCGAAGTCGTCAGGGCACGACTGCGAGCTTGTATAGGTGCGGAGGTCGGATTCGGGCAGGTCTGTGAGCATCAGTTCGCTTCGGGGAGTGGGAGAAGATCGGCGCGGATCAAAGAATCATATCTATTTCATGACCATCTGAGAATGGCCGCCCAGACATTCCCGCCATTAGAGCGTATTTCGATGGATTTCCCTGTCCATCGAACTTGAAATCGAAAATAGATTGCATCTATCTTCAGATGTGTCATACTCATTCGTGAACGTACTTGTTCGATGACCCCAGGAGGCAGTCGTGAATACCACCGCGAAGGGCGCTGAAGTTGCAGACGCCGAATTCGCTGACGATCGGTACCGTCCTGGGTACGAACTCGTTGCCGAACGTCTGCTGCAGTACATCGCCCACGAGAACCTCAAGCCCGGCGACCGGCTGCCCACCGAGCAAGGGCTGGCAGACATCCTCGACGCGACCCGCAACGTGACACGCGAAGCGGTGAAGGTACTCGCAGCCATCGGCCGACTCAGCGTGCGCAAAGGCGCCGGTATTTTCGTCGCTGCTTCGACCTCCGGGTTCGGTGAAGACGAACTCGCGCACTATCAACCGACTGACATGCAGCAGGTTCTCATGCTGCTGGATTATCGGCGGCTGATCGAGATCGAGACGGCGCGCCGCGCTGCGACGCTGGCGAATCCCGTTCAGGTCCGGGCAATCCGCGACGCTGCAGCGGAATCCGAGCGCGCCGGCTCGGAGAACTCCGTCGACGCGTTCGCGCACGCTGACGCGGTCTTCCATGACGCGGTCGCGATTGCCGCTCAGAATGTGTTCCTTCAAGCGAGTGTCTCCAATGTGCGGCGTTACGCCGCGCAGAGCGACGTGCTTCTGTTTCACGGAGACGTGCCCGGTTCGCTGGAAGTCGCTGGTCGGCAGCATGTCGCGATCGCCAATGCGATCGCAGACGGCGACATGGATCTCGCGACCAATCTCATGACAGAGCACATCGACACCACGCAGCACCAATTCGAACGCAAGATTCGCGACCGGATCTTCACCCTCAATAACCGCGCCTAGTCGCACCCCACACTCTCTGTAAAGGAAATTCAATGTCGAAGATTCCGCGATACCCCCATGCCATTTTCCCCGCCAAAGTCATCGCCGCCATCGCTGCTGTCGGGGCGATGATGCTCCTCGTTCCCACTGCTGCAGATGCCGCACCTGCGCCCGCGGCCAAGCTGCCTGCCCTCTCGGTCTACGTGGCGCCCACCGGCAGTGGTGTGCAGCTGGGAACCAAGACCCACCCTTTCCGCACTCTCTCCGCAGCACAGATCGCCGCCCAGGCGGTGAACGTGCTGGGGCTCACCGACATCAACGTCATCCTCGCCGACGGCACGTACACCCTCGATAAGACTCTGACCTTCGGCGAACGGGACTCCGGTCGAAACGGCCACACCATCACCTACGAGGCGGCGCCCGGCGCGCACCCGGTCATCAGCGGCGGCCAGACGGTGAGCGGCTGGACAATATCAGACGCCGCCCGCGGCATCTACAAGACGCACGTCGGAAACGTCGATACCCGTGAGCTCTATGTCGACGGAGAACTCGAGACCCGCGCCCGCGGGGGAGACAACCCCAGCGGTTTCACGAAGACCGCCACCGGGTACACCATCACAGACACCAGCCTCGACGCGTACAAGAACCAAAAGAACATCGAGGTCGTCAGCCGGTGGGGCTGGATGATGTATCGATGCCCGGTGGACTCCATCGTCGGAACCGCAATGACGATACAGCAACCGTGTTGGAACAACGCCAACCTGCACGAGGGTCAGGAGATTCAGAACCCGACCTGGATCGAGAACGCCTACGAGTTGCTCGACACTCCGGGGGAGTGGTATCTCGACACGTCGGCCGGAGACCTCTACTACATGCCGAAAGCCGCGCAGAATCTGGCGACGGCAACCGTGACCATTCCCAAGGTGCAAGACCTCGTCGACATCAACGGAACCATTGACAAGCCCGTCAGCAACATCAGCTTCCAGGGGATCACTTTCTCCTATTCCACCTGGCTCGCGCCCAGCTCGGCCGATGGGATGGTCGAAGGACAAGCCGGCTTCCGAATCGTCGGAGACACCTATCCCACCTTCGACTCGTCGCGACTGTACTGGCAGAAGACACCCGGAGCCGTCAACGTCAGCTACGGCCACAGCATCTCCTTCACCGGCAACCGTTTCACGCACCTCGGCGCCGTCGGGTTGAACCTGAATACCGGTACGCAGGGCACCGACATCGTCGGGAACGTCTTCACCGACGTCGCGGCCACCGGCATCCAGATCGGCGGCACAGACGTCATCGATCACCATCCGACCGACCAGCGATCGGTGACGAAGAACACCCTGGTGAGCGACAACGTCGTGACCAAAGTCGCCAACCTCTACAACGGTTCGGTCGGCATCCTCGCCGGATACACCGACCACACGACCATCGAACACAACAAGGTGTACGACCTGCCCTACAGCGGGATCTCTGTCGGCTGGGGCTGGGGACTCACCGACCAGGGGGGTGACACCAACTATCCAGGCAACTCGGGGGTGCCGATCTACGACACCCCCACCACCAGCACCGACACCGTGGTCAGTGACAACGTCATCAGCGACATCATGAAGTACCAGGCAGACGGCGGAGCCATCTACACGCTCAGTGCCAGTCCGAACAGCGTGATCTCCGGCAATCTCATCACCGACGTGCCAGAGCATGCCTACGGTGCGATCTACCAAGACGAGGGAAGCCGCGACTGGCACACCACACAGAATGCCTTCTGCGACATCGCCTACCAATGGCTCCTTCTCAATCACGGCATGGACATCACCGCCGACCGCAACTACACAACGACTCCGCAATACAGTGCCCAGTTCAACAGCACCGGAGACACCATTGCCAACAATTCGACGGTGCCGAGCTGCGACAGCCTGCCGGCGAGCATCGTCACGAACGCAGGCCTCGAGCCGAACTACCGATACCTCGATCCCACCCCGGCGCCGGCAGACTCGACAGCCCCGACAGCGCCGGGCGTGCCCTCGGCCACAACGAGCTTTCCGACAGTCACCGAGCTCACCTGGCCCGCATCGACCGACAACGTCGGTGTGACCGGATACTCGGTGTTCGTGAACGGCGCCTTGGTGAGTGCGAGCAAGAACCCGAGTGTGCGAGTGACCGGCCTGTCTGCGGCGACGAAATACACCATCACGGTAACGGCTCGAGACGCGGCGGGCAATGAGTCGAACGCGAGCCCGGCGCTCACTGTCACCACCGCGTCTGGCACAGACCTCGCCCTGAACAAGCCCGTCACCGCTTCGTCGGATTCCGAAACGAACTACCCGGCGAATGCCGTCGATGGTGACCTGTCCACGCGCTGGGCACAGGGACTTGGTCTACCCGATCCGTCCTTTATCCAGGTAGACCTCGGAAAGCAGTACAACGTCTCTGGTGTCATCACGACCTTCGAGAAGGCAAGCGGATATGCGTACAAGGTTGAAGCCTCGAGCGACGAACTCACCTGGAAGACCGTCGAGGATCACAGCAGCAGCAACACCACCGAGGCTGCGAACTACTCGGTTCCGCCGGCACCTGTCACCGGCCGCTACCTCCGAGTGACGATCACCGGAACAAGCGGCAACGGCGGCAGCATCTATGAGCTCGAGGTCTACGGTCAGCCGTCGACGGGCGGCGACACCCAGGCACCGACACCCCCGGCCGCCCCGAGCGTCACCGTGCAGCTGCCGAGTCTGCTCGATCTGACGTGGCCCGCCTCCACCGACGACGTGGGTGTTTCCGGCTATGCGGTGTACGACGGCAGCGCCCAGGTGGCGCTGACCTCAGCGACGGCCGTGCGTCTGGGTGGTCTCACACCTGGTTCGGCTCACAGCTACACGGTGGTCGCTCGGGATGCCGCAGGCAATGAGTCCGCACCGAGTGCGGCGACGACAGCCACACTTCCCTCAGACACAGATCTCGCGGTGGGCAAGCCCGTCACCGTCTCCTCCTACTCGCAGCCGAACACTCCGGGCCTGGCAGTAGACGGAGATCTTTCGACCCGATGGGCTCAGGGCCTCGGTCAACCCGATCCATCGTGGATCCAGGTCGATCTGGGCGCCGTGACAAGCATCAACAGCGCCGTCACCACGTTCGAACTGCAAAGCGGATACGAGTACTTGCTCGAGTACTCCACCGACGGCGTGAGCTGGTCGACCTTCGATGATCACACCGGCACCCGCACCACCGACCGCACAAACTATTCGTTCCTGGCCAACCCCGTGGAGGCGCGGTATGTGCGCCTCAGTGTCACCAACTCGAACGGGAATGGCGGCAGCATCTATGAGCTCCAGGTCTACGGCGGCTTCTAGGGCACATCACTCTTCGCGTCCGACACACCGAATCAGAAAGCAGCTATGAAGATCACGCACGTCGAATCCATCCGGGTTCATGTTCCAGCGGTAGACCCGCCGTTCAAGTGGAGAAGAGGGCTGGCCGGGAGTGCGCCCGCCGGTGATGGCGCCGTGCTGCGCATCGGCACGGATGACGGGGCCGAAGGAGTCGCGCTGTTCGCCCGGCCCGGTGCCGCGGTCGTGCTCGATGACCTCGTCGAGCGGGTATTCCGCCCCGAGTTGCTCGGGCAAGACCCGTTACAGCGTGAATGGCTGTGGCACCGCGTCTGGGAGCTCGACCGCATCCACGAACTGCCGCTTCCCGCTCTCGGCCTCATCGATATCGCGCTCTGGGATCTGGCGGGCCGCATGCACGATCAACCCACGTGGCAGGTTCTCGGCGGATTCCGCACCTCTATCCCGGCCTATGCATCGACGTCGACGTTCACCACGATCGAGGAGTACCTCGACGTCGCCGACCAATGTCTCGAACTCGGCTATCAGGGCATCAAGCTCCACGCCTGGGGGGATGCTCGCCGCGACGCCGAGCTCTCGGTTGCGCTCCGAGAACATGTCGGCGGCGACGTTCCTCTCATGTATGACGGTTCTGCCGGCTTTGATCTCCCCGACGCCATCTACCTCGGCAAAGCGTTGAGTGCAGCGGACTATCTCTGGTACGAGGAGCCGATGCGGGAGTTCAGCATCAGTGCCTACGGTCGCCTGGCTCGCGCCGTCGACGTGCCGCTTCTCGTCGCCGAGACGTCAGATGGCTCGCACATGAATTCCGGGGACTTCATCGCATCCGGAGCCGCGACGTTCGGGGTGCGAGCCAGCACGACGCTGCGCGGAGGAATCACCGGTGCAATGCGCACTGCACATCTCGCCGACTCCTACCGACTCCGGGCCGAGGTGCACGGTTCAGACATCCCGAACCACCACCTCTGCATGGCGATCTCCAACACCACCTACTACGAGTCATTGGTGACATCGGCCACGGTCACACGCGAGCGCTACGTCGATGAAAACGGACTCGTGCATGCACCACGTGCGCCCGGGATCGCGTTGCCAGTCGGTCTCGACTACCCGGCCGAGCTTGCGCCGTTCGTTGAGGAGGCCGCCTAACCCGACGTCCGTCACTCCTACCCGATGAGCCCCAAGCCCTTGAACAATACTAAGAAAGGCAAGACAATGAAGTCTCCACGACTCCGACTCTCGCACCGCCGCACAGCCTCCGGCGCACTCGCACTCATCACCATCGGCGCCCTCGCGGCGCTGAGCGGCTGCGCAAGCACCGACCAATCCGCCTCGGATACCGCTGCGACATTCTCGCCAGTGGCCCAGGACAACACCTCCGAGATCACGGTCTGGGCAGACTCGACCAGGCTTCCCGCCGTGCAGGCCTACCAGAAGCTGAACCCTGACGTGAAAATGAACATCGTCACCTACGACGGCAGTGCCGACGGCTCCACCTACCTTCAAACCAAGGTTCAGCTCTTCGACCGCACCGGCAGTGGCTGGCCGGATGTCGTCTTCGGCTCGCCGACCGACGTGACCTGGGCCTCTCAGCCCACCACTGCGGGAAGCGTTCCGTTCGCGGCGCCTCTCGACGAGGGGTTGGTCGACCAATCGACGCTCGACAACTTCGCGAAAGGGTCGCTCACCCCGTGCGAGTTCGATGGGCACACCTATTGCCTGCGCAACGATATTGCACAGGTCGTGCTCTGGTACAACAAGGCTCTGATGGATCAATGGGGCTACCAGGTGCCCACCACGTGGGAAGAATACGAAGCACTCGGCGTAAAGGTCGGACAAGAGCATCCTGGCTACCTCGTCGGCGCAGTTGGTGACACCAACTCGCAGGAGAGCTACTTCTGGTCGAGCCAATGCCCGGCTCAGCAACTGCAGGATGACGGGACACTCCGGGTCGCCCTGCAAGACACGAATTGCACCCGCATGGCCTCTCTGCTCGACAACCTCATCGCGGCGAAATCCGTGACCACGCAGGGCTTTTTCAGCCAGGGCTTCGATGGCAGCAAAGTTCTCATGGCGAACGGTCCGTCGTGGTACGGCCAGTATCTCTTCAACTCGGCCTTCAACACGCCTGCCGGCCAGATCGCGGCTGCCAACCCATTGAAGTGGGATGGCGAGTCCGACGCCTACACGGGCAATGTCGGCGGTGGCGTGTGGATGGTTTCGTCGCACTCCAAGAACCTGGCGGCCTCGACCGCTCTCACCAAGTGGCTCACGACGTCTGACGCGAACCTGCAGAGCGCACCCACCTATCCGGCATACACGCCCGGCGCGACGACATGGCTGGCCAACCCGGCCAACTCCTCCTACTTCGCCGACGACATCAGCGGTCCGTTCGAGACCGCGGCGAACCAGGTGTGGACAGGATGGTCGAACACCAAGTTCAGCGACGCCACTGCCTGGTCGAGTGTGGTGCTCCCCGCCATCACCGCCGGCAAAACCCTGACGGAAACGCTTCCCGCATGGCAGAGCGCGATCGTCAACGAAGCACAGTCGGTCGGATACACGGTCACCACGAAATGACTACTCTCGAAGCCGACCGGTTGGCAACAACCATCGGCATCAAGCCCAGCCGGCGTCGCGGAGTTCCGCGGCGCCGGCCGGGCCGGGCCGGCCTGACCGGATATCTCTTCGTCTCGGGCTACACGCTCTTCTTGATAGCGTTCGGCATCGTCCCCACCGGCTATGCCATCTATCTGGCGTTCACGAACGATCGCGGCCAGTTCACTGGCCTCGGCCAGTTCATCAAGGTCGTTCAGGACTACCGGTTCGCGCCGGCGTTTTTCAACATCTTCGTGTATCTCGTGATGTGGCTCGTGCTGGTCATCGTCGTCACGGTCGTCGTCGCCGTCATCCTGCGCGCCCGAATGCGACCCGGCCTGGCTGCGGCATTCCGTTTCGTCTACTACATTCCGGGAGCCCTAGCCGGCGTGGCGAGTGTGCTCGTCTGGCTCTTCATGCTCGATCCGGCCGTCAGCCCGGCGTCAGGCCTCCTGCGGGCGATGGGTCTCGAGTCGTTCGCGGCGGTGCTCGCACCAGCGAACCTGCCCGTGATCCTCGTTCTGATCGCATTCTGGACGGGCGCAGGTGGATGGATCGTCGTGATGTACGGCGCGCTCAACAACATTCCCGACGAGGTGCTCGAGGCCGCGCGAATGGACGGGGCTGGTCCCTGGAAGGCGGCCTGGCACATTCAGATCCCGATGATCCGAAAGTGGATCGTGTACATGGCGATCCTCGCCTTTGCGGCGGGCACCCAGCTCTTCGTCGAACCGCAGCTCTTGCAAACGGCCAGTCTCGGCCGGGTGAGTTCTACCTGGTCGCCGAACCAGCTCGCGTATGTGTACGCCTTTCAGTACGGCGACTTCAACGGAGCCGCCGCGATTTCCCTGTTTCTGCTCGCCCTCGGCCTGATCGTTGCAGCCATCCTGGTGAGCCGTTCCGGCCTGTTCAAGGTAGATGACGAATGACTTCCTCCACACTCGCCCAGCGCCGGCCGACCGATGGCCGTCGCGCGTCACGGTTCGCCTCCACCCTCATCGTGGTGGTGATCCTCGCTCTCCTCGTGGTCTTCTTCGTGCTGCCGGTCATCTGGCTGCTGCTCGCTCCCACTAAGACCGCGGGAGAACTGATCAGTCAGTTTCCGCTGTCATTCGGCTCATTCGATCAGGTCGGCGCCGCCTGGCAGCACTTGACGGCATTCCAAGACGGAGTGATCTTCGTGTGGCTGAAGAATTCGGCGATCTACTCCGCCGGATCTCTCGTCTTGACGCTCGCGACAAGCGTGCCCGCCGGCTACGCGCTGGCCCTGACCCGGTTCCGCGGTCGCAAGTCGCTGCTGACGATCACGCTCGTGGTGATGATCATGCCCTCGGCGGCACTGGTGCTCCCCACCTTCCTCGAGTTGAACCTGTTCGGGCTCATCGGCACGGTGTGGTCGATCATCCTGCCGTTCTCGTTCTACCCGTTCGGGGTGTACTTGGTGTACATCTACTTCTCAACGAGCCTGCCGCGAGATCTGCTCTCGGCCGCCCGCATCGATGGCTGCAATGAGTGGCAGGTGTTCTGGAGTATCGCTCTGCCGCTCGCCAAACCCGTGGTCGGGCTCATCGCGTTCTTCAGTTTTGTGAACAACTGGAACAACTTCTTTCTGCCCTACCTCGTGCTGCCGAACAGTGACCAGTTCCCGATCCAGGTCGGCCTCAACCAACTGCTCTCCTCCACCCCGTCGTTCAACCCGGTCGCCGGAAAGGGGCTGAATATCACCAGCCCGGAACTGGCTCTGGCGATAATCATCGCCATCTTGCCCGTGCTGATCTTGTTCCTGTTCTCGCAGCGCGCACTGGTCTCCGGCATGCTGGCCGGCGCGACCAAGGAGTGAAGCAGATCTCGCGTCAGCGGCTGGGGCGAACGACGCGCGATATCTCGCGCCTGGTCTTCAGCCCGAGCCGCAGCACGATGTTGCTCACGTGAAAATCGATCGTCTTCTTCGACAGGTGCATCATCTGGCCGATCTCTGCGCTGGTGTACCCGTCCGCGACGTAGCCGGCGATGCGTTGCTGGTGCCCTGTGAGCACCCCCAGCACGTCGTCGCTCTCGCCCGCCAGCTCTTCGCTTGTTCGCCAGATGATGCCGGCGCACAACCGGGCGAACCCGTCGGCGCCGATGGCGACGAGCTCGGCATGAGCTTCTTCGTACAGCGCAATGCCTTCGGTGAGACTCGAGTGCCCTGCGTCGAAGGCGCTGCCCGCAGCAGATCGGCTGCGGGCAGCATCCCGCCCGTTCGCCGCTCCTACGGGCGAGAGTGATCACATGGCACACGACGACAGACCCCCGATGTTCACCGACACCATGCGGCAGCAGTTGCTGCTCAAACGCATACTCGTGCTCGACGGCGCGCTCGACGACGACAACGGAATGCTGTTGGCGGCCCAATTGCTCACGCTCGCCGCCGAGGATCCCGCCGCCGACATCGCGCTCTGGATCCATTCGCCCGGCGGCTCGGTCGCCTCGATGTTGGCCATCCGCGATGTCATGCGGCTCATCCCCTGCGATGTCTCGACGCTCGCCATCGGCCTGGCCTGCAGCGCCGGTCAGTTCCTACTGTCGTCGGGCACGGCGGGAAAACGTGCGGCGCTACCGCACGCCCGCATCCTGATGCACCAGGGTTCGGCAGGCATCGGCGGGTCTGCTGTTGAAGTCGAGGTGCAAGCCGACGACTTGCGACACATGAGAGAGACGGTGCTCGGCATCATCTCGAATGACACGGGGCAGCCGATCGACACGATCTTCGAGGATTCGCTGCACGACCGCTGGTTCACTGCGCCCGAGGCGCGGGCATACGGCTTCATCGACAGCATCGTGGATTCGTTCGAGCAGGTTCTGCCCGCCCCACGCCAGCCGATCGGGATCAAGGTTCAGGCATGAGCAGTTACACGATTCCCAATGTCATCGCTCAGCACCCGCGCGGCGAGCGAATCATGGATGTCTACTCCCACCTGCTGAGCGAACGGATCGTCTACCTCGGCACGGGCATCGATTCCGGAGTCGCCAACGCCCTCATCGCGCAGCTGCTCCACCTCGAGTCAGACGGCTCCGGCCAGGAGATCAACCTCTACATCAACTGCGAAGGCGGTGACCTGTCGGCGATGCTCGCCATTTACGACACCATGCAGTTCATCACTTCCCCTGTTGCGACGACCTGCGTGGGCGAAGCTGTCGGCGCGGGGGCAGCACTGTTGGCGGCGGGTGAACCGGGTCGGCGCTCGGCTCTGCGGCATGCGCGCGTGGTGCTGCACCAGCCCGCCGGGCAGGGGCGGGGCTCGATTCCCGACCTGATCCTGCAGGCCGACGAGCTCGTGCGCATCAGGGCCGATCTGGAGGAGGTGCTCGCCGAGCACACCGGGCAGACGGCCGAGACCCTGCGCCATGACACCGATCGTGATCGGATCTTCACCGCAGAAGCCGCACGGCAGTATGGCCTCATCGACGAGATCAGGATGCGCCCACGCACCCTCGCGCGATGACGTGCGTGCGGGTGACGAACCGACGGGTGGCGAACCCTCGGCTGGCCAACCGCCCGAGTTCCCACCCTCGGATGGGCGAAATCGTCAGGCGGCGAACGCCAGAACCTCGCGCGCAGGAAGGCTGCTGACCTCGATGCTGCCACGCGGAAAAGCGATCTCTCGCGAGGAGGCGAGTTCGTGACGTGACTCGACGTGGCGCGCACCGCTCACGCCGCTCAGCCCCCTCAGATCGTTCGCGAGTTGCTCGGTGAGGTTGAGGAGCGTGACCCCCAGCGCTCCGGCAATGGCGGCGATCATCTCGCTGGAGGGCTCCTTGAGCCCGCGTTCGATCTCCGAAAGGTACTGCGGCGAGATACCGGCCCGTGCCGCGGTATCGGCGAGCTTCTCGCCGCGGTCGAGACGCAGCATCCTGAGCTGGCGCCCGAGAATGTGCCGCCACAGCGGTTCGAGCGCGTACGGCTTGCCGATGCGGATGGGGTCTGGCGCTGCGCTGCCGGTCATACCCTCCAGTCAAACAGACGCCCGCCCGTCGCGCAGCAGAATTCTGCTCACAGCAGAGCGATCACGTCGCTTGGCGCCCCCCCAACCGCTACGGTGCCCCTACTCCACGAGCTTGCCGGCGACCGACACCTCGTCGCGCATCAGTGCCACGATGTCGGCGGGGATGGCGGGGATGGGCTCGCGCTCGATGCCGGTGGCCGGCGACCAGACCAGGTTGACCTGCAGTTCGGGATCAAGATCGGGGTAGTCGCTGCGGTTGTGACAGCCACGGGTTTCGCGGCGCTCGAGAGCCGCCTCGAGGGTGGCACGGGCTGCCAGGGCGGCAGACCTGAGGTCGAACGCGTGGGCGAGATCCTGATAGCCGGCGATGTCGGGGTGCACGCCCACGTTGGGGATGCGTGCCTCGATCGCGTCGAGCTCAGCGAGTCCGGCCAGCAGCCCCTGCTCGCTGCGCACCACGCCGGCGTGCTCGGTCATCGTGTTGCGGATATCGCGCTGCAGGGCCCGCACGTTTTCGGGCCCATCGGCTGCGAGCAGCGCGTCGATCTGCGAACGGGCAGTCGATACCGCCGCCGCTGAACGCGTCTGCGCCGGCAGCCCGGCCGAGTACGCGGCCGCAGCCTGGCCGACGATGCGCCCGAACACGAGCAGTTCGATCAGCGAGTTGCCGCCCAGCCGGTTCGCCCCGTGCAACCCCGACGACGCCTCGCCGATGGCGTAGAGCCCGGGCACGTCGGTCGAGTGGTCTTCCGGCCGCACCCAGACCCCGCCCATCGAGTAGTGCGCGGTCGGCGCGATCTCGATCGGATCCTTCGTGATGTCGAGCATCTGCAACTCGAGCATGGTCTGGTAGACCCGCGGCAGCCGAGTCATGATCGTTTCGCGCGGCAGGTGCGAGACATCCAGCCACACCCCGCCGTTCGGAGTACCGCGCCCCTCCTTGATCTCGGTGTAGCAGGCCAGAGCCACCCGGTCACGCGTCGAGAGCTCGAGCCGTTCGGGGTCGTACTTGTGCATGAAGCGCTCGCCGAGGCCATTGAGCAGGATGCCGCCCTCGCCGCGCGCCGCCTCGGAAATGAGTGTTCCCGCCGCGTTCTCGGGCTCGATGATGCCTGAGGGGTGAAACTGCACCAGCTCGGGGTCGCGCAGACGCCCACCCGCCTCGACGGCCAGCCGGAAGGAGTCGCCCGTGTTCTCGTCGCGTCGCGACGAGGTCCGCCGCCAGATGCGGGTGTGCCCGCCCGCGGCCAGGATGACGGCATCAGCGTGAATGAGGTATCGCGTGCCGTCTTCGATGTCGAAGCCATAGGCGCCGAAAACGGCCCCCTCGTCGTTGACCAGGATGCGCGTGAGGTACACCGTGTCGAGAATCGGCACGTGAAGCTGGCCAGCCCGATTGATCAATGTGCGCTGGATCTCGAGACCGGTGTAGTCACCGGCGAACGCGGTGCGTCGGTAGGTGTGCGCGCCGAAGAAGCGCTGCGAGATGCGGCCGTCGGCTTCGCGCGCGAATGGCATTCCGTAGCGTTCGAGATCGTCGATGCCGCGGGCCGCGCCCGAGGTCACGATCTCGACGGTGTGCGGGTTGGCGAGCAGGTAGCTCTCTTTGAGGGTGTCGGCGGCGTGCTGTTGCCAGCTGTCGTCGGCATCCATGGTGGCGAGGGCGGCGTTGATGCCGCCGGCGGCCAGGGAGGTGTGGGCATCGGACTTCGGGCGCTTGCCCAAGGCGAGCACGTCGACCCCCGCTTCGGCGAGCTCGATGGCGGCGCGGAGGCCGGAGCCGCCGGTGCCGATGACAAGGACGGTGGTGGAAATCTGGCGTTCAGAAGTACTCATGATTCAACGCTAGGCTTCGGTTTTGAATTACTCCAATGCATATAAGTCGTTGTGACGATGCGGATAGGCTATCGATGTGAACCTTGAACAGTTGAGTGGCTTCGTCGAGGTGGCTCAGCTCGGCAACTTCACCCGTGCTGCCGAGCACCTGCACCTCGCGCAGCCTTCGCTGAGCCGTCAGATCGCGTCGCTTGAGCACGATCTCGGCGTCGAACTGTTGCATCGCGGCCGTGGCGGTACGACGCTCACGGTGGCAGGCGAGTCATTGCTGCCGTTGGCCAGGCGCATGCTCGCCGACGCGGCGTCTGTGCGCCGCGAACTGGCCGAGCTCGCCGGCCTGCAGCGCGGCAGGGTACGACTGGGAGCCACTCCGACCCTCTGCATCAGCCTCGTCGCAGAGGTGCTCAGCGCGTTCCACGCGGCATACCCCGCCATCGAATTGCATCTCTCCGAACAGGGATCTCGGCGGCTGCTCGACGAACTCGCCGCCGGCGAACTCGACCTGGCCCTCATCACCACGTCGGATGCGGCTTCCGCCGAAAGTTTCCGGGTGACCCCGCTGCTGGTCGAGGAGCTCGTGGTGATCTCCTCTGCCAGCGCGCCGCCGCTCACGACCCGCGACACCATCGGGCTCGAGCATGTCGCGGTTCTGCCGCAGATCGTGTTCAGTCAGACCTACGACCTCCGCCCCACGACCGATACGGCATTCCAGACGGCGGATCTCACGCCCGACGTGATTCTCGAGGGGGCCGAGATGGATGCTGTACTGCGGTTCGTGGAACGCGGGCTCGGTGTCGCAATCGTGCCCGCGATGGTGCTCATCGACCGCCCGGGCCTCCGATCGGTACGACTCCAAGCGCCGACGCTCACCCGAACGATCAGCCTCGCCCGCCCCGCCGACGTCGCGCCGACCTCCGCGGTCGGGGTCATGCAGCACACGATCGCCGCCACCGCCACCGCATTCGCGGCCCGCGCGGGTCAGACCATGCGCGTGGCGGATGCACGCTAGCGTTGAGCTAAGGAGTCAGGGTCGCCCTGGCAGGGATGGGGTTAGGGATGTTCGAGGCTGAGAATTTGCGTGACTGGATCGGTCTCTCGGTCGTCGATCCGAGCGATGACAAGATCGGATCTCTCGAGAGCATCTACTTCGACACCGCGAGCGACATGGCGACATTCGCGACTGTGAAGGTCGGCATCCTGAGTGGTCAGAAGCTCGTCTTCGTTCCGCTTGCCGGCGCGCTCGTTGCTCCGAAGCACGTCAAGGTGCAGTTCGAGAAGAAACACGTCAGAGACGCCCCGTCGATCGCGACGGACGGCGAGCTCGACGCCGCCCACGAACCCGCGGTGTTCGCGTACTACGGGCTGGCCTACGAAACCGGCTCAGCCGGCGAGCGGCGCCTCGGTCGACGCTGACGCGGCGCTCGTCAGTCGAGCCATAGCACGATGCCCGTGTGGTCGGTGAGCACCGAGGCCGCGCCGGCGCGGAAGTGCGAGAAGACGAACGGGTGCGCGACGCCATCGAAAAGGCACTCGACTCTCAGAACGAAACGACCCAGCTGCCGTCATGAGGTCGCCCCGAAGATCCTCGTTCACCCGGTGAAGTGCTCGAGGTAGGGTCGGTGGTCGCGGTCCAGACGAGGAGAGTCGGGTTGGTCGGTGGGTGGTCTTGTTCTCCACAATCGGGGTGCGAAGGAGTTGTCCACAGATGCCGGGCTTCGACCCGTTTTGGTGAGGATTTGTCGGTGGTGGGTGTTTGAATTGGGGTATGAACACACCACCACCCACCCCGCCCGGGTTGCCGCCTTCGGGCTGTGATGACGCCCGGCTTACGGCGTTGCGTGCGGCCGTCGAGGCGCTGGTGGGAACGGGTGGGTTTGCTGCTGCCGCGCCCGGTGGGCTTGCCGACGACGTGTTGGTGGGCTGCGCGGTGGCTATCGAACGGCTACTGCGATGTGCTGAAGCGCTCGCTGTCGAGATGGCTGGGGAGCTGGCTGAGCGGTCGAAAGCTGAGCATGGTGATGACCGGCTGACCGTGAAACATGGATGCACGGATGTGGTGTCGCTGATCAGCACCCTGACCGGGGTATCCAAACGCACGGCCGCTGTTCGGGTGAAGCTCGGGAAGGCGGTGCAGTCGGGCGTGTCGGCGGTGGGTATCTCGAACGAGAGCCGGTTCCCTGCCGTGCAGGCTGCTCTTCGGGCGGGCCGGCTGGGG
This sequence comes from Subtercola sp., assembly GCA_025463745.1. Classification (GTDB taxonomy): domain Bacteria; phylum Actinomycetota; class Actinomycetes; order Actinomycetales; family Microbacteriaceae; genus Subtercola. The sequence goes on from JAODBB010000061.1 coordinate 78,421, forward strand.
GTGGATTCGGCGCTGGTGATCACGAGGATGCTGGGTGATTCGGCGAAACGGGTCGGCTACGGTGCCGACCTTGCCGAGTGTGAGCGGATGCTGGTGCTCGCGGCCGATCACACAGAGGATCAGGGCTTTGGGTTGTCCGCGGATCAGGTCGCGATCATGGCCGCGCAGTGGCAGGGCCACCTCGACCCGGACGGCGCGGAACCACGGCCCGTGAGCTGGAAGAGAAGCGGGGTCTGTGGCTGCGGCAGCAGGCCGATGGCAGCTTCAAAGTCGGCGGCCTGTTGACCGCGGTGCAGGGGGCGAAGTGGCAGGCCATCGCGCAAACCATCCTCAGCCCCAGACTGCCACGATTCACCGAACATCCCGAGGCCCGATCCGAGGCCGGCAACGTCGACGCGGACGGCCGCTCAGGCCAGGGCGGCAATGCGGCCGGCCATGAACATTCGGCCGATTCGGGCCAGGGCGACGATTCCGATCGCGAAGATACGA
>JAODBB010000098.1 GCA_025463745.1 Subtercola sp.
CGACGTCATCACCGTCACGGAGACATCGGCTAGCCCGCAGTTCTCCGGCACGAGCATCGTTGTCGTGGGCAAAGCCAATCATCTGCACCCGTGGGCGACCCACCTCATCGATACTCTGCGCCGCGACAATGACGTACTCGTGATCGACATGGGCTGGCCCGCCCCCGACCGCGCCTACGCCGACATCGCCACCTTCGGCGCGTCGCGGCTGCTGGGGCAAGCACTGCTGACGCTGTTCGCCCAGCCCGAAGCATCCGCCGCCCCCACCACCACGACAGAACCCACCACCCCGGCGCCGGCCCGCCAGCCTCACGAAAGGCCCCTGCGTTGAGAATCGGCATCGACATCGGCGGCACCAAGACCGACGCCGTCGTTATCAGCGACGACGGGCGGCTCATCGAGCGCATCCGGCTGGCCACCGGATTCGGGGCTGACGCCGTCGTGGATTCGGCGGCCGACGCCATCCGGCAGCTGCTCGAGCGCACGGGTTTGCGCCTCGACGTCGTGCGGTCGGTCGGCATCGGCATTCCCGGAACGGTCGACAGTGCATCCGGCCACGTCTCGCACGCCGTCAACCTCGGGTTCGACACCCTCGACCTCGGCGACGCGCTCGAAGACCGCCTCGGCGTGCGCGTACGCGTGGAGAACGACGTGAAGGCGGCGGCATTGGGCGCCTACTCGCTGCTGGCCGGTCCAGAGAGCGAGACGTCACCCGCGTCGATGGCCTACCTCAACCTCGGCACCGGCCTCGCGGCCGGCCTCGTGCTGAACGGCGAACTCTGGCGCGGATCGTGGGGTGCTGCAGGCGAGATCGGCCACATTCCGGTCGACCCGAGCGGCGCCCTGTGCCCGTGCGGCCAGCGCGGCTGCCTTGAAACCGTCGCTTCGGGCTCGGGAATCGCGCGCCAATGGCAGACGACCGACGCCAAACCGGCACAGTCGTTGTTCGCGGCCGCGGATGCCGGCGACCCCTACGCCGCCGACGTGCGCAGCCGGTTCGTCGACGGCATCGCCTCGGCCGTGCGCATTCTCGTACTGACGGTCGACGTCGACACCGTGGTCATCGGTGGTGGCCTCAGCAACCTCGGATCGCCGCTGCTCGACGCAGTCACCGCCGTGCTCACCGAGTGGGCGGAGTCGTCGCCGTTCATCGCCTCGCTCGATCTCGCCCGCCGAGTCGAACTCCTGCCCGAGGGTTTTCCGGCGGCCGCGGTCGGCGCCGCGCTCGTCGGGGTCGTCCCCGGGGCATCCGCTGGCGGCGCCACCAGCGGCACGGGCGCCGCCACCACCAGCACCACAACAGGCACAGGCACGGGCTCCACCGACGCTACCCCTGCACTCGTGCCCACCTCAGAAAGCAGCATGTAGTGGCCGAGGTCGTCATCGTTCCCAGCGCCGAGGAGGCCGGCCGCCTCGCCGCCGACGCCATCATTCGCCTCATCGCCCGCAAGCCGAATGCCGTTCTCGGCCTGGCCACCGGCTCGACGCCCCTCTCCACCTACGCCGCGCTGGCCGAGCGCGCCACCGCAGAGGCAGGTGATCTGACCCACGTGCGAGGCTTCGCTCTCGACGAGTACCTCGGGTTGCCCGCCGATCACCCCGAAAGCTACCGCGCGGTCATCACCCGTGAGGTGGTCGAGCCACTGGGGCTGACGCCCCCGAACATCCACGTGCCGAACGGCTCACCTGACGGCATCGAAACCGCCGGCGACGACTATGAACGCGCCATCGTGGCCGCCGGCGGCGTCGATCTGCAGATTCTGGGCATCGGCACCGACGGGCACGTGGGCTTCAACGAGCCCGGGTCGTCATTCGCCTCCCTCACCCGCGTGAAGACGCTCACCGAACAGACCCGGCGCGACAACGCCCGCTTTTTCGCTGCCCAGAATGCGGGTGAAGCTTCGGATGCTGTGCCGATGCACTGCATCACGCAAGGCCTCGGCACCATCCTTCGAGCGCGTCACCTCGTGCTGCTGGCCTTCGGCGCCGCGAAGGCTGCCGCGGTGGCCGCCGCCGTGGAGGGGCCGGTCACCGCCAGCCAGCCGGGATCGATCATCCAGTTGCACCCGCACACCACCGTCATCATCGACGAAGCAGCGGCGGCCGACCTCGCGAACGCCGACTACTACCGGCACGCCTGGCTGAACCGACCCGCCTGGCAGCAGCTCTGACGCGGTCCAGCCGCCCCGAATCCAGCCGCACAGAGCCAGCAGCCCAGCGTCAGCCCGCACAGCGTCAGCCCGCACAGCTTCAGCCCGCGCAGCTTCAGCCCTCGGTGCGCTTCCGCGCCAGCTCCCGCACCATCTCGACCTTTTCGGGAAACGCGCACTCCATCAGCTCCCGCACATCGGGGTCACCGTCGTAGTCTTCGGCCATGTCGAGACCGATCATCGTGTTAATGAGCATGCCGGAGGCGAGAAAGTTCTGCACCTGTGCCGCGTCGAAGCCGGCGTCTTCTCGCAGAAATCGGTAGACCTTCATGAACCCGGCCCGCGCCGCCCGGCCGATCACCGGCTCACGGCCGAGCACAAAAGCGTGCATCAGCGACAGCAGCACTCCGTGCTCCTTGAGCTGGTTGACGTAGGCGAGGCCCATCCGTTTCTCGAGCGCAACGTCTGACGACGTGTCATCGAGCGCACTCTGAAAGCCCGCGAGAAGCAACTCGAGCGCCCGATTGATCACCTCGAGAAAGAGCTGCTCTTTCGTGCCGAACATGCGCACCACGTAGGGCTGACTCACCCCCGCCGCTCGGGCGACATCGGCCGTGGTGGCACCGACGTACCCCGACGTGCCGAAGACCCCAGTGGCCGCGCGCAGAATCAGTTCGCGCCGTTCACCAGCTTTCATACGGGTGAGGGGCACTGAAATTGTCATGTTGACATGGTATCAGTTGATAACTAAGGTCTAAGTAATCAAACGATAACAAGTTGGATTCTCCCAGCCGCCCGTCTTCTTTCGAATCGAGACGATCATGACTTCCGCCACCGACACCCTGCCCGACTCCACCGTCTCGCGCCGCCGCATCCCCATCTGGCTCGCCATCCTCGCCGCGTCACTGCCCATGTTCATGGCCACGCTCGACAACCTCATCATGACGAGCGCGCTGCCGGTCATCCGCACCGACCTGAACGCCTCGATCAGCGAGCTGCAGTGGTTCGTGAACGCCTACACGCTCTCGTTCGCCACCTTCATGCTGATGGCGGTCGCCGTCGGTGACCGACTCGGCCGGCGCAGCGTCTTCGTCTTCGGCATCGCGCTCTTCACCGCCGCGTCGATCTTCTCGGCACTCAGCACCGAGTCGTGGATGCTCATCGTCGGCCGCGCGTTTCAGGGCGTCGGCGCGGCGGCACTCATGCCCCTCTCCCTGACGCTGCTCGTCGGGTCGGTCAGCACGAAGATGCGGCCGCTGGCCATCGGTATCTGGGGCGGAGTCTCCGGACTCGGCGTGGCGCTCGGCCCACTCATCGGCGGAGCCGTCATTCAGGGCTTCGACTGGCAGGCCATCTTCTGGCTGAATGTGCCCGTCGGTATCATCGCGATTCCGCTCGCGCTGCTCGCGCTGCCGAACACCTTCGGGGCTCGGCTTCGCGCCGACATCCTCGGCCTTCTGCTCGTGGGAACAGGCGTACTGGCCGTGGTCTACGGCATCATCCGCGGCAACGACGCGGGCTGGGACAGTTTCGAGGTCGACGGGGCACTTGCGGCAGGTGCGGTGCTGATCGCTGCCTTCCTCTTCTGGGAGTCGCGCACATCCGCCCCCCTGCTGCCGCTGCGACTGTTCCGTGATCGCAGCTTCACCGTGGCGAACATCATCGGCATCACGTTCAGCTTCGGCATCTTCGGGTCGGTCTTCATTCTCATTCAGTACCTGCAGATCGTTCAGGGGCACAGCCCCCTCGAAGCCGGCCTGATGACCACGCCCTGGACGGCGGCTCCGCTGATCATCGCTCCTCTCACCGGCTTCATCACGCCGCGGGTCGGCACGCGGCTGCTCATCATCGTGGGTCTGACGCTGCAGGCCGCCGGGCTGTTCTGGCTCGCGCTCGTCATGACGCCCGACACGGCGTACCTCGCGATGCTCGGGCCCTTCCTGCTCGCCGGTATCGGCATGGGTCTCGTCTTCGCTCCGGTCTCGTCGGCGGTGCTGGTAAACATGGCACCCGCCGACCAGGCCAAGGCATCGGGCACCAACTCGACGCTGCGTGAGATCGGCGTGGCGCTCGGCATCGCAGTGCTCACGGCGGTCTTCACCGGGCACGGCGGCCAGCTCACCCCCACGGGGTACGTCGACGCGGCCATCCCCGCCGTCATGGTCGGCGCCGCCGCGCTCGCACTCGCGGCCCTCGTGGCCTTCTTCCTGCCCTCCGGCCGCACCCACCACGCGAGCGCAGCCCCCGCCGCGCCCGCGGCCTCCGCCTCCCCTCCCGCCCCGGCCCCAATCCCTGCGCACGTGGCATAGATCACGAAAATCGCCCTAACCCGCTGTGGGAAGGGCGATTTTTGTGATCCATGTTGCCTGGCGCCGGGGGGGTCAGAGGGCGGCGAAACGGTCGGTCGCGGTGATGAGGGCATCGAGGATGCCGGGCTCGTCGAAGGAGTGCCCAGCATCCGGCACCACGGTGAAGGATGCCTCGGGCCACGCCTCGTGCAAGTCGAACGCCGTGATCGCCGGCGTGCACAGGTCGTACCGGCCTTGCACGATGGCGCCCGGAATGTCCCGCAACAACCCCGCGTTGGCGATCAGCTGCCCCTCGTCGAACCACCCCTCGTTCACGAAGTAGTGGTTCTCGATGCGCGCGAACGCCAGAGCATAGGTCGGGTCGGCGAACTTCGCGATCAGATCGGCGCGCGGCCGCAGCGTGATCGTCGAGGCCTCCCAGGTCGCCCACGCGACGGCCGCGGGCCCGTGGATGCTCGGGTCGGGGTTACTCAACAGCTCGTGATAGGCGCGAATCAGATGGTGCCTCTCGGCATGCGCCACCGGTTCCAGAAACTTCTGCCACAACTCCGGCACGATGAGGCTGGCCCCACCCTCGTAGAACCAATCGAGCTCGAGCTTGCGCAGCGTGAAAATGCCCCGCAAGACCAGTTCGGTGACACGATCGGGATGCGTCTCAGCGTAGGCGAGGGCGAGCGCACTGCCCCACGAGCCACCGAACACCTGCCAGCGATCGACGTTCAGATGCTCCCGCAGTTTCTCGATGTCTGCCACCAGATGCCAGGTGGTGTTGGCCGCGAGGTGATCGGCCGACTCGCTCACGTGCGGCAGGCTGAGCCCGCAGCCGCGCTGATCGAAGAGCACAATGCGGTACTTCGCGGGGTCGAACAGCCTTCGGTGCGCCGCACTCGTGCCACCGCCCGGGCCACCGTGCAGAAATACAACGGGCTTACCAGCGGGGTTGCCCGACGTCTCCCAGTAGAGTTCCTGGCCGTCACCGACCGGCAAAAAGCCGATCTCGTCGGGTTCGATTTCTGGGTACAGGGTGCGCATGAACCGAGCCTAGGCCGCGAAGCCGCTCTTGCGCCGAACCGCGCACCTCACGGCTCGTCGAAATCACAGATCGTCGAAGTCGTAGTCGGTCGCCGTCGATTCCGGGTCAGTGCTCGCCACCGGTCGCGGCCGGGCGAGCGACTCCGTTCTCGAGTGCAGCTGTTGCACCGCCTCCCGCGAATCGGGGTCGGCGAACGAGGTCATTTCCGACACGCTCACCAATTCACTCGCCGGGCCGATGACGAGCTGAACGGTATCTGCCTCACCGTCGTCGTGCACGACGGGAATCTCGATGGCCTCCGCCCGATGGCTCGACCCCAGCGCCGCGACGAAATGCAGAAGAGCATCGGCGACGGTGTCAGTGGTCAAGAACGACCCACCGCTGTAAGAGATTCGTTTCATGCTTCAACACTCGTATCGATGAGCGGCAACAGCAAGGGCGTTGCGCAGACCGGATGCGACTGGTAGCCCTCCGGAATACCCCGAGGGCGTGTGTGACAATTGCATGCCCTACGAATAGAGGTCGAAGGTGGGGTCGCGATCGGCCGCGACAGCAGAGCCCGTGGGCGGTTTCGGGCGGCGCTCGTGAATCGCAGCGCCGGCGGCAAGGTGCACCTCGCGCGGAATCCCGGCATCCGACTGCTTCACCGACGAGATCCAGATTGATTCGGGATGCACGTCATCACCCGCTCGCACATCCTCCGCCGTGCGCAGCTTCGCCACGCGGTGTATCAGGGTGCCGAAGCCGATCTTCACAACGACGTCGGCCGTACAGAGGGCGATCTGCATCGTCGTCGTCCAGCCGCCGCCCGAGCCGAAGACCTGCAGAAGATAGATCAGCGGGTACACCACCCAGCCCGAAAGCAGCACGATCGTGGCCGATTTCAGCAGCCTGGCCGATTCGGGCGTGAGCGCAGAGAACGACCGGCGAACACACCTGATCAGCAGGATGTTCGTCAGAGCCCAGAAGACCGCGCCGATGCCGCCCCACAGCAGCAGAACCCCGACGTTCTCGGTGCCATCTGCCGAAGGGGCGAGAATGGTGGCCCCGAGAAACCCCGCGAAGATCATGGCAAAGGCAGTGGCGCCGGCCACATAGGTGGTTCGTCTGGCCACGATTCCCGACACGGCGCACACAGCGATGAGCTCGACGGCCAGCAACGGAACGGTGACCGACCAGTCCATGTACCGCACGGCGAACACCATGATCGCGCTGGAATTCGGCACGAACCCGGCCGCCGTCTTGTCGTAGCCCAAGAAGAAACTGACCAACAACAGCAGGTACGCGGCGGTCGCCACTCCGGTCACGGCCAATCGGGCGACGATCGCCGGGCGATATCGTGAGCCTACCTCGTGCTGCGTGGTCCAGGCGCGCAGAAACCCGGCGAAGAGTGCCAGCGTCGCGACAACCAGAAAGTACATCGTCAGCAGGTGCTCGGATTGCGTCAAGGTGGCCGACCAGGGCGCAGACACTGCAGACGCGGCATCCACCGCGCCCACCCCAAGACTCACTTCGCCCGCCGGGGCAGGGGTTCTGCGGTGAAGTACAGGCCACCGCCGCTATTCGCCGAATTCATCAGCACGTCGATCCATTCCCGGTTGATGGAAGGAACACGGCTGCCGAAGAACCGGTAGTACAGCGTGCTGCTCGGGTCGAGCCAGATCGAACTGCGGCCGCTGCCCTCATCGGCCGAGTCGGTCCACGAGAAGATGAAACTCTCGCGCCGGCGCAGCTTCGCCGTGATGACGATCTGCAGGTGTGTCAGAGCTCGGTCGTCAAAGCTGACTTCAATGCTCGGGCTTCCATAGAGCAGTATGCCCATCGGGTGCTCCTTGCGTTAGGCCTCACACTAGCCCTGTTTCGTAGGCGAAGATCACTGCCTGAACCCGATCTCGGGCACCGAGTTTCTGCAACACCCGCCCGACGTGGGTCTTCACGGTCGACTCCGATACCACGAGGCGGGCCGCGATCTCGTTGTTCGTCAGCCCCTCGGCGATGGCGGTGAGCACCTCGCGTTCGCGGTCGGTGAGCGCCTGGAGCCGGTCGTCTGTCGCCGCCGCGTTCGCCGCGTTCGCCGCGTTCGCCGCGTTCGCCGCGTTGGCCATTGCGACGTCGGCGGCTTCTGCTCCGGCCGCCGCGGGCGTTTCACTCGGGAGCTTTGCGCCGAACAACGCAAGCAGCTGCTTCGTCACCCGCGGCGACACCACGGCGTCTCCGGCCGCCACCGCACGAATTGCCGCCACGAGTTCAGCGGGCCGAGCATCTTTGAGCAAGAATCCGCTGGCCCCCGCGCGGAGGGCGGCGAAGGCGTACTCGTCGAGGTCGAAGGTCGTGAGAATGAGCACCTTGCTGCCCTCGACCTGGTGAACGATGGCGCGAGTGGCGTCGATGCCGTTCATGACGGGCATCCGAACATCCATCAGAATCACGTCTGGTCGCTCAGCGACTGCTGCCGCGACGCCGGCGGCGCCGTCTGACGCCTCACCGACCACGACGAACCCGGGTTCGGCCTCGAGCACCATACGAAAGCCCATGCGCAACAGGGCTTGATCGTCGACGAGCAGAATACGCACAGAATCTGTCGGCTGAATGCTCACGCAGCGCCCACCCGCTCGAGCGGTACGTGCGCCAGAACCTGCCAGCCACCCGCCGTCGTCGGCCCTGCCTCGAGCGTGCCGCCGAACACCGCGACTCGTTCACGCATGCCGATGATGCCCCGGCCCGAGCCGATCGACGGCGTGCCGTGCTGAGATTGCCCCACATCGTTCACGATCAATCGAATCTCCCGCTCACCGAAATTCAGCGCCACCGACACGTGTTTCGGATTCGGAGCGTACCGCAGACTGTTGGTCAGCGCCTCCTGCAGCACCCGGTAGATCATCACCTGCAGGGCGGTGTCACCCGACGGCGCTCCCGCCACGGTGAAGTGCACCACCATTCCGGCCCCGCGATACGACTGAATGAGCGGCTCGAGCCCCTCGTGACCGGGCTGCGGCGCCAGCGGTGCGCCGAGCGATTGCGGTGCGCCGGCATCCACCGGCTCGGCCAGCACGCCCAACACCACCCGCATGTCGGCGAGCGCCGTACGCCCGGTTTCGGCCACTTGACGCATGGCCTCCCTCGCCCTGATCGGGTCGCGCTCGGCCGTGAGGTCGGCGCCGTCGGCCAAGGCCACCATCACCGTCAGGCTGTGCGCCACGATGTCGTGCATCTCGCGGGCGATTCGGGCCCGCTCTGAAATCGTGGCGAGCAGAGCCTGCTGGTCTCGTTCCCGCGCGAGCTGGGCCGCGCGGTCGAGCAGAGCCTGCACATACCGTTTGCGATTGCCCACATTCACACCGATGAGCGTGGCGATCAGCATCAAGAAGCCGAGCGACAACGACATGGCGAGGGCATCGGGCACCAAGCCGCGCGACGCGATCAGGCTGGCAACGGCCAACAGAATGGCGAGAATGCCGAACGACACCCAGGCCGCGCGCACCGAGGCGTAGACCGCCACGGTGTACAGCGAGAAGATCGCCGGCAACACCTCGAGGCCGCCGAACGCCGGAAAGACGAGAAACAGGCTCGCCCCCACCACACCGACGAGAACGAACGGATGCGCGCGCCGAAACAGCAACGCCACGGCAAGGGCGGCCGCGCCGACAAGGGCCAGCAGACTCACGATCAGCGGATTGCCTGACCGCGTCACCCCAGCGATATCGAGTGTCAGGAGCAGCGTTGCCGGAAGCACAAAAAGTGCGACGAGCACCCCGTCGACGAACCACGGATGCCGCGAGAAGAACAACCGGAATACCCCCGGCGGCCGAGGCAGTCGCAGCGCCTCGGCCGCGGCGTCGTCAACGAGCGAGCCGGGAATTCCCGCGAGTACTCCCCCGGGCATCCCACCCGCCGCGCCACCCGCGGACGCAGCACGACGCCCGGCCTCCTCCGCCTCTGGGGGCGGGGCGACCGGGCGCCGTGACTTACTCATACCTAAGCATCTCTCCTTCGAAGCAGCGTCGCAGCCGCCGCACCGACGACGACGATCCAGCCGATCACGATCAGCAGCGCCTGCCACCACTCGAACGTTCCGCCACTCTGGTAGATGCTGCCTCCGGCCGAGCCGGGCAGCCAGTCGGAAACGGAGTGCGCCCAATCGGCGGGAATCAGCGAGAACACGCCTGGTGCAACGAGCAGCAAGCCCAGCGAAACGGCGATGCCGCCCGCCGTGCTGCGCAGCACCGCACCGATGAAGAGGGCGAGAATCCCGACCAGGGCGAGGTAGCCGGCGGCCCCGACGAAGGTCAGAAAAACCCCGTCGTCGAACAGACTCGACGAGACTCCGGAGCCGGCGAGAATCGGCGACGTCACCAAGTAGGTGAGCAGAATACCCACGAGCGACACGATGAACGTCACCACGCCGAACACGACGATCTTCGCCCAGAGCACGGCCAGGCGCTTCGGCACCGCAACGAGGCTCGAACGAATCTGGCCGGTCGTGTACTCGCCGGCGATCACCATGACGCCGAGAACCGAGACGATGAGCTGGCCGAACGCGACACCGCTGACGGCGCCGAACGTGGCGATGCCACCGGCATCCCCGGCGGCCGCCGACTGGGCGAAGCCCGCGCGGCCGACGCTGATCGACACGAGCAGCAGCCCGAAGCCGATCTGAACGAGGAGCATGATGGCGTACGCCCACACCGTCGACCGCAGAGTACGGAGCTTGATCCACTCCGAGCGGAGGATTCCGCCCGTGGTGAGCCTGATGTTCGAGGCGTGGTGAATGTGGCTCGCGGGTGCGGCCGGGGTAGCGGTAGTCATCGTGAGACCTCCGAGTTGGTTGCGGTCTGTGTTGCGGTCTGTGACGGGTCGTACGCGCCGGTTCGGTATTCCACCGAGTCGGCCGTGAGGTTCATGTAGGCGTCTTCGAGCGAGCCCTTGAGCGGGGTGAGTTCGTGCAAAACGATTCCGGCTGCGGCTGCGGCTTCGCCCACGGCAGCGGCGGTGATGCCCGTTATCTCGAGGGTCTGAGCATCCACGCTGGTGATGCTCACGTCGGGCGAGACCAGCAGCCTGGCGATCTCGCCGGCCTGCGGGCTGACGGCGCGAACCGACGAGACCGTCGAGGCTGCCACCATCTCGGCAACGGGTGCATCCGCCAAGACCCGGCCCTTGCCGAGCACGATGATGTGGTCGGCGGTCAGTGCCATTTCGCTCATCAGGTGCGACGAGAGCAGAACCGTGCGGCCTTCCGAAGCGAGGTAGCGCACGAGTTCGCGCACCCACACCACGCCTTCGGGGTCGAGCCCGTTGACCGGTTCGTCGAGAATCAGTGTGCCGGGGTCGCCGATCATGGCCGCCGCAATGCCGAGCCGCTGGCCCATGCCGAGCGAGAACCCGCCGACGCGCTTCTTGGCTACTGAGTCGAGGCCGGTCATCTCGATGACCTCTTTGACCCGGGATGCCCCGATGCCGTGCGTGGCGCCGAGTGCCAGAAGGTGGCTGTAGGCCGAGCGGCCCGAGTGCACCGCCTTCGCGTCGAGCAGCACACCCACCTCATGCAATGGAGCGTGCGATTCGCGGTAGGCCTTGCCGTTGATTTTGACGCTGCCGCTCGTGGGCCGGTCGAGGCCCACGATCATGCGCATCGTGGTCGATTTGCCGGCGCCGTTCGGGCCGAGAAATCCGGTCACCAGGCCGGGGCGAACGGTAAAGCTCACCTGGTCGACGGCGGTCTTGGCACCGAATTTCTTGGTGAGTGAATGAGCTTCGATCACAGTGGAGTCTCCTCGAGATCTGTCGTTTGTGTAATAACGACACTATGAGCCGAGTGGATGCCCGGCATCCGTCTACGGTCTGGTCTTGTTCTGGCAGCCGACACCCGTTGTCATACCGCGGTACTACCTGAGCGTTTCCGGTATGTTCTTCCCGAACGATCTGTTCGACCAATTTTCGTCTCGTGCACCGCGGCACATCAGTAGCTGCGGTGCACTTTTTTGTGGGGAGCCCAATGTCGTATCCAGAAGCACCAGCACCGGCCGTCACCCTCGGCCTCGCTGCCGCGGGCCGGTTCGCCTGGCGAGACGTGATCATGTACATCGTGGCGCAGCTGGTCGGCGGCATCGTCGGAGCGAGCGCCGTCTTCGGCCTCGCCGCGGGCGGCCCCGCAGGCTTTCTCGACGCCGCCGTCAAGGGCGGATTCGTCTCGAACGGCTACGGTGAGCACTCCCCCGGCGGATTCAACCTCGCCTCGGCCATCATCATCGAGATCATCATCACCGCAGTGTTCTTGTTCGTGATTCTCGGCGTGACCAACGCTCGCCACGCTGTCGCGGGCTTCGCGCCCATCGCCATCGGCTTCACCTTGACGCTGCTGCTGCTCATCGCCATTCCGGTCGACAACGCGTCGATCAACCCTGCCCGCTCCATCGCCACGGCGATCTACGGAGGCGGCGACTGGCTCGCTCAGCTGTGGGTCTTCATCGTCTTTCCCATCGTCGGCGCCCTCCTCGCCGGGTTCACGTACCGGTACCTCTTCGACGGCGTCAAGTACGTCGCCGGCGCCAAGCGCTGACATGGATCACAAAAACCGCCCCAAAACTCGAAGTTTGGGGCGGTTTTTGTGATCTGAACTGCTTAGCCGACGCTCAGGCACGGCGGGCGGCGAGCTTGGCCGCCCGCTCGCGTGCTTTGGCGATCGCCTCACGCTCGCGCTTCTGCGCCTCACGCAGGCGCCCCTCGGCATCGCGGCGTTTGCCGGCGGCCTCACGCACGGCGGGGTCTTTCGGGTAGAACTCGAGCCGGGCATCCGCTTCGGCCGTGGATGCTGCGAGCAAGGCCTGTTGGCGCTCGGGAGCCGTCTGAGCGAGGTAATGCTCGATGCCGTCGAGCAAGCGCTCGAGCCCGAACACGAACGGATCGCCATCACCAGCCCCACCGTCGGCGCCGTCCCCGGCACCGGTGCTGGCACGGGCACCAACACCGGCCGCCTCACGCTCACCGGCACGAATCACCGGCTGCAGGTACGGAAACCGCTCTTCGGTGACGAGCTCGCGCACCGCGACGGCGAACTCCGACGTGCCCGAGAACTCCGGCGCAGAAGCTCCGCCCGAGCGAGCGTATCCCCCCGCCAGCAGCACCGTGGCGAGCTTGTCGGCGCCGCTCAGCCCGGTCGCCACCAGGCAGCGAATACCCCAGTCGACCAGGCGCAGGTTCTTGGGCGTTAAGAGCACTCCCGAGAACGGAATTTCTGCGTACCACGGGTGCGAACGATAGGTTTGCCGCGTCAACAGCACCCATTCGCGCAACTGTTGCCGCCAGCCGGCATCCACATTCTCCGGCGGAATCGGCATATCGAGCGCCTGATCTTGCATCAACAGCAGCAAGTCGTCTTTGCTCGTGACGTAGCGGTAGAGCGACATCGTAGTGAAGCCGAGCGACGTGGCGACCCGGCTCATCGATACCGCGGCGAGCCCCTCGACGTCGGCGATCTCGATGGCCGAATCGACGATGCGCTCGATGCTCAGCTCACGCTTCGGGCCGCGTTCTGGCCGCTCGGCGATTCCCCACGAGAGCGCAACGGCGTGCGGCAGCGTCACGTCGACCGGGTCAGTCATGCCGTCGTCCTCCTGCCACGCTCGCCATCGCTGCCAGTCTAGAGCGCTCATCTCGCTGGTCACTTCCGACCCCGCTACTTCGCAACCGTGCGCCGGTACAGGAGCATCGACCCGATCACCGATGCCACCAGAATGCCCACCAGCCACGCACAGGCCTGCCACAACTCGGCGCCCGGAGCCACCCCGCCCAGCAGATCGCGCAGCGTCTCGATGACGGGCGTGAACGGCTGAGCATTGGCGAACCCCTGCAGCCATACGGGCATCGTGTCGGTACCGACGAACCCGCTCGACACGTATGGCAGAAACAGAAAGATGAATGTGATGCTGTTGGCCGCATCGACGCTCAGCACGAGCCCCGCCACACAACTGAGCCAGGTGAACGCCACGATGATCAGTGTCGCGAAGACAATCGCGAAAACCCACCCGGCGAGGTCGGCATGCGGCCGGAACCCGAGCAGCAACGCCACCCCCAGTACCGGGATGCACGCGGCCAGGTTGCGCAGAACGCTCGCGATGACGTGTCCATAGAGAACGGATGCACCGAAAATCGGCAGCGTTTTGAACCGGTCGATCGTTCCGCTGGTCATGTCTTGCGCTACCGAGGTCGCTGTCGACGCCGAGCCGAAGCCCAGGCAGAGAACAAGGATGCCCGGCACCACGTAATCGATGTACTGACCATCGGTTTCGATCGCCCCGCCGAACACCACCACGAAAACGAGCATGATGGCGACCGGAATCGCGAAGGCTGACACGAGCCCGTCGACGCTGCGCAGGGTTCGGCGCGCTTCGCGAGCGACCATCGCCGCTATATCGGCGATCGGCGCCTGTCTGGGGGCGCCAGAGCTGGTGATGGCGCCCATGCCGTCACCAGCTCGAGAGGTGACTGCTCAGTGAGCGCCAAGAACACGTCATCGAGCGTGGGCTTCACAATGCTGACATCAGACACCGCGAATCCGTTCTCGGTCGCCAGCGCCAGCATGCTCTGAATCTCTCGCATCGGCGCCGGAGCGGCAAGACTGAGCATGAACAGCTCGGCGTTTTCAGATGAGGGTGTGGTGAGCGAACGGGCGAGTTCGAAGCTTCTGGCATCGTCGAACGTGAATTCCACGTGCTGCCCGGAGATCCGGCTCTTCAGCTCGGCCGTAGTGCCCTCGGCCACGATCGCCCCGTCGTCGAGCACCGCTATGCGGTCGGCCAGCTGATCGGCCTCGTCGAGATATTGCGTGGTGAGCACAATCGTTGTTCCTTCAGCGGCGAGGTCTCTCACCACAGACCAGAGCTGCACCCTGCTGCGCGGGTCGAGACCGGTCGTCGGTTCGTCGAGAAACACCACGGGCGGCTTCGCGATGAGGCTGATTGCCAGGTCGAGCCGGCGACGCATGCCGCCGGAATACTGGGCGACCCGCCGATTCGCGGCATCTGTCAGCCCGAACTGATCGAGCAGCTCGGCCGAACGCTGCACCGCCTGGCGGCGTGAGAGATGCGCGAGCCGGCACATCATCGCGAGGTTCTCACGGCCCGTTTGGAAGGCGTCGACCGACGCGAACTGGCCGGTCAGGCTGATCGAACCACGGGTCTGCTTCGGCTCGGCGAGCACGTCGGTGTCAGCAACACGAACGGTGCCAGAATCGGGGCGCAACAGCGTCGTGAGAATCGAGATCGTCGTCGTCTTGCCTGCGCCGTTGGGGCCGAGCATCGCGAAGATCTGGCCGGGGGGCACCTCGAAACTCACTCCCTTCAGCACGTGGTGCGAGCCGTAGCTCTTGGTGAGGCCAGAAACCTCGATGACGGGTGTCGGCATTTTTTGCTCCTCAGCTCTCGCGCTTCAGCTCTCGCGTTTCATATTGTGTACGGCGTACACTGGTGTACAAGCTACACAATGTGTACGACGTACGCAATAAGGATTCACCGAAATCGAACAAAAAGGCAGGGAAGGCGCCCCTCGCCCCTCCCGGCCTCAGCCGTGCCGTTTTCCGGCCATCACTCTTGCCAGCGCTCCTGGCAGCGCTACTGGAAGCGCTACTTCTTCATCGACCTCTCGTCGACCGGAGCCGTTCCGCTGGCCCGCAGCTCGCGGTAGTACTCCCGCGCCTCGTTCTGCCGCTCCGCCTCGGCACCCGACGCAATCGGAGCCCGCAGATGCTCGGGACCGTAGCCGAACGCCTCGACCAGGTCGAGCGCGTGCGGGCGCAACCGGGCCGTCAGCCGCTCGATGTAGTCGCTCACCGCCTGAGCGCGTTTCGGCGACAGCCGACCGTGAATGAGGTACCAGGCCGCGTGCTTCTCGATCAGGCCGAGCCCGAACAGGTCTCGAACCCACGTGAGCACGGCTTTGGTGCCGGCCTCGTCGACCTTCTCGAGCGCGTCGGTGAACGCCTCCCACTGCAAGAGCTCCGCGTGTGCCCGCGCGGCCTCGATCATGGCGTTCTGGTTCTGGTTGAACAGATCGGCGGCCTTCTTCTTCGAGGCCTTATTGGCCGGGCGCAGTCGCGTGGCGACCTCGGCCACCATCGTCTCGACCCGATCGGTGAGCAGCGCCCGCTGAACCTTGGCCGAACGCAGCTGGCCCACCGACCGCGCCGTCGATCCGTGGTCGGTGACGTTCTGAGCGATGCGACGCAGACCCATGCCGTTCACCGTGCGGTCGGTCGCCTGCTCCACGGCGTAACGTGCGAGAACTCCCACATCGGCCTTGGCGAACTTCTTGCTGTAATCGGTGAGCAGGCGTTTGGCTACCAGCTGCAGAAGAACGTGATTGTCGCCCTCGAACGTGGCGTAGACATCCAAATCCGCCCGCAGGCTCGTGAACCGGTTCTCGGCCAAGAAGCCGGCCCCGCCGCAGGCCTCCCGCGCTTCTTGCAACGTGTCGAGGGCGTGCCAGGTCGACAACGGTTTGAGCGCGGCCGCGAGGGTTTCGAGGTCTTGCCGATCGGCGTCGGTGTCGTGCCGCCCTGCGAACACCGCGTCGAACTTCGTCAGCAGCACCTCATGCGCGAAGCTCGCCGCATAGGTGGTGGCCAGCAGCGGAATCAAGCGACTCTGGTGCTTCTGATAATCGAGCAGCACTTCTTCGTCGGTGTCACTTCCCGCGGTGAACTGCCGGCGCTGACTGCTATAGGTGATCGCGATCTGCAGGGCGACCTTTGCGGCGGCCGTGGATGCCCCGTCCAACGAAACCCGCCCCTGAACCAGTGTGCCGAGCATCGTGAAAAAGCGCCGCCCCGGGCTGGCGATGGGCGACGAATACTCGCCCTCTTCAGAAACATCGCCATAGCGGTTGAGCAGATTGAGGCGTGGAATTCGAACCTCGCTGAAATGCAGCCGACCGTTGTCGATGCCGTTCAGCCCGCCCTTGATGCCGTCGTCTTCGCCGCCGATTCCCGGCAGGAAGCTGCCGTCGACGTCGCGAAGCGGCAGGTAGAACGCGTGCACCCCGTGGTTCACCCCGCGAGTGATCAGTTGCGCGAACACCACGGCCGCCGTGCCGTGCACGGCGGCGTTACCGAGGTAGTCCTTCCACGCGCCGCGGAACGGAGTATCGATCACGAACTGCTGAGCCTCAGGGTCATAGGTCGCCGTGGTAGCGATTGACGCGACATCCGACCCGTGACCGGTCTCCGTCATCGCGAATGCGCCGGGAACCTCGAGGCTCATGATGCCCGGCAAGAAGGTGTCGTGGTGGTATTCGGTGCCGAGGTGCAGCACCGCTGCCCCGAAGAGGCCCCACTGCACGCCCGATTTGATCTGCAGAGACGGGTCGGCCGTGACGAGCTCTTCGAACCCGGCGATGTTTCCGCCGTGGTCGTCTTGACCGCCCAAGCGCTTCGGAAAGGCCCTGTTGACCGCCCCCTCGCGCACGAGGTAGTGCAGTTGCTCGAACACCCTCTGGCGATGCTCGGCGAGAGTCTGGCCCTCGATGCGCTGCACCTCGGGACGCCCCGCCACACGGCGAGACGCGAGCCGTGCTTCGGCCCAGGTGCCGAGCAGGTATCGGCCGAGCCACTCCACGTCGATCGCAGCAGTCGCCGCTGAAGCCCCAGGAGATATTGAAGTGGATGGCGCTGCTGTTTTACCCGTTGCGCCACCTATTGCGCCACCTGCTGCGCTACCTGCTGTGCTCACTGCAACGGTGTCGACCATCGATGGCCCTCGTCTTTCGCTTCGACAGAATTCTCGCGACGCACAAAGTTCGTCGATGCCACAGTACGAGCGTCGCCTGGCCAGCCAAAACGCTCCGTATCCGGGCTACAAGCCCAGCTCGGCCAGTCGAGCCTGGATGTGCTACTACCTACAAAGCCGAGCCCCGATCGCGTGATAAGTCACACAACCACTCGCATTACGCCGCGGCCACCACCCCCAGCAGGTCTTCACCATACGTGTCGAGTTTCTTCTGCCCCATGCCGCTCAGCCCATCGAGGTCTGACAGCGACGCTGGGCGGCGAACCGCGATCTCGCGCAGCGTCGCGTCGTGAAAGATCACATAGGCCGGAACCCCCATGACCTTCGCCGTAGCTGACCGCCACGCTCGCAGAGCCTCGAACAGCGCTATCGCGTCAGCGGGAAGGTCGGCGACAGCCGCCTTCGCCCGCGCAGCCCGCGAGCCGCCACCGCCGCCACTGCTGCCGCTCCCGGCCCCGCCACCGCCACTGCCGGCCGGTCGTTCGGGTTCCGTGCGCATCGACACCGTCAGCGCACCACTCAACACGTCAGCACTCGCCGGAGCCAGTACCAGCGTGCCGAACCCGTCGTCGTTCACCGCCAGCAGCCCCTTGGCCAGCAGCTGCCGCACGACTCCTCGCCACTGCTGTTCAGACAGGTCGGAGCCGATGCCCCACACCGCCAGCTCATCATGCCCGTACTGATCGACCCGAGCCGTCTTGTGCGCCCGCAGTATGTCGATCAGATGCCCGGCGCCGAATTTCTGATTGCGTTCCCGCTGCAGCCGAACCACCGTCGACAGCAGCTTCTGTGCGGGAATCGTGCCATCCCACGACTCGGGGGGCAGCAGGCACGTGTCGCAATTGCCGCACGCCACACTGCCCTGACCGAAGTACCCGAGCAGGTTGACCCGCCGGCAGTCGACCGTTTCACAGAGCGCGAGCATGGCGTCGAGATGCGATGACAGCTTGCGCCGATGCGACAGATCACCTGGCGACTGCTCGATCATGCGCCGCTGCTGCACCACATCTTGCAGCCCGTACGCCAGCCACGCGGTCGACGGCATGCCGTCTCGCCCGGCACGCCCCGTCTCCTGGTAGTACCCCTCCACCGACTTCGGCAGATCGATGTGCGCCACGAACCGTACATCGGGCTTGTCGATTCCCATGCCGAACGCGATGGTCGCCACGATGACCACCCCGTCTTCTCGCAAGAATCGCGACTGGGTTCGCGCCCTCAGGCCCGCGTCGAGACCCGCGTGGTAAGGCAACGCGTTCACTCCGTTCGCGGCTAAGAATTGCGCTGTCTGTTCGACGGTCTTGCGCGAAAGCGCGTACACGATTCCGGCGTCACCGTCGTGCTCGGTACGTATGAACGACAACAGCTGCCGCCGAACCTCACCCTTGTTCTCGATGCGGTACTGGATGTTCGGCCGGTCGAAACTCGCCACGAAATGCCGAGCGCGCCCGAGCTTCAGCCGCTCGGTGATCTCTTTGTGCGTAGCGTCGGTGGCCGTCGCGGTCAACGCGATGCGCGGAACCTCGGGCCAGCGGTCGGCCAGCTCAGACAACCCCAGGTAGTCGGGCCGGAAGTCGTGCCCCCACTGCGAAACACAGTGCGCCTCGTCGATGGCGAACAAGGCGATGGTACCGTTCTCGAGAAACCGCTTCGTGGCTTCGGAGGCGAGCCGTTCGGGCGCCACGTAGAGCAGGTCGAGTTCACCCGCGAGGTATGCATTCTCGACCCGGGTGCGTTCGAAGCTGTCTTGAGTGGAGTTGAGAAACGCCGCCCGCACCCCGACGGCGAGCAGGGCATCCACCTGGTCTTGCATCAGCGCGATGAGCGGCGAGATCACCACACCGGTGCCCGGTCGAAGCAGCGCCGGAATCTGGTAGCAGAGCGACTTGCCACCACCGGTGGGCATCAGCACGACAGCGTCGCCGCCGGCCGTCACCTGCTCGATGACCGCAGCCTGGTCGCCCCGGAAGTCGTCGTACCCGAACACGCGCTTGAGCAGGGCTCGTGCAGCGCCGGACTCGGGGCCATCGGCCGGTGGGGCGTCAGCCTCCAGGTTCAGTGTCATGCCCCCCAGTTTAGGTTCGCCCACCGACAGAATCGCCGCCGAAGGTAAGGCTGTGGAGAACTTTCACTCCACAGCCTCACGCGCTCGATTCACACCGAGCGCCGGCGCCGCGCCCCGACGAGAACGATCACGCCGAAGGCGATCCCGAGCATCCCGAGACCGGCCCAGCCGGCAGCCTCGCCGCCTGACGCTCCCGTGTTCGCCAACGACGCCGAACCACCAGAGGCGCCCGCAGCGGGCGTCGCACTGGGCGACGGGCTCGTCACGGCGCTGGCAGAACCGACGACCAGCAGTGGCGCCGTAGTGCCAGTCGACGCCACCTGCAGCGTCACCGCCTGGCCGACTGCCGCATCGGCCGGAATCGTGAACGTCACGACGGCACGCCCCACTTCATCGGTCGTATCGACGATCGCGGGGTCGATCCGCGCACTGGCGAGCACCTGTGAACCCGCAACGATGTCGACGGTCGCGCCCGGCACCGCGCCGGTGCTGAACAAGAGCGACGAGAGGTCGGCCGTGATCGTCTGGCCGGCGGCGAACCCGGCATCGGATGCAGGCGGCGTTTCGAACGACACGCCGATCGCACGCTGAGCCGGGTCAGGAGACGCGATCGAGTTGGCTTCGAAGTAGTCGACCATCGACTGCAGATCGATCTTGCCCGAGTCGGCCGGATCGGCACCATTCGCGAACTCGAAGAAGTTGTCGCCGCCCGAAGCCAGGAACGAGTTGACGACGACCTTCAGAGTGTCGGTCGGAGCCAGCAGCGCACCGTCGAAAAAGATCGGGCCGACGTGCATCCCATCGCCTGCCGCGGGGTTGTACTCGTAGCTGAGCCCCTTCGAGACACCGAGTTTCAAGAACGGCCGGGCCGCGGCCGCCGGCTGCCACTGCTCGTTCAGCACGGTTCGAATCTGGTCACCGGTCAACTGCATTGTGACCAGAGTGTTGGCGAACGGCTGCACGCTTGCTGCCTCTTTGTAGGTCACATTTCCGTCGGGATCGTCGGCGCCCGACGATGCAAACGTGAGGTCGGCACGCAGACCACCGGGGTTCATGAACGCGACTTGTGCGCCAGAACCTGCGGCCGAAGTCAGCTGAACGTCGGCGACGAAGTTTCCGAGCGTGGATTCGCCGCCACGGTTCTCGCTCGCATCTGACTGCGTCGCGCGGGTGAAGTCCGACGTGATGTCGCCCACCTTCGCTTTGCCCTGCACATCGGCGACCGCAACCGCCTTCGTCACGATGTCGGCAACAGCTGGATCCGCCGGATAGAGCGGCGCGTTCGGCGGGGCAGACGCGGTGAGCGGCAGAACCTCAGACGTGATGCTCAACAGCGCCTTCGAAACCGGGTCGACCGAGAGACTGATGTGCCCGAGATCCATGCTGTACGACGCCGCCTCCAACACCGGGCGGGTCGCGCCCGGAACTCCCGGCACCGGCGCTTCGTCGTTGTAGAGCTGGTGGGTGTGGCCGGCCACGATGGCATTCACATTTGCGTCGACACCGTCGACGATCTTGCCGAACACCGAATCCGGTGCCGCGACGGCCGAGGTCGCCGCGCCCTCATGCACCAGCAGCACGATCACGTCGGCTTCACCGTTCGAGGTATCGCCGTCTTTCAGCTGATCGGCGACCTTGTTGACCGATGGCACGATACCGCCCACCGAAATCGACGATATGCCGGCAGGGCTCACGAGCGAAGGCAGCTCTTCGGTCACCGCTCCGACAAAACCGACACGGATGCCGTCGACCTCCTTCACGAAATACTGGTCGAATGCCGGTGCTCCGGTGGCCTTGTCGAACACATTCGCCGCCAGGTACGGAAAGTCTGCAGCGCTCTCGACACGGCCCTGCAGATCATCCAGACCCTGATCGAACTCGTGGTTGCCCACCGACGACACGTCGAGCTTCATCGCATTCAACGCATCGATGGTCGGTTGGTCTTTTTGGATGAACGACGTGAACGTCGAGGCACCGATATTGTCGCCCGCCGACACGAAAAGGGTGTTCGGGTTGGCGGTTCTGAAGCTGTCGACCGCTCCCGCCAGCACAGCAGCACCCGCCGTGGTACCGCTCGCCTCGAGGCGCCCGTGAAAGTCGTTGATGCTCAGAATGTCGATATTGACGGGCGAAGGGTCGGCAGCAGCGATATCACTCGAGGCAATGGTCAGGCCGAGGGCCAGCGTAATGGCCGCTGTGACGGCGGCCAACCGGAAAAAACGTCTCGACACAGGTCTCCTTCAGGGGATGTGGTCCGGTGGATGTGGTCCGGTGGATGTGGTCCGGTGGATGTGGCTTTGCATGTTGACTCCCCCCGAAGAGGGGCCATCCGACCAACCTACATATTTTCTGTGAATCTTCACAGGGGCGATCGTGATCTTTAACGACTTCTTCACACAACCGTCTTCTTCGCACCACCGTCGCTCGCCTTTCTCCGCGCAGCGGGTGCCCTAGGCTCAAAGCACATGTTCGCAGCCCTTCTCGGAATCACCGGCGCCTTCGTCTACGGCAGCTCCGACTTTCTCGGCGGCCTCGCTTCTAAACGCATAAGCCCATTGATCGTCACTGCCACGAGTGCGGTAGCCGGGCTCGCGATTCTGTTACTGCTCTTCCCTGTGATCGGCGGTGCGTGGTCGTGGTCGGCCGTCATCTGGGGCGGCCTCTCGGGCATCTCGGGGGCGATCGCGCTTTCACTGCTCTACGCCTGCCTCGCGATCGGGCCGATGAGCATCCTGTCGCCCCTCACCGCGATCATGTCGGCTATCGTGCCCATGACGTTCGGCCTCGTGACAGGCACCACCTTCGGCCTGGTCGGGTACCTCGGGCTTGGTGTCGCCCTGGTCGCGGTGGTGCTCGTCGGTTTCGTTCCCGAGAAAGGCGCGGTGCGCCCCTCGGCGAAGGGACTGCTCATGGCCATCGCGTCTGGCGCCCTCATCGGCCTCTTTCTGATTCTGATCAACCAGACGCCCACCGACTCGGGCATCGTGCCGCTTCTGTTCAATCGCTCGGTGAACGCCCTTCTGCTGTTCGGAGCGGTCGCAGTGCTGAGCCTCGGGTCGCGTCGCCGCCGACAGCGCGCTACCGCTACCGGTGCCGGTGCCGGTGCCGGTGCTATCGGCAGTGTCAGGGGTGTCGATCTGCCGGGCGACACGGATGCTCGTGCCGCGGTTTCTGCGAACCTTCGCATCGCCCTGCTTCTCGCTGTCGGCTGCGGCGTTCTCGACGCCGTGGCGAACATCCTGCTGCTGACCGGCATACACCTCGGCGATCTCGCCATCATGTCGGTACTCACGGCGATGTACCCGGCAGGCACCATCATTCTGGCGGCCATCGTCTTGCGGGAACGCATCGCACCCGTGCAGATCGTCGGCCTTGTGCTCGCTCTCGTCGCCGCGGCGATGCTCGCTCTGGCATAGCCGCGCGTCGCTTTGGGTGGGCGGTGTTGTTCGTGGAGGGTGTGGGCAGAGTCCCGCGCTCGTTCGGGTCATGGCGTATCCGCCATATCGGCCGTGTCGGCGGTGGCGTTGCGTTGCCAGGGTTCGCGGCGGGCGGGGAGGTCGGCCATTCGGAGGGGTTTCAGTCGTGTTCGGGTGCGTTGCTGGGTGGCGGGGCGTGGGGTTCGGGTCCAGTCCAGCCAGGCCGGTGGCAGGAAGTGCGGTGCCCCGTCGATCATGATCAACGTCCACCCCGTCTTATGCACCACCCCGTGATGAAAATGACACAGCAGGACCCCTCGGTCGACGTCGGTGCGGCCGGGGAGGTGGGTTTTCGACAGCCACGGTTCGGTATGGTGGCTCTCACACCAGGACGGTGGCCGGTCACAGCCCGGCCAGACACAGCCGCCGTCCCGGGCGGCCATCGCGGCGACCTGCGCCGCCGTGAACAGGCGCTGCTTCTTGCCCTGGCAGAGCACCTGCCCGGCCGGCCCGAACACGGTCGTACGAATATCGGCGTGGCAGAGCACCTGTTGCACGGTCGATGCGGGTAACGGTTCGGTGATGCCGGGCACCCAGCCCACCCCACGCCCG
>JAODBB010000100.1 GCA_025463745.1 Subtercola sp.
CGTTCGGCACCGAGCTCGAGCTGACCGAGGGCATGCGCTTCGACAAGGGTTACCTGTCGCAGTACTTCGTCACCGACCCCGACCGTCAAGAGGCCGTCTTCGAAGACCCCTACATCTTGATCGTCAACTCGAAGGTCTCGCAGATCAAAGACCTGCTGCCCATCGTCGACAAGGTCATTCAGGCCAACAAGCAGCTGCTCATCATCGCTGAAGACGTCGACGGCGAAGCACTCGCCACCCTCGTCGTCAACAAGATCCGCGGCATCTTCAAGTCGGTTGCCGTCAAGGCTCCTGGCTTCGGCGACCGTCGCAAGGCTCAGCTGCAAGACATCGCTATTCTCACCGGCGGCCAGGTCATCTCCGAAGAGGTCGGCCTCAAGCTCGAGAACGTCACGCTCGACCTCCTGGGCCGCGCACGCAAGGTCGTCATCACCAAAGATGAGACCACCATCGTCGAAGGTGCCGGCGAAGCCGAGCTCATCGCCGGTCGCGTGCAGCAGATCCGCAACGAGATCGAGAACACCGACAGCGACTACGACCGCGAGAAGCTGCAAGAGCGCCTCGCGAAGCTGGCTGGTGGCGTCGCCGTCATCAAGGCCGGTGCCGCAACCGAGGTCGAGCTGAAAGAGCGTAAGCACCGCATCGAAGATGCTGTTCGCAACGCGAAGGCAGCCGTCGAAGAGGGCATCGTCGCCGGTGGTGGCGTTGCACTCATCCAGGCCGGCAAGACCGCGTTCGAGAAGCTCGAGCTCACGGGTGACGAGGCGACCGGCGCGAACATCGTCAAGGTCGCCATCGACGCTCCGCTCAAGCAGATCGCCATCAACGCGGGCCTCGAGCCCGGCGTTGTCGCCGAGAAGGTGCGCAACCTGCCCGTCGGATGGGGCCTCAACGCCGCATCGGGCGAGTACGTCGACATGCTGGCTGCCGGAATCAACGACCCGGTGAAGGTGACGCGCTCTGCTCTGCAGAACGCCGCATCCATTGCCGGTCTCTTCCTGACAACCGAGGTCGTCGTGGCCGACAAGCCCGAGCGCAACCCGGTTCCCGCCGGCGACCCCACGGGTGGCATGGACTTCTGAGTTAGCTGCGAAAAAGCGGGTCGGCCCTTTCGGGCCGGCCCGCTTTTTCTATGCGCCGCCGCCCCTGGGCCCACGCCGGCCGGAGGCTCCGCGCGCCGCTCGCGGCGGGTGGAGGGGCCCGGTGGGGACGGCGCATGATGGCAGAACCATCGGCGCGCGCGTATTGGCGCCGGAAGCCATGGAATGCGACGTACACGCCGCCGCATTCCACCGAACTCGCGGTCGCAGAGGCGCGCGTGGTGCCCTTGCGGTGGGGAGCTGGGGCGCGCTAATGTAGGCAACCGCGGCTGATCGCCGCGAGACGACTTCGAAAGAAACGGGGAGGTGAATCAGGATGATGAATTTTACAGGCAGCATCGCAATTGCAGGCGCTCGAGCCGCAGGCGACGCAGCAGGTTCTGCAGAAGCAGGCACTGCACACTTCAAGCCCACCATCCTGGCGCTTCCCCTCACGGCATAACCGCAGCAATCGCTGCCTCGCCGGGAGGCGCCTCCGTCTCGCTTTTCGGAGGAATTTCTCGTGTTCCGTGTATCTCAACGCACCGACGACCAATCGTTGCTGCGCTTCTTCAACAAAGACCCGGTTCGCTGGGTCGACTCTCATCAGCTCGGTCTCGGGCTCGCCGCGGGCAGTATTCGGCGCGAGTGGATCTGGCTGGCCCTCATCGATGACAAGCCGGTCGCGCGTGCCGTCTGGTGGGGCCCGGCCGGCTCGGTCTATCCGATCGAACTGAGGTGTCTCATTGTGGCGCCGTCGATACCTCATCCTGAGGTGTGGGGGGCTGCGATCATCCGCTCGGCGCATCGCGCCTTCGTTGCCGAGGGCGCGTTGTTCGCGCCCGAGTTCGTCGTGACGGTCGACTCGGGGTGGCGAGATGATCGCCCCACGGCACGGGCGGTCGCCTGGCGACAAGCGGCGGCTCGCGACTCCGGCGTCACGTTCGTGCTGCACGAGCTGGAGGATGCCCGGCAGACCGCACTGGCTGAGGATCTGCCCGGCGCGGCCGCGCATGCGTGACCGGCACGGTGGTCATCCTCAGTTAGCGGAGGGTGGCCGCCGTTTACGCCGAGGCGGGAGGGGCGAGCGGCAGCGTCACCCGGAAGGTGGCGCCGCCGCCCGCCGTCTCGACGGCCTCGACGGTGCCCTTGTGGGCCGCGACGATCGACGAGACGATGGCGAGCCCCAGCCCGCTGCCGCCCGTCTCGCGCGTGCGCGACGAGTCGGCGCGCCAGAAGCGCTGGAAGATCTTTTCGCGAATCTGCGGCGGGATTCCCTCGCCGTGGTCGATCACATCGAGTACGGCGACGCGGCGTGCTTCGTCGACCTGCACCGACACCTCGATGGGGCTGTCGTCAGGCGTGAACCGCAGCGCGTTGCCGATCAAGTTGGCGACCACCTGGCGAATCTTGTTCTCGTCGGCCATCACGATCGGTGCCACGCCGTCGCGGTCGTCGGAGTCGAAGTTCGACAGGGCGAGGTCGGTGGGTGTGATCTCTGCCGCGGAATCGTCGTCGACGATGCCGGTCGCCGTCGATCCGGCCGGAGTGAGGCCATTGCCCCCGCCCGATGCCGCATTCGATGTGAAGACGCCCTTGCCCGCACTCGCGTTGCCAGAACCGGCCGAACCGGCCGAACCCGACGTGCTGCCGACGCCGTCGCCTGACGCACCAGCACCGGCACCGGCACCAGCACCAGTGCCCGCGGCCCGCGGTCGGCGCCGTAGACGCGCCAACGTCGCTCCGGCGAATCCGATGGGCCCGGTGAGGTTGGAGACGGCAGCCTTCTCATCGACGCCGGCCACGGGGGCGCCGGCCTGCGCCTCAGACCCCGTGGTGAGGAGAAGATGGGCTGCGGGAGCACTGAGGGCGGCATCGACCGCGGGCGCGAAGCTCACGGGCTGCGACGAGCGCGGCAGGATGATCGAGACCACTCGTTCGGGTGCGGATGCCCGGGCATCCAGAGCCGCATCGACCGCAATGGGCACCAGGTCGATGCGCGTGAGATTGAGCGGTTTCGTCTCATCGAGCCGGGCGAGCTCGAGCAGGTCTTCGACGAGGGCTCCCATGCGGATCGCTTCTTTTTCGATGCGATCCATGGCCTTCGCCACTTCTTCGGGCGTCTGCAGCGCCCCCATGCGATAGAGCTCGGCATACCCGCGCACCGACACCAGGGGAGTTCGAAGCTCGTGGCTCGCGTCGCCGACGAAGCGGCGCATCTGGCTGATGGTTTTGGCGCGGTCGCTGAAGGCGCTGTCGATGCGGCTCAGCATGGTGTTGAGTGAGCGGTTGAGCCGGCCGACTTCGGTGTTCGGCGTGCCATCGGCCATGCGCTGGCTGAAGTCGCCGTTCGCGATTTCGGCCGCCGTCTTCTCAACGGCCCGCAGCGGAGCGAAGGTGCTCGTCACGAGCAGTCTGGTGAGCATGGCGCCGAGAATCACCACACCGATGCTGAAGGCGAGAAAGATCGAGAGGTACGTCGTGGTGATGCGATCGGTGTTGTCAAGCGACGACGCGATCACCAGCGTGCCCTGTGTGTTGTCGGCGAAGTTGATCGACTGCACGATGGCGTGCCATTCGGCCTTGTTGCCCGACGAGCCGATCGAGTAGATGGGCTTCTTCGACATGACGGATGCCGAGGGGGTGAGCGGCAGACCGGAGAGGTCCGGCTGCTCAGCTACGGGCTGAGTGCCCCAGTTGCTCGCCGCGAGGGTGCCGTCTGAACTCAGCAGCCCCACGTAGTACTCCTGCGGCGCCGACGTCACGTCACTCAGGCTGAAGGTGGTTCGAGTGGCCGTCGGCCCCATGAACGACGAGTAGTCGTCGTAGGCGGTCGACAGTGAAGAGTCGATCTGGTTGAGCAGGTACGACCGCAGAACCGTCATGGTTCCGACCCCGGCCACAACCAGACCGAGCGTCAGGAGCAGCACCGTCACACCGGTGATTTTGGTGCGCAGTGAAATCGAGTTCCAGAACGTGGAGGGGGTGACGGCCATGAGTGCTTACAAGAGTACGCGGTGCCGCCTGAGAGGTCGCTACGTCGCTACCTCTCGGCGCGACCTCTTACGCCTTGCTGACCTTCAGCATGTACCCGAAGCCGCGCTTGGTCTGAATGAGCGAGTCTTCGCTGTATTGGTCGAGTTTGCGGCGAAGGTATGAGATGTACGACTCCACGATGCCGGCGTCGCCGTTGAAGTCGTATTCCCACACGTGGTCGAGAATCTGGGCCTTCGACAGCACACGATTGGGGTTCAGCATGAGGTAGCGCAGCAGCTTGAACTCGGTGGGACTGAGCTCGATGGCGGTGTCGGCGACGAAGACCTCGTGGGTGTCTTGATCCATGGTGAGCTCGCCCGCGCGAATGATCGCGTCTTCGTCGGCCTGCATGGTGCGCCTGAGAATGGCCTTGATGCGTGCCACGATCTCGTCGAGGCTGAACGGTTTGGTGACGTAGTCGTCGCCACCCACGGTGAGGCCCGTGATCTTGTCTTCGGTGTCGTCTTTCGCGGTGAGAAAGAGAATCGGTGCCGTGTAGCCGGCTGCACGCAGCCGCTTGGTGACGCCGAACCCGTTCATGTCGGGCAGCATGACGTCGAGAATAATGAGGTCTGGTTCTTCTTCGAGAACCGCGGAGATGGTCTGCGCGCCATTGCTCACGGCACGCACGGCGAAGCCGGCGAAGCGGAGGCTGGTGGTGAGCAGGTCGCGAATGTTGGGTTCGTCGTCGACGATGAGGATGCGGGGTCCGGTCATGCCACTATTATCTGCGGGTTTACTGAACGCATGCTGTGAGCGCGGTCAAGGCCGCGCGAACGTCAGGCCGCGAGTTGCTGGGCGTCGAGAATGGTGTAGCTGTATCCCTGCTCGGCGAGAAAGCGCTGCCGGTTCTGCGCGAAGTCTTGATCGACCGTGTCGCGTGCCACGAGCGTGTAGAAATTCGCCGACAAGCCCGACTCCTTCGGCCGCAGCAGGCGACCCAGTCGCTGGGCTTCTTCCTGACGGGAGCCGAATGAGCCCGACACCTGAATGGCGACGGTGGCCTCCGGCAGATCGACAGAGAAATTAGCCACCTTGCTCACCACGAGAATCGGTTCGTCACCGTCTCTGAAGGCCTGATAGAGCCGCTCGCGCTCGGCGATCGGGGTCGAGCCGGTGAGCTCGGGTACTCCGAGTTCGTCGGCCAGAGCATCCAATTGGTCGAGGTATTGACCGATGACGAGGATGCGCTCGCCCGCGTGCTTCGATATGAGCTCTTTCACGACATCGAGTTTCGCGGGTGCCGTGGCGGCCAGCCGATAGCGTTCGTCGTCTGACGCGGCCGCGTAGACCAGCCGATCGCTCTGCGGCAGGTCGATGCGCACTTCGTAACACTCGGCGGGAGAGATGAAGCCCTGCGCCTCGATCTCTTTCCACGGGGCGTCGAAGCGTTTCGGGCCGATGAGACTGAACACGTCGCCCTCGCGGCCGTCTTCGCGCACCAGGGTCGCGGTCAGGCCCAGACGGCGTCTCGCCTGCAATTCGGCGGTCAGCTTGAACACGGGGGCGGGCAGCAGATGTACCTCGTCGTAGATGACAAGGCCCCAGTCGAGGGCATCCAGCAGCTCGAGGTGAGCGTAGGCGCCCTTTCGCTTGGCCGTCAGAATCTGGTAGGTGGCTATGGTGACCGGCTTGACCTCTTTGACCTGGCCGGAGTACTCGCCGATCTCTTCTTCGGTGAGCGAGGTGCGCTTCAGCAGCTCGCTGCGCCACTGGCGGGCCGACACCGTGTTCGTGACGAGAATGAGCGTGTTGGTCTTCGCGGTGGCCATTGCTCCGGCGCCCACGAGCGTTTTGCCGGCACCGCAGGGCAGCACGACCACGCCCGAACCGCGTTCGAAGAAGTTGTCGATGGCCTTCTGCTGGTAGTCGCGCAGCGCCCAGCCGTCTTCGAAGAGCGAGATCTCGTGCGGTGTGCCGGGGGTGTACCCCGCATGATCTTCGGCGGGCCAGCCGAGCTTCACCAGCTCTTGTTTCAATTGCCCGCGCGCCCAGGGCTCGATCACGTAGGTTTCGGCGTCGATGCGTGACGGCAACAGGGGAGCGATGCGCTTGCCCTTGACGATCTCTGCGAGTACTGCGGTGTCGGTCGCCCGCAGCGTGAGCACGCCGTCAGGCTGCCGCTCGATGACCAAGCGCCCGTAGCGGGCCACCGTCTCGGTGATGTCGATCGTCACCGATTGCGGAATAGCGAACTTAGAATATCGCTCGAGCGTGCCGAGAATCTCGTCTGAGGTGTGGCCCGCGGCCCTGGCGTTCCAGAGCCCGAGCCGGGTGATGCGGTACGTGTGGATATGTTCAGGTGCGCGTTCGAGTTCGGCGAAGACGGCGAGCTCGTGCCGTGCGTTGTCGGCGTCGGGGTGCGCCACTTCGAGCAGAACAGTGCGGTCGCTTTGAACGATCAGGGGGCCATCGGGCATAACTATCGAGTTTACCGGGCCAATGTGTGTGGTCGGCGTTTGTGCCGGGGTCGGGAATCGGAGGCTACAATTAGCTGACGAATAGTCGACTATGTTCAGCAGGCAGGGTGCCCTCATGAGATTTCAGCTGGCGAACGATCGTGTTCAGGGCCTGTTGATGGGTGAGCAGCTGTATGCCGACCCGAAGCTAGCCGTTCGCGAGTTGTACCAGAACGCGGTCGACGCGTGTCGGCATGCGGATGCCCGATCAGATTATGTTTGTCGAACCGTGCCCGAGGGCAGCCCGCTGCGCGCGTCAGCAGCAGGAGCGGCTGCTCTGGTCGGCGGGCCACGCATCTCGTTCGAGCAGGGATTGGGCGAGACCGGCCAGGAGTTCATCCGTTGCACAGACACAGGTGTGGGCATGGGTATCGAGGAGCTGGAGGGCGCTTTCGCGCTGGCGGGCATCCGCTCAACCGATCGACCGGAGTTTCTCGGCGAACTGGCCGACTATCGATCGCTGACGCCGCCTGTCGAACTCTGGACCAACTCCTGCTTCGGTATCGGAGTGCTCTCTTACTTCATGATCGCCGAGCGCATCGAGTTGGCGACGTGTCGGCTCAATCGTGACGGCGTGGTCGACCGTGAACTTCGAGTGGTCATCGCGGGGCCGGAGGCAGAGTTCGAGGTACACGAGGGTGGCGAAGGTACCCAATCGGGAACATCGATCACGTTGTGGCTTAAACCCGCCACACAGGTTTCAAGTGTGGCGACGTTGCGCGATCTCGTCATCGTGTGCCCGTATTCGATGCGCGCTACGGCAAGCAATGGCCTCCATCACGAATGGAGTGCCGGGGAACTGAACACGCACTCCTCCCACCTTTATTTTCCGGGCCAGCCGGCCCCTGGGCCTAGTGGCCCGGTGTGGTTCGTCAACGGGCATGGTGCCGTGCTCGCCGACGGATTGTGGGCGGAATCGCACAGCTTTGGAACGGTGGTGAATTTGACCGGAGATCTCATGCCGACACTCACCGCCGACAGACGGCGAATTCTGAGTTACGACGCTGAAAAAGTCGACCAGCTCGTCGCATCCGTCGTGGGAGAAAGCATCACTGCCTCGTGGAGCGTCGTCGGTCAGCCGTACTGGCTGGACTCGGCCTTTCGATTCAACCCGATGCTGGTCGACGCCATCATCGAGGCGGCAAGCGCAGACCTCGGCCTGAAGATGCCGATCAGGGGTGCCGAAACTTCGGTGAACACCTGTGGTTACATGATCGGCGACGATGATGCGCAGGTGTTTAGTGACCCGCGCGTCAGCGATTGGACGCTGTCGCGCATCATCGCCGGGGGCGGCTTGGATTACCATCCGGTGACGGCTGAAGGATGGTCTGTCGTGGCGGCGAGACCGACGGATGCTGTGTTTCTCGGCGGATGCGACGAGACCATGTGGGGGCTGACGCGCCAGCCGGTTTCGGAGTGGAACGGTGACGCGCTCTCGGTGTACTGCACAGAGATGCATGTACGCTGGCCGATTTCGCGTGTCGTCGAACGGGCCCGTGAACTCGGGCTGTACGTGTCAGAGGGCGCGGAACAACTGCCCGAAACGAACGATTTCATCCGAGCTCTGTTGACCACGTGCGGCACGTGGTCGGTCGAGTCGCCTCGAAGCATCCCCCCTTTTCTGCTGGTGCGCGTGGCCTCGCAGTTCGGTATGACGCTCGGATCAGCAGCCCAAGAGCTAGCGATCCGGCATATCGCTATCGGTACGGGGTGGAATGAGCTGTTGAGGCGAAGGCCCACCCAGCAGGAGCTGGTTCTCGCGAGCATGAATCTCGATGGAGTCGAACCGTGGCGTGACCTGCACACGGCTATCGATTTCGGCGTGCTCAACTCCAGCGCCGAAAAGGTGGGAATCGGCCAGCTCGAGGCAATCAGGTCATACGAGCGACTCGGGTTCGCTTTCGACCTGCCCGTCGACCAAGCAATGATTCCCCTCTCTACTGAAGACAGCATTGTCGTCAGTAGAGATCTCGACGGACTGCGGCCATTTCTCGAACGGAGTCAGGCCGTGAGCACTTCCCACATCAAACGCGCAGCGTCGCTACTGGACTGCTCACGTTCCGGCGTGCGTGAGCGACTCGAGCGGCTGGGATTCGTAGCCAGCGGAGATTCGGGGGCAGGCGGCCCCAAAGTCCGATCGAAGATCGACCGCCGCCTGGTTGCGCTCTTCCCTGGCAGCGCGCACAGATTGCCGCTCGACGAACCGGTCAGCGATCTTCAGGTTTTGATAGCTGCCTCGTACGCGAAGATTGCGGTCGCCGAAGCCAGGGTACGTCTCTCTTCTCTGGGTTATCGGCTACAGCCGTCGACGCTGAGCATGAGCCGACTCAAAGGCAGATATCGCCGAATCGCGAGTGCGAGCGGAACCGGTCACTTTCCGTTCAGGCAACAAGGAGAGATCATCCTGCCGTTGCAGATCATCGAGCTTGGTCGCACTAGTAGGCGGTCGTTCGAAGAGACCAGGGCCGATGCTCTCAAGCTCGGCTTCATCGTTCCAGATCTTGACGAATGGCTTCCGGTTTCCCGCCCGGGCAACGCCCCTGAAGCCTAGATCAGGTCAGAGGCTCAGATCAGGCCGAGGCAGGGCTGACCGCCGCGACCTGCGTGATGCTGGCGAGGGGGAGAGTGCGTTCGACGCCCGCCTTCTGGTCGGTGCCGCGCATCCGCCCGCTTGCGATACTCGTCGGCACCATCGGAAACGAGACCTCGGTGCCGTTCGGCAACTTCACCGTCACCAGAACGGCCGTCTTGTTCTTCACGGCGAGGTCGAGCTGGCGCACGAGCCAGGCCTCTGCGGTGTCGGCGCCGCCCTGAACGCCACTGCCGCGCAGCCGGTTGACGAGTTCTTCGACCGGTTTGGTCGACGACATCGGCACCGACTCGGCCGGCTGAACGCGGGTGAGCGTCTGCGGGTTGCCGCTGTCGCTCTCGGCGATCACGGGATACCGGGCGTCGACGAGCATCCAGTACACCGTGTCGAGCCCGAAGCGGCTCACGAGCCGGTTGCCGTTCACGAAAACGAGCCCCAGCGAACTGAGATTCTGATCGACCGCAATAGTGTGCAGCAATTCGCGATCGTCAGAGCGCACGTAGCTGCCAGAGAGCTCGCCGGGCTCCGGCACGACGCTGCCGGCACGCAGCAATCCGTACCGGGCGCTCGACTCGGCGATGAGGTACTCGAGCGGCTGCGGAATGCCCGTGCTCGATATGCCTTCGAGAAAGCTCCGGATGCTCGTGGCGGTGTATCCGGCCCCGAGTGCCTTCGCGATCGAACTGGCCGAGATGCGGTATGACGACGCGATGGAGTGGCTCTCGATCTGCGTCATGGCCCGCAGCGTCGCGTCGAGATCGGGGCGCAGCGGCCCGGGAGCCACCACGCTCAGGTCGTGCTGCACGTAGACCGTGGTCACCTCAGCCGGCAGTTGAGCCGACACCAACTCGACGGCCTGAGCCTGGTCTTCGCAGAGGAGTGCCATGCCGGCGGTGCTGGCCCGGCCCGAATCGGCGATTCCCAAACGCTCGGCGTCGAGAGTGAGCTCGGCGATCTGGGCGGTGAGCTGGGGGCCACCGGCCGGGTACAACCAGGCCAGGTAGTCGGTGAGGCTCTGGCCCCACACCGAGTCGACGCGGTTCTGCAGCACTCCGACGATCTGTTCGGGCAAGGCGTCGAGCCAGGCAGCGGCGAGCACGCCCCAGCGCTCGGCGAGTGGCGCTAAAACCCACTCGCGAGCGTATGACGAGCCGAACCACGAGGCCCCGTCGCGCACGGTCAGCCCGGCGGCTTCGGCTACCCGGATGATCGCATTCATCTGCTCGGGAGCAAGCCCCGTCGCCGCGGCGAGCCGTTTCGAATCGGGAACGGCGAGACCGCCCTTCGCCAGTTCGCGGGCCGGGGCCTGAGCGAGAGCGATAGCGAGTTCGGTGACGGCGACAGTGGTTTCGAACGCATGCTCTCCGGCACGCACGTCGGCCTGTGCCTGCTGATCGCCTGAGGCGTGGGTGGGCACTTCGGGCGCGGGCACGTTCGCCAACTCGGCCGTGCTGGGCAGGCCGCGCAGCGGCCACGATTCGAGCACTGCGGTCACGCCGTCATACGGCTTCAGAACTCCGTCGGCCTCGAACGCCAACATCGAGGTGAAAGCGCTTTTCAGGTCTGCGGATGCGCCCGCGAGCGGCGTCGAGGCGCCCGCAAGGGCGGCCAGCGTGGGCCGATCGAGGTGGGAGAGAGCATCGTTGACGGAGTCGGGCGAAAGCAGAGCATCCGCTAGGTCGAAGAAATCGCGCAGATCTCGTTTGGCCAGGTGACGGGCGGTCAGCAATGACACGAGAGCGTCGTCGCTCTCGGCTTGCAGCCGGCTGGCCAGAGCGAGCGTGTCGCTCATTCGGCGCTACGAGCCTCGCGGGAGCGCCTTATTGCGAACATGATGACGAGCGCGGCGATGAGAAGCACGCCGATCGGAAGACCGATCAGTGGAAGCACGATCACGAAGTCATAGACAGCGGTCGGCAGATCGAAGTGCGCCAGCTGCGAGACGAACCCGACGATCATGCACAGGATCGACAGCCCGATGACGGCCGCGATCATGAACGTGAGCGATCGCTCGGCCCGATGTATCACGGGTTTATTTGTGTTGGTCACACCCCTAACAATACGGGCACGGCGACGAGAACAATACGGGCACGGCGACGAGCGAATAGGCTTACGTCTGGCCGAAGTGCTCTTTTTCGGCAAAAACACTTGAGGAGATCCACACATGCCCACCGGCAAGGTCAAGTTCTACGACGACGAGAAAGGCTTCGGCTTCATCAGTTCAGATGACGGCCAGGAGGTCTTTCTGCACGCGTCAGCTCTGCCCGCTGGGGCCGTCGTCAAGGCGGGAACCAAGCTCGAGTTCGGCATTGCCGATGGCAAGCGCGGAGTTCAGGCGCTGTCTGTTCGGGTGCTCGAAGCTCCGCCCAGCATGGTCAAGCTCAGCCGCAAGCCGGCCGACGACATGGCGGTCATCATCGAAGACCTGGTGAAGGTGCTCGACGGCATCGGTACCAATCTCAAGCGCGGCCGTTACCCCGATTCGGCGCACAGCCGCAAGATCGCTGCGCTGCTGCGCAAGGTCGCCGACGAACTGGATGCGTAAGACTTGTCAGATCAGAACGCGGGCGAACGGCCCACTGACGAGCCCGTGCCGATCGAATCGGCTTCGGGGCCCGTTTCTGCGGAGCTTGAGCCCACGGAGACCGAGCCCGCAGAGCCCCAGCCCGTAGAGCCCGAGCCGGTAGAGCCCGAGCCGGTAGAGCCCGAAACCGCAGAAGAGCTGGTCGCCGAGATCAACGCCGTCGAGGCGGTGACGGGTGACACCGACTTCGTGGAGGTCGAGGGAGAACCCGCGTCGGTTCAGCTGATCGAGTCGGTCGAAGTCGTCGACATCTTCGAGGTGGTCGATGTGGTCGATGTGGTCGAGTCTGACGGCCCGGCTGGAGTTGAGTCGTCAGGCGAAGCCGGGGCTGATGCTGAGGTCGAAGCCGGGGCTGAGGCTGAGGCTGACGCTGAGGTCGAAACCGCCGTTGCTGAGATCGCAACCGCTGTTGCCGAGGTTGAAACCGGTGTTGCTGAGTTCGAAATCGGTAAGACCGAGTTCGAAACCGGTGAGGCCGAGTTCGAAACCGCTGTTGCCGAGGTCGTCGAGGCCGATGGTTCGGTGGCCGCGATCGTCTATGAGGCCGACCCAGTGTTGCTTGCCGCCGTCGATCAGGCGCGTGCCGCACTGGTGGAGATCACGCCGGCGACCTCGATCGGTGACCTGATCGGGCACGTGGTCGAAGGCGAACACGTGCTGAGCCTGCTGTTCGAGTCGAAGCTCTCGGGTTACCCCGATTGGCACTGGACGGCGACCCTGTCGCGCGTCGGCGACGACACTCCGCCGAGCGTGCTCGAGGTCGAATTGTTGCCCGGCGACGGCTCGATTCTTTCGCCCGAGTGGGTGCCGTGGGCCGATCGAGTGACCCCAGAGTCGCTCATCGACGATTCGGAGAACGAGTTCGCCGACGACGATGTCGACGACGAGAACGACGAGCACGGCGACGACGATCGGGCGGATGACGAGGAGTCCGATGAGGACGACGACGAGTCTGATGACGATGACGATGACGATGACGATGACGATGACGATCACGACGATGACGATGACGATGACGACGACGATTTCGACCCCGAAGAAGTAGCCGCACGGGCTCTTCGTCGTGATCGCGATGGGATCGACATCGACACCATCGCCGAAGAGGGGCTCGACATCGACGGGCTCGACGAGGGCGAACTCGACCATCTGCGTCTGATCG
The DNA here is from genome assembly GCA_025463745.1 of Subtercola sp. Classification (GTDB taxonomy): domain Bacteria; phylum Actinomycetota; class Actinomycetes; order Actinomycetales; family Microbacteriaceae; genus Subtercola. Next base: position 12,908 of record JAODBB010000100.1, read on the forward strand.
ACGACATCGACGACGCGGTCGAACTCACCGAAGAGTCGCTCGCTGTCGAAGCCGGCCTCGACGACGACTCCCATGGCGACGACCCCCATGGCGACACTGAGGCTGACCGCACGTACTGAGCTCTGATCTCGCTCGGAGCTTGCTGCGGTCGGTTTTGCGCAAAAGCACTCTCAGATCGACAGGAAGGTGCTTCTGCGCAAATTCGACTGAGGAGACGCGTTGGCCGAAATTGGTCGATCCGACGGGTCGACATGCCACGCCACGCCCGTCGGCGTTGCACAAACGCACCTCCCGTTCGAGCTGGAGGTGCTTTTGTGCAACCGGGTGCCGCGACGCGCCGGCAGGCGCAGCCGGGGAACGCGGGTCAGAGGTTTTCGACCACGTACTCGATGCTCGAGATGAGTGCACGCACGTCGGACGGGTCGATCGCCACGAACGTGGCGATGCGGAGCTGGTTGCGGCCGAGCTTGCGGTAGGGCTCCGTGTCGACGATTCCGTTGGCGCGCAGCGCCTTGGCGACGGCCGCGGCGTCGATCGAGTCGTCGAAGTCGATGGTCACGACGACCTGCGAGCGGTGTTCGGGGTTGGAGACGAATGGAGTCGTGTAGCTCGTCGCTTCAGCCCACTCGTAGAGCGCCGACGATGACTCGCTGGTGCGAGCGGATGCCCAGCCGAGGCCGCCCGAAGCGTTGATCCATTCCACCTGGCTGTTCATCAGCAACAGCGTGCTGATCGCCGGCGTGTTCAGCGTCTGGTTGAGCCGGGAGTTGTCGACGGCGTTCTTCAGGCTCAAGAACTCCGGAATGTATCGGCCCGACACCGCGATGCGCTCCACTCGCTCGAGCGCCGCGGGGGAGAAGAGGCCGATGTAGAGGCCTCCGTCAGACGCGAAGTTCTTCTGCGGCGCGAAGTAATACACGTCTGTCTCAGCGATGTCGACATCGATGCCGCCGGCGGCACTCGTCGCGTCGATGACGGTGAGCGCATCCGCGTCGCCGTGCACGCGCGCGATCGGTGCCATGACACCCGTGCTCGTCTCATTGTGTGGCCAGGCGTACACGTCGACGCCGTCGACGACCTCGACCTCGCTGCGTGATCCGGCGTCTGCCTTGATCACGTGCGGGGCGGTCAAGAAGGGCGCGCCGGCAGCGACGGCGAACTTCGCGCCGAACTCGCCGAACGTGAGGTTCTCGCTGCGGTTTTCGATGAGGCCGAATGCCGCTGCATCCCAGAACGCGGTCGAGCCGCCGTTGCCGAGAACGACCTCGTACCCGTCAGGCAGGGCGAACAGCGTCGACAGCCCCGCACGAAGATCGGCGACCAGGTTCTTCACTGGCGCCTGGCGGTGCGACGTGCCGAGAAGGGATGCCCCGCGACCCGTGAGGTCGGCCAACTGCTCAGGGCGGATCTTCGATGGGCCGCATCCGAAGCGACCGTCGATGGGCAAAAGGCTACTGGGAATCTGAAGAGCGGGCATGACTGCAAGTGTACCGACGCCAAGCGCCCTGACTTTCAATACCAACAGTAGGCTTGTACCCTACGTGCTGGGCAAAGCAAGGAGCGGCCGTTGGCGGATTTGATCGACACCACCGAGATGTACCTTCGAACGATTCTCGAACTCGAAGAGGAGAACATCACTCCCTTGCGCGCCCGCATTTCAGAGCGCCTGGGGCACTCGGGGCCTACCGTGTCGCAGACCGTCGGGCGCATGGAACGTGACGGCCTCGTCGTGGTTTCGACCGACCGCCACCTCGAGCTGACCGAGGCGGGCCGCCGTAAGGCCGTGCATGTGATGCGTAAGCATCGCCTCGCCGAACGTCTGCTCAGCGACGTGATCGGTCTCGACTGGGAGTTCGTGCACGAAGAAGCATGTCGCTGGGAGCATGTGATGAGCGAGCAGGTCGAACGCCGCATCCTACTCATGCTCGACCACCCCACCGAGTCGCCGTACGGCAACCCGATTCCGGGCCTCGAAGAACTCGGCGACATCGAAGCCGTGCCTTTCACCCGTGGTGTGGTCAACATCGTCACCCTGGTGCACGGCGCCGTCGGTGCGCAGAACAAGGTGATCAAGCGTCTCGGCGAGCCGGCGCAGGTCGACCCCGAGCTCTTGTTGCAGCTGAAGCAGTCGGGTGTCGTTCCGGGCAACCGGGCGGCCTTCTCTGCGGCCGGCTCGTATGTGCTCGTCGAGGTCGAAGGGTTCACTCAGGGGCTGGAGCTGCCCAACGAGGTGGCCAGCCACATTTTCGTGGGAATCTAGCGTTCGCAGCTTCTCTCGGTTTACGTGACCCCTTTGGGGGGCGTGCGAATTTTATCGACGGCCAAACCATTATTGAGTGACAGTCACTTGTAAGAAATCATCGATTTCTTCGTTACCAATTTGTTGCAATTGGCCGTTTCAAGGTGACAAACGACAATGCCTCCCGTATCCTCGAACAAGTCCGACCGGCCGGAATACTGGCCACACGACCCAATCAAGACACCGATGAACCCACGAGGTGTGGCTGCGCTCTTACCCGACGCGGCTCAACCGGATGGGGCGGCACGCCCGTTGCCGCATACGTGCCGGAGGAATACATTTTGCCCGTTTCGAGCGAATCGCTGGACTCACCTGAGTCGAAGCACAACCCGAAAACCCCAGATCAGAAAAGCACCGAACTGCAGCCGACCAGACGCTCGCTCCGCGAAGCCCAGTCGGCGACCAGCCGCTCGGCGATATCCTCCTCGACCGCGGTCGAGGTAGTGAAGCCGAAGCCCGTCGCGAAGGCTGTTGCACCGGTCACCGGTTCGCCGGCCGCCACGCCACCGAAGCGCTCCAAGCGGCCCACCAAGCGCGGAATCATCAGCACTGTCGTCATGACCGCCGCAGCGGCACTCGTCGCGACCATGGCGCTTCCGGCCTACGCTTTCTCGACCGATGGCGCATTCGACCCGAGCGCATCCACTCAGTCGATCACCTCGGGGCAGCAGACCCTCGCCGTTGACGCGGGCGCCGCGCCCACGGTGGGCCGCGACAACTACCAAGCGCCTACGAAAGACGAACTCGCTGCCACGCAGGCGAAGGCCGCGGCTGACGCGGCGGCTGCGGTATCCGCCGCGGCCGCGCTCAAAGTGACGGCAGTGACATCCGCCGCCAGCGCGGGCGCTTCTTTCGCCGCCGATAACAACGCGCCCATTGCCCCGTACGACGGCCAGGCTGTTGTCGATTACGCCAAGCAGTTCGTCGGCGTGGTGCCCTACGGCAACGGCAACACCCCCGACACGAGCTTCAGTTGCGACGGCCTCGTGCAGTATGTGTTCAAGCATTTCGGTGTGAACCTGCCGCGCACGGTGAGTAATCAGGCCGCGATGGGAGTGCGCATTCCGGCCTCCGAGGCGCAGCCGGGCGATGTCATGATCTACCCGATCGGTCACACCGAGATCTACGCCGGAAACGG
>JAODBB010000116.1 GCA_025463745.1 Subtercola sp.
GAATTCTGTGAGTTCTACAACGCGTCAATCAACGGGGGAAACGCGATTAGTATGAGTTGGTGTTGATCTGCCTGACCGCGAGCCATCGGAACGCGAGCTTCGACCTTCTCGAGAAGCTCTCCATCGGTGCACCGACCGTGGCGCACACTCTCGTCGCGAACAGCGATTTCATCCAGGGTGCGGTGCTTCTCGCCACCTGTAACCGCTTCGAGGCGTACCTCGACGTCGACGAACCGCTCACGGCCGGCCGCGCCCTAGCCGCACGTGAGGTCATCGAGGCCGTCAGCGCCGCTTCCGCCGTGGATGCCGCCGACGTGGTGGAGGCCGTCACCGTACTTTCGGGCGATCCGGTCGCCGAACACCTGTTCGCCGTGTCGAGCGGGCTCGAATCGGTGGTCGTCGGCGAAGACGAGATCGCCGGGCAGGTTCGTCGCGCATTACAGAAGGCACGCGACGAAGGCACCACATCGTCGGCGCTCGAGCGCTTGTTCCAGCGGGCATCCCACACCTCACGCGACGTCAAGACGAAAACCGGTGTCGGCGCGGCCGGCCGCTCGCTCGTGCGCCTCGCCCTCGAACTCGCGGAGAGCCGCGTCACCGACTGGGCCCAGGCCCGCGTTCTGCTCATCGGAACCGGCAAGTACGCCCGAGTCAGCTTGCTCGCGCTGCAGGAGCGCGGCGTCACCGACGTCACCGTCTACTCACCCTCGGCGCGCATCGCCCCGTTCGCCGCGCGTCACGGCATCAGCCAGGTGTTCGCCGACCGTCTCGTCGAAACCATCGCCGCGAGCGACATCATCGTCACCGCGAGCCAGTCGCCCACCGTTGTTCTGACGAACGCGCAGTTCGCCGCTGCGAACGAGGCTCCGGATGCCCTGCAGCGCCGTCTCGTCATCGACCTCGGCCTGCCGCGCAACGTCGACCATACAGTCGCGCATGTAGCAGGCGTCGAACTGCTCGACCTCGAAACCATCAGCCTGCACGCCCCCATCGAAGAGTTCAGCTCGACGATGAGCGCTCGCGCCATGGTCGACGAGGCTGCCGCCGAATTCACGGCCGCCCGCGCCGAGGCGTCAGTGACTCCGGCTGTGGTCGCCCTGCGTGCGCACTTCTTCGATGTGCTCGACGCGGAGATCACCAGGGCCCGCGCGCGCGGCGACGATACGGCCGAAACCGAGGCCGCCCTTCGTCACCTCGTCGGCGTACTGCTGCACACCCCCTCGATTCGGGCCCGCGAACTCGCCCGCGCCGGCGAGGGCGAGTCGTTCGTGGCCGCCCTCACGGCACTTTTCGGTGTTTCGCCTGCCGCGCCCGTCGCGCAGATCGCGCACCTCGACCGTGCCGGCGGCGCAACCGCAGCCTCAGACCCTGAAACCGACGACGACCGGGGCGCCGCAACCGCCTGACCGCTCGCGCATCGCGGAAACCTCACCGAGTGGGCCGCAACTGCGACGTCTGCCGACGCAACCCGCACCATGGGCCCAGTCGTTCGTGCTCCCGCGCATCCGAAGGCAACCCCAGCGAACCGGCAGCGCGGGCTACTCCCGGGTGACGCAACCGGCGCTATGGGCCAACCCGCAGCGCGGACGCGCGCGCATCCTGCGCAGCAGTGCGGTTCGTAGACTGGAGGCATGATTTCTGTGAGCTCCCCGATCGTCACCGACCGCCTCGTGCTGCGGCCTCTCGCCGAGACCGACCGCGACGACGTGTACGCCTACCAGAGCCTGCCCGAAGTCGTCGAATACTTGCTCTGGGAGCTGCGAACCCCCGAACAGTCGCTCGAACGCCTCAGGGGGCGGCTGAAGTTCACCTCGCTCGAGAACGACGACGACATTCTCGTGCTCGCCGTCGTTCTGCCCGGCAGCGACAGCCTCAGCGGGTCCGGCGATCGTGTCATCGGCGACCTCACTGTGATTCTGCGCAGCGTCGCCAATCGGCACGCCGAATTGGGCTGGGTGTTCCACCCCGACTTTCAGGGCCGCGGCTACGCCACCGAAGCCGCCGAGCGGATGCTCAACTTTGCCTTCACCGAACTGAACTCCCATCGCGTGAGTGCCGATCTCGACCCGCGCAACCACCGTTCTGCCGCGCTTGCCACACGTCTCGGCATGCGCCAGGAGGCGCACTTTCGCGAAGGCCTCTTCATCAAAGGCGCTTTCGCCGATACCGCGACCTTCGCCATCCTGCGCTCGGAGTGGGACGCGCGGCGCAGCGCCGACATCGACACCGCACATGCCTGAGGTGCGCGCAGCCGCACTGCCGGCCATCCACGTCGCCGCGGTGGTGCTCCTCCGCGACAGGCGCATGCTCATGGTCACCGCCCGCGGCCGCGAGGTGCTGTACCTCCCGGGCGGAAAGGTCGATCCCGGTGAAACCACCGCCGAGGCGCTCGTGCGGGAGTGCCTCGAAGAGATCGCCGTCGAGCTCGATGAGCCGAGCATCCGGGAGCTGTTCACCGTGACGACCCAAGCGCACGGCGAACCCGACGGCCGCATGGTCGCCATGACACTCTTCGCCGCAACGACGGCCGACGAACCGGATGCCTCGTCAGAAGTCGATGCCGTGCACTGGGTCACCTCGGCCGATGCATACCGCTGCCCGCCGGCCGGCATCGAGACGCTTGCTCGGCTGGTTGCCCTCGACCTCATCGACTGACGGCGCGCGCCAACATCGGTGCGCCATCAGAGGATGTACTTGCAGCAGGAGCGAATAGAGCCGCGAGATCGCCGCCATCCTCAGTTGGCGAAACACAGATCAATACACGTACTCCAGAATGTCGGTTCCGAGTGTGCGCATTCCGTCGAGCACGGCGAGGCGCCCCGTGAGCTCTACGTCGTTGAAGCGCATCGTCACCGCATAGGCGACGCTCGCCCGCGGCCCGCGCAGCACGCCCGCCTCAGAACGGATGCCTGCCCCGGAACCCGTCTTGTTCACCAGCAGCAGCCCGTGGTCGGAGTGCAAGTGCGTCAACGGGTCGAGCCCGAACGCGCTCGACACCATCGACAGGTCGGAACCGAGGCCGAGCCACGAGAGCACTTGCTGGCTGGTCGCCACGTCGACGACCGCCCCCTCCGCGAGGTCACGGAAGAGCGTCGCGAGCTCGCGCGCCGAGCCCACCGAGAAGTGCGGTGCGTCGTCAGGGCCACGGTAGTCGCGCACCGTGTCGAGCAAGAACGTGCGCGAGAGACCGAGCGCTTCGCCCCGAGCCCGCACCGCGTCGATTCCCACGCGTCGCAGCAAAACATTGGTGGCGAGGTTGTCGCTTGTCGCACCGACGAGAACAGCCAGATCGGCGACGGGCAATGTCGGCACCTGCAGGTGCTGCCACAGCCCCATCTCCGCGGCCGAATCGACGACTGTTCGCTCGAGCAGGCCGTGCGCCGACGGATCGCGCTGGGTCAGCCGCGCCGCGACCTCGATGAGCAGCAACACCTTGCCGAGCCCCGCGGTCGGAACCGACAAGTGGTCGTCGATGGAGAAGAGCACCTTTTCGGTCGACACATCGATCGCCGACGCCGTGATCTGCACACCCGAGAGCGCGAGATTCGTCAGTGAGACGAAGCCGCGACGGAAGGTATCGGTGTCGTGTGTCTGCGCTGACCTTCTGCCGCTCGGAAGCTCGGGGCGCTCCTGGCGTCGGTTCTTGCGCATGGGGTTCTGACCGCCGTTTCTTGCCATCGATTCACTGTTCACGTGTCGAGCAGCCTGCCGGGTGCCGGCTGCTTGTCACGAACCGATCACCAAATAGTGACGCGCTCCTCTTCGGCGAGCCACAACGCATCAGTATCGGTCACCTCAAAAGCCTCGTAGAACTCGCCGATGTTGCGCACGATCTGGTTGCAACGAAACTCGTTCGGCGAGTGCGGATCGATCGCCAGCAGGCGAATCACCTCTTCGTCTCGCGACTTCTGCTGCCAGGCGGCAGCCCACGACAAGAAGAACCTCTGAGCACCGGTCAAACCATCGATCACCGGCGGTTCGGCGCCGCCCAGCGATATCAGGTACGCCTTCCACGCTATGCCAAGCCCACCGAGATCGCCAATGTTTTCACCGATCGTCAGCGCGCCGTTCACGTGCTGATCGGGTACCTGGGCCGGCGCGAGCGCGTTGTACTGCTCGATGAGCGAGGCGGTCAGCTTTTCGAACGCTTCGCGGTCTTCGGATGTCCACCAGTCGATAAGACGGCCGTCGCCGTCGAACCGCGAACCTTGATCGTCGAACCCGTGGCCGATCTCATGGCCGATGACGGCACCGATTGCGCCGTAGTTGGCCGCGGCATCCCGAGCCTCTTCGAAGAACGGATATTGCAGTATCGCCGCCGGAAACACGATCTCGTTGAACCCGGGGTTGTAGTAGGCGTTGATGGTCTGCGGGGTCATGAACCACTCGTCGCGGTCGAGCGGCTTGCCCACTTTGCCGAGCTCACGCTGAAACTCGAACTCGTTAGTCGCTCGCACGTTGGCGAACAGGCTCTCGGCGTCGAGCGCGAGCGCCGAGTAGTCGCGCCACTTCACCGGGAAGCCGATCTTCGGAGTGAACTTGTCGAGCTTCTCGAGGGCACGCTTTCTCGTTGCGGGCGTCATCCACGCGAGGTCGGTGATCGACTGGCGGTAGGCCTCGATGAGGTTGGCGACCAGAACATCCATCGCAGCCTTGGCCGTCGACGGAAAATACCGCTCGACATAGATGCGGCCGACGGCCTCGCCCATGGCGCCCTCGACCAGCGAGACGCCGCGCTTCCAGCGATCGCGCATCGACGGGGTGCCCGTGAGGGTGCGGCCGTAGAAGTCGAAGTTCTCCTCCACGAAGGCGGCGGGCAGCAGGGTGGCCGCGCCGTGGATGACCTTCCACGAGAGCCAGTCTTTCCAGGCCTCGAGGCGGTCGGCAGTGATCAGCGAAGCAAGTCCCTCGAGAAAGCTCGGCTGGCGAACGACCACCTCGTCGAAGACGCCGGCCGGCCCCTCGAGAGCGTCACGCCAGAGAGTCAAGGCCCCGGCGGGAGACGTGGCCGCGGCGCCGCCTTCGAAGAGCGCGAGCAAATCGGCCCAGCTGAGCAAGTTGTAGCTGGCCTGTGCGTCGCGGGTTCGAACGTTGTCCCACTGCTTCGACGCGATCTCGGTTTCGAGGTCGAAAACACGCTGGGCGCGAGCGGGCGCTGAACCCTCGCCCGCCTCGGCTGCTTCACCGGTGCCCGAGAGTTCGAACATCCGCTGGATGTGAGCCACATACGCTTCGCGGATGCTCGCGAATTTCTCTTCGCGATAGTAACTCTCGTCGGGCAGCGAGATGCCGCCCTGGTTGAGAAAAACGAGGTAACGCTCGGGGTTGCCCGGGTCGTTGTCGACGAATGAACCGAAAAACCCGCCCACGCCCTGGCGTTCGAGTCGCCCGACGGTGCGCACCAGGTCTTCGACGCTGGCAACGGAGTCGACGAGGGCGAGCTGACCGTCGATGGGGGTGGTTCCGAGGGATTCGATGCGTTCTTCGTCCATGAAGCTCGTATAGAGGTCGCCGAACTTGCGCTCCTCGGTGCCGACGGCCGCGTCTTGCGCTTCGACGATGATCTCTTGAACCGCCTTCTCGGCGGCCTCCGCAAGCAGATAGAACGAGCCCCACCGGGCCTTGTCGGCCGGAATCTCGGTTTCGGCGAGCCACGCGCCGTTCACGTGCCTGAACAGGTCGTCTTGGGCCCGGATCGTGGAGTCAAAGTTCGTCGTATCGATACCCGAAGATAAGGTCATGTAAACAGCCTATGCGTTGGAAGCTGTGCGCCCCCGCTACGGTGATGGGATGCCCGAACCGACCGAACCGCGCCGCGACGTTGCTGCGCGGGGCGGGCGCCGTGGGCTCGACCGCGACATTCTCCGGCTGGCGGGCCCCGCCCTCGGAGCACTGGTCGCCGAACCACTGTTTCTGCTCACCGACACCGCCCTCGTCGGTCACCTCGGCGAGATCCCACTGGCAGCGCTCGGCATCGCGAGCGCGATCATCCAGACCGCCATCGGCCTGCTCATCTTTCTCGCCTACGCCACCACGCCCGCGGTCGCCCGGCGCCTCGGGTCGGGCGACCGCACGGGCGCCATTCGCGCCGGCATCGACGGGATGTGGCTTGCGCTCGGGCTCGGCGTCATCGTGGTCGCGGTGGGCATCGCGGGTTCAGGCGGCGTCGTCGGCCTCTTCACGAACGATCCGCTCGTGGCCGCCGACGCCACCACCTACCTGCACATTTCGCTCGCAGGAATCCCTGCGATGCTGCTCGTCATCGCAGCCACTGGGCTGCTGCGAGGCCTGCACGACACGCGCACTCCGCTGATCGTGGCCGTTTGCGGGTTCGCCGCCAACGCCGGCCTCAATGCGGTGTTCATCTACGGGCTCGGGTGGGGCATCGGCGGATCCGCTGCGGGAACCGTAGTGGCGCAATGGGCGATGGCGAGCGTGTACATCGTCATCGCCGTACGGGCGGCCCGAGCGAGCGGCGCGAGGCTCAAACCGGGGCTCGACGGGGTGGGTTCGGCCGCGTCATCCGGCGGCTGGTTGTTCGTACGCACGCTCAGCCTGCGGGCCGCGATGCTCGCGACGGTGGCGGTCGCAGCGACCTTCGGCACGGCGCAGTTGGGCGCCTTTCAGATCGCCCTCACCCTGTTCTCGACGCTGGCTTTCATTCTGGATGCCCTCGCCATCGCCGGGCAGGCCCTGATCGGTCACGGGCTGGGCGCATCAGATACCGTGCGGGTCGCTCTCGTCACCCGCCGCCTGATCGGCTGGGGTATCGGGTCGGGAGTGGTGCTCGGAGCAGGGCTCGCTCTCGCCGCGCCACTGCTCGGGCCGGTGTTCTCCTCGAGCCCCGACGTGCAGCGCGCTCTCACCGTGACGGTCTTCGCGATGGCCGTCGGCATCCCGCTCGCCGGCTACGTTTTTGTGCTCGACGGTGTGCTGATCGGCGCGGGCGATGCCCGCTATCTCGCGCTCACCGGGGTGATCAACGTCGCCTGTTACGCTCCGCTGCTCGCCATTGTGGTGCTGTTCCACCCGCCGGACGACGCGGCCCTCGTGTGGCTGTGGGCGGCCTTCGGGTACGGCTACATCGGCGCTCGCGCGCTGACGCTCGGCCTGCGGGCCCGCGGCACTCGGTGGATTGTGGCGGGTGCCACCCGGTGAACCACGCGGGTGCGCGGCTGCGGCCGGCGTGCGCTGGCCGACGTGTCGCGTGCCGCGTCTGATCCGCGGAGTGCCGCGGGCCCGCTCTTTGTGCCCCGCACTTTGTGCGCCGTGCCGGGTGCGTCGCACTTATCGGGCGAACTAGTCAGATCGGGTAGGTGTTGCCCGGGGTCGCGATCACGATTTCGCCCGCGAAGTGCGCCCCGACCCGTCGCGCGGCGTCTGCAACATCGAGGTCGTCGGCGATGTGCGTGAGGATGACCGTGCCGACGCCCGCGGCGGTCGCGGTGCGACCGGCGTCTTCGGGGGTGTGGTGCACCGCATTCTCGCCGAGCGCCTCGCGCGCGTAACCTGCTTCGCAGAGCAGAACGGTTGACTCTTCCGCCATCTCCACCAGCGAGATGCAGGGCGCGGTGTCTCCGGAGTACGTGAACGTCGAAGTGCGCTTCGTAGTCGATTCCTCGATGCCTCCGATGCCGTCGATGCCTCCGATTGCGGCTGACGCCGGCCCGGTGACCGTGAGTGCGAAAGCAGGCACTCCGTGCGCGACCGGTCCCCATGAAAGCGTCAGGTCGCCCACAACGGCGTCGGCCCACCCGTTCATTTCGGTGAACTCGAAGACCTCGTGGAGGCCCTGCAGAGCATCCGGCCCCAGAAAATCGGCCATCCGATCGGCGAGCGCTTCTGGGCCGATCACCCTGATCTTCGCCCGCGGCCGCAGAGCGCTGAACTTCAGCGCGTAATACGCCACGAACAGATCAGCCGCGTGATCGGCATGGCGATGCGAGATGAAGATGGCGTCGAGCGTCTCTATCGGGGTGTGCCGTTGCAGTTCGGCGAGCGTACCCGTTCCGGCATCGATCCAGATCGATGCGCCACCACCCTGCAAGAGATACCCGGAACAGGCGTTGCCCGGTACGGGGTACGGTGTAGCGGTTCCGAGAATCGTGAGCTGCATACCTCCAATAGTGCAGTGCGGATCGGCCTGCACCTATTCGCGCTGCAGTTCTCAGCACCGCCGAGGCGGGGCAGACGTAGTACCCACGTGCAGCACACACGTGAAGGCGACATCGTTGCATTCGTCGCCTTCGAGCATCTGCGTCACCGCCCGGCCGGCGGCTCGCCCCTTCTCGGTCGCGGGCTGCACCATCGTCGTGAGGTCGTACTCGCTCATGCCCTCGATTCGCGCTCCGTCGAAGCCCACGACCGTGAGATCGTGAGGCACGCGCAGCCCGAGCGACTCCGCCGCCCGCAGCGCGCCCACCGCGAGAAGGTCGCTCTGCGCGATGATCGCCGTTGGACGCTCGTGCACCGCAACATCGAGCAATCGAAGGGCCGCGTCGAAGCCATCGTCGCTCGACGAATTCGACGCCGCGTACCCACCCAGGTCACTGAAAACCTCGCGCGCGCCCAGCAGCCGGTCGATCGACACGGCCGTCGTCGCGTCTCGCACGACCTCCTCAGTGACGGGCTGCAGTTCGCGCCGGATTCCCAGGGGCAGGGTGATGGTCGCCACTCGTCGGTGCCCGAGGTCGTAGACGAGCTGAGCGATTGTGCGTGACGCCTCGAAGTTGTCGAGCGCCACGCTGAGCACACCGTCGAACGGCTGCCCTTCGATCGCCACCATCGGCACATTGCGGCGCCGCATGATGTCGATCGAGCGCGCCAGATGCACGCTGCAGCCCATGAAGATGGCTGCGTCGAACACCGCGTTCTGGATGCTCGGCTCGCCCTCTCCGTCAGAGGTCAGCAGCAGCATCCCTCCGCCCGGGCTCAGCTCTTGCGAAATACCGTCGAGCGCGGCGAGCGTCATCGGGTCTCGGAACGAGTAGAGCACCCGGTCTTCGAGTATCACGCCGACGATGCCCGAGCGCCCTTGGCGCAGCGACCGTGCCCGAGGATCTGGCCCGAAATAGCCGAGCTCTTCAGCCGCCTTCAGAACGCGATCGCGGGTTGATTGCGAAATCGACCCGACGCCACTGAACGCGATCGACGCCGTCGAACCCGACACTCCGGCCTTCTTGGCCACGTCGGCCAAGGTCGACCGTGCCTGATCGGCGGAGTGAGGTTGATTGTTTGCACTCACATCCAATAGCGTAGTCGTAGAAAATCGAATCGATTCGATAACCGTGAATCCGGGTCTTCCGACCAGCCGCATTCCGCCCTCGACACCCCAGCCCGCAGCGTAACCCAGCCATCAGGAACACCATGTCGCACCCCCCCGACCTCGGCGCATCGTCGCCACGGCCCGGCACACCCGCCCCTGGCGGCCCGACGCCCGTCATCTCAGCCGAGCCCATCCGCGTCATCGCCTGGCGCAACGCGGTCTTCGTCATCTTCACGCTCAGTGGCCTCGCCCTCGCGACCTGGGTCGCACGGCTTCCTGCCGTTCGCGACCAACTGCACCTCGATACGGCGATGGTGGGTCTGCTCATTCTCGGGCTCTCGGTGGGCGCCGTCATCGGCCTCGTCGTCGCACCGCACCTGCTCGCGCTATTGGGCCCCCGCGGCAGCATCCTCTTCTGCCTGTTCCTTGTCGCTGCGGGCCTTACCGGCGTCGGCCTGGTTTCAGCGTTCGTGCCGGTTCTCGCCCTGGCCATGCTCTGCCTGGCAGTGTTCGGTTTCGGCAACGGAATGCTCGACGTGTTGATGAACGTCGAGGGCGCCGCGGCCGAGCGCGCCAATGGTCGTACGTTGATGCCTCTCATGCATGCCTTCTTCAGTTTCGGAACGGTGATCGGAGCCGGCCTGGGAGCTCTCGCCTCGCTCCTCAACGTGCCGGTTTCGTGGAATCTTGGCATCATCGCGGTGCTGATCGTCGTCGTAGGCGCCTCGATTGTGCGATACCTGCCGAAGGTCGTCGATGTGGAGGACGAGACGACCAGCGCAAAAACGCCGATCAAACAGCGAATCAAAGACAGCCTCGCCGTCTGGGCCGATATGCGGCTTCTGCTGATCGGCCTCGTTCTGCTGGGCATGGCCTTCGCCGAGGGTTCGGCCAATGACTGGCTCGCCCTCGCAACCGTCGACGGGCACCACCAAGACAACACGACGGGAGCCATCGTCTTCGGCGTCTTCGTCGTCGCGATGACCGTCGGCCGCATCGCGGGCGGCCCCATTCTCGACCGGTTCGGCCGGGTGCCGGTCATTCGCTGGTCGGCATTGCTCGGTGCGATCGGGCTGCTGATGTTCATCCTCTCGCCCGTGCTCTGGGTCGCCATCATCGGCACCGTGCTGTGGGGGCTCGGCTCCTCGCTCGGTTTTCCCGTGGGAATCTCTGCCGCGGCCGACGACCCGCAAAAAGCCGCCGCGCGGGTGAGCGCCGTCGCCATCATCGGCTACTGCGCGTTTCTCGCCGGCCCGCCGCTGCTCGGTTTTCTCGGCCAGCATTTCGGCATCCTGAACGCCCTCTTCGTCGTTCTCATCCTGCTGATTCTCGCCGCCCTGGCCGCCCCCGCGGCTCGCGAGCGCACCGGCCCCTTTGCGCGCTGATCCTTTCCCTAACGCAACCAGCCGAAAGCGGCGGCGTGTACGTCGCTTTCGGCGAGACCCGGCGCAACGCGTTCCGCGCGCAAGGCGGTGCCGGCAGTGCGCCGCGGGGGCGGCGGCGCACATAAACTAACGCAGTGCGACTTGTCATAGCGAAATGTGCCGTTGATTACGCCGGGCGGCTGAGCGCCCACCTCCCACTCGCCACCCGCCTGCTCATGCTCAAGAACGACGGCAGCATTCTTGTGCATTCAGACGGCGGCTCGTACAAACCGCTCAACTGGATGAGCCCGCCCTGCACCTTGCAGATCATCGAACCCGATGAAGAGCAGCAGGATGCCGGTGTCACCCAGCTCTGGAAGGTCACGCACGCGAAAACGGCCGATCTTCTCGTGGTATCCATTCACGAGGTGTACACCGACACGTCGCACGATCTCGGCGTCGACCCCGGCCTGGTCAAAGACGGCGTCGAAGCCCACTTGCAGAAGCTCCTCGCCGAGCAGATCGAGCTCTTGGGCGACGGGCACACGCTCGTTCGCCGCGAATACATGACCGCGATCGGGCCCGTCGATATCCTCGCCCGCGACGCCAACGGCGCAGCTGTCGCCGTGGAGCTGAAGCGGCGCGGCGACATCGACGGTGTCGAGCAGCTCACCCGCTACCTCGAGCTGATGAACCGCGACCCGCACCTCGCACCCGTCACGGGCATCTTCGCCGCGCAGGAGATCAAACCACAGGCACGCACCCTGGCGCACGACCGCGGCATCCGCACCCTGCTCCTCGACTACGACGCCATGCGCGGGCTCGACGACGGCGCTTCGCGGCTCTTCTGATTTGTGCGCCGCCGCCTCTGCGGCGCACTGTGCGACTGGATGCCCGGGAGTGGGTATGTGCCGCGTCCAACGTTGGCCTAGGTGCGCTAACCGAGGATGTGTGAACCACCGCGACACAAATAGCCTCCGATCCGCGCCCATCCTCCGTTAGCGCACGCCGCGCAGCGCGGAGCTGCGCAGCGCGATCACGGCGCACCCGCGCTCAACCACAGCGCCAGCACCGCCAGCGGCACGGTGACCACCACCGCGAGCAACCCCGCGGCGATGAACCGCGGCCACGACACCGTCACCCCGAGCGCCGCCACGCGCTGATGCCAGAGCAGTGTGGCCAACGACGCCCACGGCGTGATCAGCGGCCCCAGATTCACGCCGATCAGCAACGCGGCAAGCCGCACCGATGACCCGGCAGCCGCCGGCTCGAGCACCAGGTACGCCGGCAGATTGTTCATGCCGTTCGCGGCCAGCACCCCCAGCCCCGAGAGTTGCAGCAATGCGCCGAACGACGATCCGGTGCCCGCAACCGAAGTCACAATGCTCGACAGCCCGTTCACCTGAAGCGCCTCGACCAGCACGAACAGCGCGCCGGCAATCGCCACGGGCGACCACGGAATCAGCCGCCAGCTGAGAGCCGAACCCCGCCTGCGCAGCACAAACGCCAGAACCAGAACCACTGCTCCGGCAGCCGCCGGAATCCACACCGGCAGCCCCGAAACGAGCAGGGGCAGCAGCACCCCCACGACCACACCCGCTACCAGCAGCAAGCGCCGATCGCGCACGACCGCCGCGGCCGGCACCACATACGAGCCGCGCAACCGCCGCCGGAACAGCAGCGACAGCAGCAGCACCGGCACGACGATTCCCACCAGCGCAGCAGCCCACACCACAGCGACAAATCCCGCCGCATTCCCACCCGACATCTCGGTCGCCGCAAGCAGATTCGTCAGATTCGAGATCGGCAGCAGCAGCGACGCCGTATTCGCCAGCCACACCGTCGCGATCGCGAATGGAATCGGCGAAACCCCCGCATTCAGCGCCAGGAGCACAACAACGGGGGTCACCAATACCGCGGTCGTATCAAGTGACAAGAAGATGGTGCTCAATACCGCGAGAACGAGCACGAACACCCAGAGCATCCACACCCGCCGGCGCCCCCACCCGGCGAGACGGTCAGACAGCACTGAGAACAGCCCCGCGTCGGCCGCCAATTCGGTGACAACCGTGATTGCCACGACGAACCCGAGCACCGGCCCGACGCGTTCGGCGAGCGCGACCGACGAGGCGGGCGGCAGGATGCCCGTGGCCACCACCACCGTAGCCAGCACCACGAGCAGCCCCACAAAGACCCGCCTCGGGGTGACCCACCTCTGAGTCGCCCGCTCCGCTCGCCCGCGGCCATCGCCGAGCGGAGCTGCGCCGTCTTGGCCGCCATCGCCGTCGTCGTTCCGCGGGTTCGTGCTGCTCTCGCCACCCGCCCGCATAACAGTGCACACTACACGCGCACGAGACCGCATGGCACACGCTCACCGCGCACTCACCAGGCCCTGGTCGAGCCCGTCACAGGACCCGAATCGAGCTCGATACACGCGCACTCTAGAATTGCGGCAATGACTAGCTCACCCGAGACCCCTTTTTCACGCGAAGACACCGCGGCGCCCGCCGGCCTGCCCGATGTCGACGGCTACACGGTTGCGATCGCAGCTCCGCATAAACCCTGGTCGTGCATCCTCTTCGACCTCGACGGAACCATCACCGACTCGGCCCCCGGAATCATCGGCCGCCTCTCGCGCACCCTCATCGCCATGGGCTACCCCGTGCCGGCGCCCGCAGAGCTCGTGCAGTTCGTCGGGCCACCCATTCTCGAGGGGTTCGAACTCGTCGCCGGAATGGACGAAGAAGAGGCTCAGAAAGCCCTGCTGGTGTACCGCGGGCTCGCCGCCAGCGAGGGCCCGCAAGACGACGCCGTCACCTTTCCCGGCATGGTGGGGCTCGTGAAGTTTCTGCACAAGGCCGGTATTCCGCTTGCCATCACCACCTCGAAGTCTGAGGTGCAGGCTCATCGAATTCTGAACCACCTCGAACTCGAACACGCCTTCGTGGTCATCACCGGAGCGAGCGAAGACGAGTCCCGCAGCTCCAAAGCCGACGTCATCGACGAAGCGCTGGTGCGGCTGCGCGAGAAGAACATCGACCTCTCGAACCTGGTGCTCGTGGGCGACCGTGTGCACGACATGGAGGGCGCAGCCGAGCACGGCATCCCGCCGATAATGGTCGAGTGGGGTTACGGCTCACCCGCCGAAGCCGCAGGCGCTATCGCAATCGTGCACTCGGTCGACCAGCTGCGCGCTCTGCTCATCTAGTTCGCGAGTTCGGTGTGCGCCGATCGCCGCGCCGACAGCAGTCCTGCGCGCTGCTGTCGGAAAGCGTCTACCTTGTGCGGCAGATGCGCCCAACGCGGGTAATGCGCCCTATGCGCCCTCACGCAGCTTGCGCTCGCGAATCAGCTCTGCAGCCGTGATCTGGTGGGTGCGCCCCGGAATCATCGCTGGCGTCAGTCCCGCAACCCACGATCCTGGATCGGCGTTCAACGCGCCCGCGAGCGCCACCAGTGTGGACAAGCTGGGGTTCGTCTGACCTCGTTCGATCTTGCCCACGTTCGTGACGTGCATCTCCGACATCTCGGCGACGTCTTCCTGACTGAGACCGAGCTTCTGCCGCGTTTCACGAATCCGCTCGCCGACAATGCGCGAGGCTTCGGAGTGGGGTTCGGCCATACCTCATGACTACTGGCCGCTACTTTCATTTGCCAGAGTCTATTGACCTACCGCTTTCATACCTCTAATGATCTGACCATTCTTGGCCGTGGATGCTCGCCGGTAAGCTCAGCGTCATGACCGAACCTGACTCCATATTCCCCCCGCGACGCCCGGCCTACGCGACCTTGCTCTCGTACGGCTTCCTCATCTTGGCGTTCGGGTTGCTCGTTCTCACTCTCGGCCTCGTCTTCGCGGCCGGCACCCTCTTCGTCGCACTGCTCGGTGGCGCCATTGCCGCCTTCGGCGGCATGTTCGCCGCGTTCGGGGCCTTCCTCTACTACTTCAGCCTGCGCAACTGAGTCTCATTCCCCCCCCCCCCTCATGAGTCAGTTGCACCGAATTGAGGCGGCTACGCCTGCCGCAATGTGACGCAGGCGGCTCACGTGAGGCGCACAGCACGACCGAATCGACGAAGGCCCCCGGCCTGGGCCATTGCCCGGCCCCGGGGGCCTTCTGCTGGTGCGCGAAGGGGGACTTGAACCCCCACGTCCTTACGAACACACGGACCTGAACCGTGCGCGTCTACCAATTCCGCCACTCGCGCCAACTCAGCGAGATTAGCACCGAAACGGCAATTTCTGAAAACGTGGTGCAACGTGAGGCCGCTCCGAGCCACCATGAGCCACGACCTGATGCCGCTGCACCCGCACCGCGCCGCCTCGCCCCTCCGAACAACCTCTCCTCCACAACCAATGCAGGGTGAACTCTGCGTACAGCTCGGCGGCTTCCTTAGTTACCCCCAATGGCGGGGTGCTAGAGTCGCGCCGCAGTCAATTTACGGCTGCGGCCAGTAACATCTGTCTTAGCATTCATGCCGGCACCTTGTGCGAGACGTTGCGTCTGGCACACCAAATATGGGAGACGTGTGGGAATACTGGACAACTTCGAAAAAGGTCTCGAACGCGCTGTCAACGGCGCATTCGCGAAGACCTTTCGGTCGGGGCTGCAACCGGTTGAGATCAGCTCGGCTCTGAAACGCGAGCTCGACACGAAGGCCGCGATTGTGTCTCGCGACCGCATTCTGGTGCCCAACAACTTCGCCGTGAAGCTGGCGCCGGCCGATTTTCAGCGCATGACCGCGCTTGGCGTCACCCTCATCGACGACCTCACCGCGATCGTGCAGAAGCACGCCGCCGACCAGGGCTTTCAGTTCGCCGGTGGCCTGAGCGTCGGGCTCGCCGAAGACCAGCGTCTCAGCACGGGTGTGCTCGAGATCGAGAGTTCGACCATCCAGCGCGACGTCACGTGGGTTCCGGTTCTGGATGTCGCGGGCAAGCGTTACCCGCTGACAAGTGGCCGTACCATCATCGGCCGCGGCCGCGAAGCCGACATCACGGTCGAAGACACCGGAATCTCGCGCAAACACCTCGAAATCCGCTGGGACGGCAAGCGCGCCGAAGCCCTCGATCTCGATTCCACGAATGGTTCGCAGTTGAATGGGCAACCGCTCGTCCGCAGTATCGTCGAGCCCGACTCCGTTATTCAGATCGGCCGCACGCGCGTCGTGTTCCGGGTGCTCGCCCAGTCGGCCGCCGTCGATCAGTTCGCCGACCTCCGCCAACCACCCACGACACGCCAGCCCCAGGCAGAATCGGTGCCCGCTCAGGCCCCGGCGGCGCAGCCGCAGCAACCCAGACCCGCCGCGCCGAGCAACCCGAGCTCGGCCCCCGCGCCGGCGCCTGCGCCTGCGCGCGACAGACCAGCCCCTAAGCCCGCGCCGAGCAGAGCACCGAATCCGGCCGACCCGCAAGCACCTACTTCCCAGCCCGCCGGGCCTTCGGCGCCTGATCCCGATGCTCAGCCGCCCGAGCCCGGCGGATTCGAGTGGAATCTATGAGTGAACTCACCCTTCTCATACTCCGCTTCGGCTTCCTTGCGCTGCTCTGGGTCTTCGTCTTCGTCATCGTCTATGCGATGCGCTCGGATCTGTTCGGGCAACGGGTGCGCAAACTCCGTGATCCGGCCAACGCGGGGGCACCCGTGGCCACCACGAGTGCGGCCGGGAGTACAGCCGGCAGCCAGGGCCGTTCCGGCGCTCCGGCAGGCGCCGCCGCGGCCGTGGGCACGACTCCCGCGGCCACCCCTGGCGCCACCGCCACGTCCGGCGCCAACGGCCCGGCCCCGGCCGGCTTCACCGGCCTCATCGTCGGCGCGGCCGCCACCGCCAAACCACTCGCCGAGTCGCATCCGCCCACCCCGGCGCCGCAGTCGAAGGTGCCGGTGTTCACACCACTCGAGGGTTCGAGTGCCGGCGTGCATCCGCGAGCCACCACGAGCAATGCCCACAAGCTGGTCATCACCTCTGGAGTCAAGGGCGGCACGGAGATCGCTCTCGGCATCGAACCTCTCACCATCGGGCGCTCCACCGATTCGAGCGTGGTCATTCGCGACGACTACACCTCGACCCACCACGCCCGCCTGCTCAACTGGAACAACGAATGGGTCATTCAAGACCTCGATTCGACCAACGGAACTTTTCTCGACGGCAAGCGCGTCACCCAACCCACTCCTGTTCCGCTCAACACGCCCATCAAAATTGGTGCCACCAGTTTTGAACTGCGGCGCTGACGGCGAGAGCAGACCAGACGATGGCGTTAGTCACTGAAAGCGCAGCTGTGTCGCATGTCGGCAAGGTGCGCGCGAACAACCAAGACTCCGGTTACGCCGGCCAGTCTTTGTTCGCGGTGGCCGACGGCATGGGCGGCCACGCGGGCGGCGATGTGGCGAGCGCCCTCGCGTTGAACAAGCTGCTCGAGATCGACGGCGAGTACAGCTCGGCCGTCGACGCCGAATTCGCGCTGCAAGAGGCCATCGTCAGCGCGAACGCGATTCTTGCCGAGGCGGTGTACGAGCATCCAGAGCTCACCGGCATGGGCACCACCCTCAGCGCGCTTGTGCGCGTGGGCCACAGCGTCGCCCTCGCGCACATCGGCGACTCACGCATCTACCGCTACCGCGACGGCAAGCTCACCCAGATCACCACCGACCACACCTTCGTTCAGCGGCTGGTCGACAACGGGCGCATCACGGCCGAAGAGGCGAAGGTCCATCCGCGCCGTTCGGTGCTCATGCGTGTGCTCGGCGACGTGGATTCGACGCCCGACGTCGATCTTCAGGTGATGGATACCCGGCCGAACGACCGCTGGCTACTCTGCTCTGACGGGCTCACCGGGGTCGTCGAGAACGAAGACATCGCGAGAACGCTCGCCGACAACGCTTCGCCGCAGATCGTCGCCGACCTTCTCGTGAAACAGGCCCTCGACCACGGCGCACCCGACAACGTCACCGTCGTCATCGTCGACATCAGCGAATCGTTCACCGGCAGCACGTACATCGCTCAAACGGTCGGCGCGGCATCACGCCCGATTGCCTTCGACGGGGTGCAAGGCCGCAAAACCTCGCGGATGCCCGCCCTGCACTTGCGCCCACGCGGCACAGGCTTGGCGCAGCCCAGCCACTTCGAGGCGCAATCCGACGACTACCTCGACGAACTCATCGACGAAGACCGTCGCCGCAGCCGGCGGCGAAAACTGTCCTGGCTGGTCGGCACCATCATCGTTCTGATCCTTGTCGCCATCGGGCTGCTCATCAGTTACAACTGGACGCAGTCGAGATATTTCGTCGGTGAGTCGAACGGCAATGTGGCCATCTACCAAGGCGTTCAGCAATCGCTCGGCCCCATCTCGCTCTCGCACGTCACCACCGACACCGGGATCGCCGTCAACACCCTCCCCGCGTACACCCAGACCCAGGTTCAGGCGACGATCAGCGCCGACTCCATCACGGCAGCGCAAGCCGTCGTCGATCGCTTGGAGAACGCAGTGATCACCGGTGTTCCGCCCACCGGCGACTTGACGACTCCCTCGCCGACGACAACGCCGACTCCCACCGCTCCCGTCGCGCCGGCGCCCGCCGTTCCCGCGCCCGCCGCGGCGGGACTCCCGGCCTCGCGCTCGAGTGAGGCGGTGCCGAATGACTAGCCAGGCCGGCCCCGTGGTCGACGCGTCGCCGCTCAGCCCGCCGGATGTCCGCCCCACCCGGCGCATCCGCGTGCCTGAGAAACTGCGCAACCTCGAAATCTTCTTACTGCTCTTCGCCTGCGTCATCAACGGCGGTGCCGTGGTGATGGTGCAGCTCGGTGCACTCGGGCACATCGATTTCGGCCAGCTCGCCCTGCTCGGCGCGGGGCTCTCGGTGCTGGTCGTCGGAATGCACATCGCATTGCGGTTCGTCGCCCCCAACGCAGACCCCTTCATCTTGCCGATCGCCGCGGTGCTGAACGGAATCGGCATCGCTGAGATCTACCGCATCGACATCGAACAAGGCTCTACGGGGTGGGACAGCACGGGCGAACGCCAGGTGGTCTGGAGCGCCGTCGCCATCATCATCGCGCTCGTCGTGATCATCGCACTGCGCAACCACCGTGTGCTGCAGCGCTACACCTATGTCTTCATGGTGATCTCTGGTGTGCTGCTCTTGCTGCCGATCCTGCCCGGCATCGGCCGCGAGATCTACGGCGCACGGGTATGGATCGGCATCGGCCCGTTCTCGTTCCAGCCCGGTGAGGTGGCGAAGATCGCTCTGGCGATCTTCTTCGCCGGCTATCTGGTGTCGAGGCGCGACAGCCTCTCGATGGTCGGCCGCAAGTTTCTCGGCATGAGGTTTCCGCGTGCCCGCGATCTCGGGCCCATTCTCGTCATCTGGGCGGCATCCATGGCCGTCATCATCTTTCAGCACGACCTCGGCACCGCCCTCTTGTACTTCGGCCTCTTCGTCGTCATGCTCTATGTCGCCACCGCACGCATCAGCTGGGTCATCATCGGCGTTGCGCTGTTTCTGGCGGGCGCGCTTGTCGCCAGTCAGGTGCTCACCTACGTCAACGATCGTTTCGCCAACTGGCTCAACCCCTTCGACCCGGTGAACTACGACGCCATCGGTGGTAGCTATCAGCTCGTGCAGGGCCTGTTCGGCCTGGCCAACGGCGGGCTCATCGGCACCGGTCTCGGGCTCGGAAGCCCGGCGATCACACCGCTGGCGCAGAGCGACTACATCGTGGCGAGTCTCGGCGAAGAGCTCGGTATGGCCGGCCTGTTCGCCATTCTCTGCCTCTACCTTCTGTTCATCGCGCGGGGCCTGCGCATCAGCTTTTCGGGCACCGACGACTTCGGTCGTCTGCTTGGCGTCGGGCTGACGTTCGTGGTGGCCCTGCAGTGCTTCATCGTCATCGGGGGAGTCACCCGGGTCATTCCGCTGACCGGCCTCACCACGCCGTTCCTCGCGGCCGGCGGCTCGTCTCTCGTGGCCAACTGGATCATCGTCGCCCTGCTTCTTCGTCTCTCAGACACAGTTCGCAGTCAGCCAAGGCTGGTGGTCGAGCGGTATGAATCGTGAACTCAAGCGAGTGACCATCGTCATCCTGGCGATGTTCGCCGCGCTGTTCTTGTCGGTCACCACCATCCAGTTCTTCTCAGCGGATGCTCTGGCGAACGACTCGCGTAACG
>JAODBB010000136.1 GCA_025463745.1 Subtercola sp.
CTGATTCCGCTCACCTTCCTGGTGAGCAACGCAAACCAGACCGTGCCCGTGGCCATCGCCGTGCTGCAGGGCGACCGGTTGATGGATGTCACGACCACCAGTGCTTCGGCACTGCTCGGCCTGATTCCCACCCTCGTCTTCTTCCTCATCTTCCAGCGCACCTTGACCCGCGGCATCACCGCCGGGGCCGTCAAGTAGCCGCTGACCCGTCCCTCGTCACCTAAAGGATTTTCATGAAGTTCACCGACGGTTTCTGGCAGCTCCGGCCAGGCGTCACGCCCCTCTACGCTGCCGAAGCCTACGACCTCGAAGCGCGCGAGAACTCTCTCGTCGTCTCGGCGCCGACCAAGGTCATCAAGACCCGCGGCGACACGCTCAACCGGGCCGTGCTGACGGTGACGCTCAGCGCGCCGCTGCCGAACATCGTGGGCGTGAAGGTCGAGCATTTTCAGGGCGGTCTGCCGCAGTTCGGCTTCGAGCTGGTCGGTGCCGAGCAGGGTCACGGCGAGGTCTGCGTGACGGATGATCGGGGCACCCTCACCTCGGGCGCCCTCACGGCCACCGTCACGAAGGGCGCGCCGTTCTCCCTCGAGTTCGCGGCCGCAGGGCGCGTGCTCACGGCGAGCGGCGAGAAGTCGCTGGCGCACGTCGAGCTCAGCGACGACGCGCAGGTGACGAGCGGAATCGTGGGCAATGCGCGAGCCGCGTCGACGGTGCACGGCGGCGGGCACCCGAGCGTAAGCGGGCAACACGGGCTCGGGCATCCACGCACCTATATGCAGGCGCAACTCTCACTCGGCGTCGGCGAACTCGTCTACGGGCTGGGGGAGCGGTTCGGCCCGGTCGTGAAGAACGGGCAGGTCGTCGACATCTGGAACGCCGATGGCGGCACCTCGAGCGAGCAGGCCTACAAGAACGTGCCGTTCTACCTGACCAACCGAGGTTACGGCGTGTTCGTGAACCACCCCGGGCACGTCTCCTATGAGATCGGCTCTGAGAGCGTCGAGCGGGTGCAGTTCTCTGTGCCCGGTGAGGCACTCGAGTACTTTCTGATCTACGGCGACACGCCGAAAGAGATTCTCGAACGGTACACGGCGCTCACGGGGCGCCCCGCGCACGTTCCCGCCTGGTCGTACGGGCTCTGGCTCACCACCTCGTTCACGACCAACTACGACGAAGAGACCGTCAACGGCTTCATCGACGGTATGGCCGAACGCGACCTGCCGCTCAGTGTGTTTCATTTCGACTGCTTCTGGATGCGCGAGTTCAACTGGAGCGATTTCGAATGGGATGCCCGGGTCTTCCCCGATCCCACCGGCATGTTGCAACGGCTGCACGACAAGAACTTGCACATCTGTGTCTGGATCAACCCCTACATCGCCCAGCGCTCTGCCCTCTTCGCCGAGGGGGTTTCGCTCGGCTACCTCGTGAAGCGCCCCGATGGCGGCGTGTGGCAGTGGGATCTGTGGCAGGCGGGCATGGCGCTCGTCGACTTCACGAACCCCGCGGCGACCGAGTGGTACAAGTCGAAGCTGCGCGTGCTGCTCGACCAGGGCGTCGACGCGTTCAAGACCGACTTCGGCGAACGCATTCCGCTCGAAGTCGACTACTTCGACGGCTCGAGCCCTGAGCGCATGCACAACTACTACACACACCTCTACAACAAGGCCGTCTTCGAGGTTCTCGAAGAGGCCCGCGGTAAGGGTGATGCCGTGCTGTTCGCGCGCTCGGCCACCGCCGGCGGTCAGCAGCTGCCCGTGCACTGGGGCGGCGACTCCACGTCGACCTACGAGTCGATGGCCGAGACTCTGCGAGGCGGCCTCTCGCTCGCCTTCAGCGGGTTCGGGTTCTGGAGCCACGACATCGGCGGCTTCGAAGGCACGCCTGACGCCGGCGTCTTCAAACGCTGGACGGCTTTCGGCCTGCTCTCGTCGCACAGCCGCCTGCACGGCTCCGATTCGTACCGCGTGCCGTGGGCCTTCGACGAGGAGGCCGTCGACGTCGCCCGCGTCTTCACGAAGCTGAAGCTCTCGCTGATGCCCTATCTGTACGCCGCCGGGCTTTCGGCCTCTGCGTCGGGCGTGCCCGTTCTGCGGCCCACCCAGCTCGAGTTTCCGGATGATCGCGGCGCAGCCTACCTCGACGCGCAATACCTCCTCGGGGCCGATCTTCTGGTCGCGCCCGTCTTCACTGCCGACGGTTCGGTGACGTTCTACCTTCCGGCAGGCACCTGGACGAACTATTTCACCGGCGACACCGTCGCCGGTGGGGGCTGGCGCACCGAGCAGCACGGATTCCTCACGGTTCCGTTGTACGTGCGCGAGGGCGCCGTTCTGCCCATCGGGGCGCGGTCGGATCGGCCCGATTACGACTACCTCGACGAGCTGACTCTGGCGATCTACCCCGGTGGAGCATCCGGTGCCGAGTCGGTTCGCACGGTCACGGTGACCAACCCCGACGGCGGTTCTGCACAGTTCACGGTCAGCCGCAGTTCTACACAGGTTCGGGTGGTCTCTGACTCAGCCAAGCCGTGGCACATTAAGGTCGTAGAGAACGGCCAGATAATTTCAGCCGCTAACGGAGAGGCAGTTTTCACACTGTGACGCAAGGCAATACTGTGACGGGCAATACTGTGACGCAAGGCACTTCTGACTACCGCGACGGCGGGCTCGTGTTTCCCGCGGACTTCACCTTCGGCTCGGCCACCGCGTCGTACCAGATCGAAGGGGCCGCGAACGAAGACGGGCGCGGTGCGTCGATCTGGGATACGTTCAGCCACACCCCGGGCACGATCACGAACGGTGACACGGGCGACGTGGCCGACGACCACTACCACCGGCTCGAAGAAGACCTCGACCTGATGAAGTCGCTGAACCTGCAGGCCTATCGCTTCTCCATCGCGTGGCCGCGCATTCAGCCGACCGGCCGTGGCCCCGCCAACCAGGCCGGGCTCGACTTCTATTCGCGGCTCATCGACGGGCTCATCGCTCGCGGAATCCGGCCGGTTGCGACCCTCTATCACTGGGATCTGCCGCAGGCACTCGAAGACGAGGGCGGCTGGGCCGTTCGCTCCACGGCAGAGGCCTTCGGCGACTACGCGAGCATCGTGGGCACGGCCTTCGGTGGCCGCATTCACACCTGGACCACGCTGAACGAGCCGTGGTGTTCGGCCTACCTCGGGTACGGCTCGGGTGCTCACGCGCCGGGCCTCACCGACCCCGAGAAGGCGCTCAAGGCAGTACATCACCTGAACCTCGCCCACGGGCTCGCCATCACGGCTCTGCGTAAGGTCGTCACGAACGATCCGCAGTACTCGGTCACCCTGAATCTGCACGTGGTGCTTGGCGAGGGCACGGGAGCGGCCGACGCCGTGCGGCAGATCGAAGCGCTGGGCAATCGGGCATTCACCGGTCCGATGCTGAAGGGTGCGTACCCCGCCGACCTGCTCGAAGACACGAAAGAGATCACCGACTGGTCGTTCGTGCAAGGCGGCGACCTGGCCGTGATCAATCAGCCGCTCGATGTGCTCGGCGTGAACTACTACTCCACGAACCTGGTGCGGTTGTGGGATGGTGTGAGCCCGCGCCAGAATGCCGACGGTCACAAAGACGCCGGCGGTTCGCCCTGGCCCGGTGCATCCCGGGTGGAGTTCGTGCAGCAGCCCGGGCCCTACACCGAGATGGGCTGGAACATCGAGCCCTCCGGCCTCGAAGAGCTCTTGCTGGCACTGCACACCGAGTTTCCGAACCAGCCGATGATGATCACCGAGAACGGTGCGGCGTTCGACGACACGGTCGACGACAGCGGCGAGCATGCTGCCGTGCACGACCTCGATCGCATCGACTACCTGCGTCGTCACCTGACGGCCGCACACCGTGCGGTGGCCCAGGGGGTCGACCTTCGCGGTTACTTCGTGTGGTCGTTGATGGACAACTTCGAATGGGGATACGGCTACACCAAACGCTTCGGAATCGTGCGGGTCGACTACGACACTCAGGTTCGCCTGCCGAAAGACAGCGCGCTCTGGTACGCCGAGCTCGCGTCATCGAACAGGCTTCCCGACTGACCAGAATCGGGCCAGTCTGACATTTTGTAACCCGAACGGGTCAAAAACGAACATTTTCACGTAAAATCACACGGTGGCATTTCTGAATGACTTGGCGCGACGCGGGAAACGTGTCGCGCGCGCAGTTCCCCGCGGTGTTGCGCTGGTGGCTGCCTTCGTGGTGGCCGCCGGCGGCACCGCCGCGCTCTGCGGGGTCGCCCTCGAGCGAACGGCTCCGCACGAGACCTCATCACCCACGTCGATCAGCATCATCGCGCCGACACCCACCCCGACGCCGACGATTCCCGTCATCCCCACGGTGCCGCCCACTCCTATCGTCACGCCGCCCGCGGTGACCCCGACCGCCGTCCCGAATGCGGGTGACACGGGTTCCAGCGGTGGCTCCAGTTCGTCTGATTCGTCGGGCTATTCGGGTTCCTCGGGCTACTCCGACAACGGAAGCGGTACCGATTCGTCTGGCGATTCGGGATCGAGCGTCTCCACCCCCGACAGCCCCGCAGCAGCAGACCCGGCACCGCCCGTCGACCCCGGTACCCCCGTCGATCCCGCACCGCCGACCGATCCTGCTCCGCCCACTGATCCCGGTACGCCGACCGGCCCCGGTACGCCCACCGATCCCGGTACGCCCACTGAGTCGGCGGCACCAACCGACTTCGGCGCAGCGACCGACATCGGAACGCCCGCTCCGGGCACATCAGCCGCTCCCGCTCCCGCCGTCGCCCCCTGACCCGCGCGTGCCGCTGCTCAGACGTGGCGTGCGACGCCGCTCCGGCACCCTGGGTCTGCGAACCGTTCTGCACACCGTGCGCACGCCATCGTTTATGCACAGTTCGAGCGGCGTTCGCCATCGGCCGCGCGCTCGTGTCCTAGTGTGAGCGTATGAGTCAATTGATCGGCACCCTCGTCATTCTCGGGGCGAGCGGAGACCTCTCTGCCCGCTTGCTGCTTCCGGGCCTGGCGCAACTTCTCACCTCAGAGCCCGAGCGCAGTCTCACGCTGATCGGCGCGGGCAGCGAGGCGTGGGATGACGCGAAATGGCACGAGGTCATCACCGCGTCGTTCGCCGAGGTAGATGCATCGGGCGAGACAGTGGCCGGTATTCTCGAGGGCTCGCACTATTTTCAGGCCGACGTGACCAAACCAGAAGACCTGACGAAGATCCTCGCCGCGTGCGACGGCGTGCCGGCCATCTATTTCGCTCTGCCGCCCGCCGTGGCGGCCGCCGCCTGCGCCGCTCTACAGCAGGTCACGCTGCCCGAGGGCATCTCGCTGGCCCTCGAGAAGCCTTTCGGCATCGACGAGCAGAGCGCTATCGACCTGAACGCGTTGCTGCTGAAGTTGGTGCCAGAAGAGCAGATTCACCGCGTCGATCACTTTCTCGGCCGGTCGACCGTGCTCAACCTCTTGGGTCTGCGATTCGCCAACCGAATCTTCGAGCCGGTGTGGAACGCCGAACACATCGAGAAGATCGAGATCATCTACGACGAGCAGCTCGCTCTCGAGGGCCGCGCCCGGTACTACGACGGGGCCGGCGCTCTCGTCGACATGATTCAGAGCCATCTGCTGCAAGTGATGGCTGTGGTGGCCATGGAGCCGCCGTCAACGCTTCGCTCGCACGACCTTCGCGACGCCAAACAGCTCGTTCTGCGGGCGACCCGGGTGTGGCAGGGTGACGCCATCGCAGCCAGTCGTCGCGGGCGGTACACCGCCGGTGAGGTGCAGGGCAGGCAGCTTTCGTCATACGTCGACGAAAAGGGTGTCGATCCGAAGCGTGAAACCGAGACTCTCGCCGAAGTGACCTTCGAGATCAATACGTGGCGCTGGGCCGGCATTCCCTTCACGCTTCGATCGGGCAAGGCACTGGCCGAGCGCCGGCGCGAAATCGTCATCACCTTCCGGGCGGCCCGGCAACTGCCGGTCGGTTTGAAGGGTCACAACGACCCCACCGTCTTGCGTGTGTTTCTCGCACCAGACCAGATGTCGCTCGAGATCAACATCAACGGCCCGGGTGACCCCTACGAGCTCGAGCGCATCAGCCTCGACGCGCACTTCGGAGACGGGCAATTGCTCGCCTACCGGGAGGTACTCGCCGGCATTCTCGACGGCGATTCATCGCTCTCGGTGCGCGGCGACTCGGCGGTCGAAGGCTGGCGTATCGTGGCGCCCGTGGTGAAGGCCTGGCGCGACGACGAGGTTCCCATCGACAACTACCGAGCGGGCAGCGAGGGCCCCACGCTCTGGCCCCGCATCTGACGCAGTCGCGCCTTGTTCGGGTGGCCGCAACAAGCGAACCACCTGAACGACGCGAGCCGGTGCGCATTCGAGCGGAACCAACTCAGTCGGCGCTGATTCAACCGGCGTCGGGTCAGCCGGCGTCGACCGCCGACAGTCTGGATTGCTCGGCGTGTGCCATCTCGGTGGCGGCGAGTTCGGCTACGGCGGCCGTGGCGTAGTCCCCGCTGCTGACAACGGCCGCAATGTCGGCCGGAAGAGGCGCGATCGGTGCACCTGCTGCCACGAGCGAGCCTGGCCGGAGCTCGGTCACGGCGGCAGCCAGTTCGG
>JAODBB010000145.1 GCA_025463745.1 Subtercola sp.
ACCAGTCGGAGTTCTGCAAGTTCGTGATGTATGTCGGAAAGTTCGTGATGAGGTTGCTGGTCTGCGACACGATGATCGGGATGATCGTGAGCAATAACGCGGCCAGAATCAGCACCACGACACCGAAGACGATGGTGATCGCCAGCGGACGCGGCATTCTTCGTGCCAACCTCGAGACCAGCGGATCAAGCCCGAGAGCTATGAACAACGCCACACCGACGTAGATGAGCACAGTGCCGAGCTGCGTGACGAGCCCGCCGATGACCAGCGCGACGAGCACCCCCAGCCCGCCGAGCAGGCCGATCTTGAAGGCGTTGATCTGGGCGAAGGTCTCAGACCCCTGCGTCACCGCCTGAATCTCTGGCGAAACCTTCGCCTGTGGTGCGACCTCGGTCGTCGACGATTCTCGTGCGTGGCGTTTGAACATACCCTGACTGTATTGCCAAGCGCGCTCCTCGCGCAGGCACGACGTACCCGATTGACACGGAGCAGCCCGCCGGGTAGCCGCGCAGCAACACGACGCACGTCGTGCACGCCTCGCCGTGCGCGCCTCGCGTCACGCCTCGGGTACCGGAGCTTGAGCTACCTGCGACGAATTGAGGTCGGCGCACCTGCCTCGATTCGGCGCAGGTGTCTCAGTTCGAGCCGAACCGTTCGATCCGACGTCAGTACAGCAGCATGGTGAGGCGGCGGCGAGCCGCCGTCACTCGAGGATCGTCGAGACCGACGACTTCGAAGAGTTCGAGCATCCGCTCGCGCAGCGTGTCTTTGGTGGCCTGGTCGGCCTTCGCGAAGAGCGCGAGAATGCGATCGAAAGCGTCTTCGACGTGACCGCCCGACACATCGAGGTCGGCAACGAGAAGCTGAGCGTCGACATCGGTGGGTGCGGCGGCACCTGCGGCACGGATCTCATCGAGACTCTGACCGTCGAGACGGTCGAGCAGCTTCACTTGAGCGAGCCCGGCTGCTGCAAGAGCGTCGCGCGGGTTCTGCACGATGGCCTTCTCGTATTCGGCGATCGCGGTCTTGTAATCACCCTGCGAAATGGCGTCGAACGCTTCAGCATGGTGCGGGGGAAGCGGCTCTTCAACGGGCTCGGCAGCCTCGCCCTCGGTGCCTTCTGCACCCGCGTCTCGGCCGACACGGCCGTCGGCGGGCAACGCGATACCCGTGACGCCGTTCTGAGCCGCGAGCTGAACGACCTGTTCGAGCACGCCGCGAATGCTCTCTTCGGGCTGCGCGCCCTCGAACAGCGCGACAGGGCGGCCAGCGATGATCGCGGCGACCGTCGGCACCGACTGCGCCTGGAAGGCCGCAGCGAGTTGCGGGTTGCTGTCGGTCTCGACTCGCACCAGAACGAACTTTCCGCCGTATTCGAGAATCAGCTTCTGCATGAGCGGCGCAAGAATACGCGAGCCGTCAGACCACGACGCCCAGAGTTCCACGATCACGGCGACGGCGTTCGAGAGGTCGAGAATCTGCGAGAAGGTGGCGTCGGTGCCGTCGAGAAGCAGGCTCGGCACCTGAACCTCGGCACCCGGGGCTCCCGGCACGCCGCCGGCGGCGCCTGGAGCGACCGCTGGGCCTCCCGCAGCGCCGGTTGGGGCAGCAGCCCGATTCACGAGCGATGAGAGGTCGACAGCCCCTCTCAGGCTGGCGGCTGAGGGGGGAACCTGGCTCACGGCAACTCCTTGGCAGACAGCAGGCCTTGAGCGAACCCGAGAAGTGTGACCTTCGAGGTATCGCCCGACGGCGGAACATAGAACAACAACTGATAATCGTAGATGGCTTCGGTGCCCTTTGAGGTGGTCGTGATGCCCGAGGCAGCAGCGACCGCACCCTGTGTGGTCACTGTGGCACCTGCTTCGACGGGCTTCACTGTCACAGACTCGCGGATGTTCGTGGCCACGATCGCGCCCGACTGGTTCGTGGCGAGCGCGATGGTCTGCCCCGTGCCCGGCACCTTGGCGAAGTCGATGCTCGCCGTGTTCGGCAGCGCGGCCTTCGTGGCGGCCTTGTAGTCGGCCCCGACACTCGTACGCAGGGTGTCGCCGGTGGCGTCGAATTTGTCGAAGAACGGGCTCTGCGAACCGATGGCGAGAATGTCGGCATACCCCGCACCGACATCGGCCGGAGTCATCGACAGAAGCTTGGTGTCATTGGCGAGCCTCGAGGTTCCGACCGTCGCGGGCGCAACCGGCGGAAGGGTCGTCGATGGTTGAAGCGGTATCGCGTAGTACACCTTGTACTGGCTGCGCGGAGTGTCTTGGATCATCATCAGCGAGAGCGGAGCGGCCGTCGGGTCTGCGGGGTTCTCTGCGATGGTGAACACCGTGCGGGGCCAATCGTCGGTGGCCTGCGGAAGAACAACCGACGAAGGGCCGGTGGGAATCGCGGGCTGGGCCGGGTAGCTGGCGTCTGCCTTGCGAATCGTGTACGTCGCCGTGCGAAGGTCGAGCGCCGGCCCGGTCATGCGAGCCGCGAGGGCGTTCGGGTCGGAGGCGGCGTCGGCGGCCGTCGTGACGGCCGAGACCTTGCCGAGAATCGTGTCGAGTTGCGCCTCGGAAACCACGGGAGGCGGCCCCTGGTCGGGTGTCGGCACCGGCGTCGGCGCCCCCGATTCGGTCGGGTTCGCCGTGTCTGTGGGGTTAGGGGTGCCGGTCGCGGGCACGCCAGTGGAAGTGCCGCCCGTCGAGGGGGCGGTAGTAGGGGGGGCGATAGTAGAGACCGGCGCCGGGGTGGCCGTGTCGGCGATTGCGGCGGGCAGGACCTGGGTCGAGCATCCGCTCAGCACGGCGGCGCTCAGGATGGCCGTGGGCACCAGCACCGCTATCGACTTCGTAATGGAGCGACGACCACGTCGCACCCCCGACTCGGCGCCGTTCGAGTCGATGCCGTTCGTGCGCGACGAGAAGCCTTTGCCCTTCGGCAGCGACGGCTGCTTGCGGCGCGGGCCCTGCGACTTCTTCATGTGCCGCAGCCCCAGCAGCAACAGGATGAGCCCGACGATCAGGAAGAACGCGCCGGTCAGCAGCAGCGGCACGGCCAGCGGTGTGCTGTCGTCGAGCGGCCACGAGATGCTCACCGTGGTCGGCGCAGGTGCTGTGCCGTCATCGGCGACGATCAGCGAATAGCCCGCGGGAAGACTGAACGTTCGGGTCATCGACGAGTCTGCGGTGTATTCCTCGAGCCAGAGGTCGGAGCCCGCGGGGTCGGCTGGTCCGCTCGCGACGTTCGCCGCGCCTGCAGGGTCGGCGGTCACGATGGTCGAGGTGAGACTCGGGTCGTCTCCGGTGCTGACGGTGAGATCGGCGTAACTCGCGCCGTTCAGCCACGCCTTGACGTCATCGGTGCGGCCGTAGGCGGCGAACACTTTCGGGCTACCGGAGAACGTGACCGTCTGCTCGCCCGACTCGGCGAGCAGGGCGGCGCTGTCGATGTAGATGTAGGGCGTCGACGTGGTCTGGGTGGTCTGAACGCTGACCGAAGAGGGCGGCAGGAGCACGGTGCGCTCGGCGATACCGATGCCGATGAGCGCCAGCGCAATGACGAAGGCGATGATGGCAAGAATGAAACGCACGTATGAACTCTCCAGACAACGACATTAAAAGATAGCTGATCCTCCTTGTGAATGCTCCCAGACTTCTGGGTTGTCATGTGCAGGGGATAGATTTGCAGGCAGACATCGAGGAGTGACGGTGAAGATTCAGAACGCTTTCACCCTGGGGCTCGTGGGCACGCTGGGCGTGGGGCTCGGCATCGTGATCCTCATCGCGATCGGCAACCTTGCTACCGTGCTGACGTACATCGGCATCGCCATCTTTCTCGCGCTCGGCCTCGATCCGCTCGTGTCGTGGCTCGAGGCGCGGCATGTGAGGCGTTCGCTCGCCATTCTGATCGTGATCGTCGCGGTCGCCGCCGTCATCACGGGACTCGTCTTCGCGGTGCTGCCCATCATCATCGACCAGCTCACCCAGCTGTTCGGCCAGGTGCCCGTGCTGCTGCGAGGTTTTCAGTCGTCGACCTGGGCTTCTGATCTGAGTAACAGGCTCGGCGGGTTCATCGACGTTCAGGCCGTCGTCGACGCTGTGACGAAGTATCTGCAAGACCCTGGCAACGTCACGGCGATCGCCGGCGGCGCGCTTGCAGTCGGCGTCGGCATTGCGAACGGCATCTTCGGCACGGTCGTCGTGGTCATTCTGACGCTGTTCTTCACGGCGAACCTCGGAATGATGAAGCGCACGGTGTATCTGCTCGTTCCGGCGACGAAGAGAGAGCGGTTCGCCGACCTCGGCGAGCAGGTCACCGATGCAGTGGGGCGCTACGTGATCGGGCAGGTGGCACTCGGGGTGTGCAACGGCGTGTTGAGCTTCATCTTCTTGACGATCATCCAGGCGCCCTATGCCGCCGTGCTGGCCTTCATCGCGGGGCTGTTGTCGCTGATTCCGCTCGTCGGAACCATCTCGGGCTCGGTGATCATCGTGGCCGTGTGCCTGATTCCGGGCATCGGCTCGCCGCTGACCGCCCTGGTCGCCGCGATCTACTACCTGATCTACATGCAGGTCGAGGCGTATTTCTTGAGCCCGAACATCATGCGCCGGGCGGTCTCTGTACCCGGGTCTGTGGTGGTCATCGCCGCACTGGCCGGCGCATCCCTGCTCGGTGTGCTGGGCGCGCTGGTGGCGATTCCCATTGCGGCGTCGATCATCCTCATCGTGAAACAGGTCGTGATACCGATTCAGAACGAGCGCTGACGCACCCCTCGTACACGCGTGCCCGGGCCGGCGGTTCGGCCAACCCGCCCGTCGCACCAGACCACCCTGCCGGGCGAGGCGGATGCCCGGCGACGGCTCAGTCGACCACGTATGTCTCGGGCAGCGGCGCCTTCGCCGGGTTCACGTGCGCCACGATCTCGTTCAGCACCCGCCGCACCTGCGACTCCCCCACCCACAGATGCTTGCCGCCAGGCACCTCGATGAGCTCGACGTTCGGCACCACGTGAAACTTCTCTCGCGCCTCGGCCGGCCGGAGAAAGTCGTCGAACTCGGGAATCAGCGCCACCAGCGGCACGCTGTTCGTCGCCCACGCGGCGAGTTCGGCCTCGGACGCACGGTGCAGCGGCGGCGACAGCAGCATCGCGCCGTCGATGTTGTGCTCGAGCCCGTACTTCAGCGCGAGCTCGGTGCCGAACGACCAGCCCAGCAGCCAGGGGTGCGGGAGGTTGTTCTCTTCGACGAAACGCATTGCTGCATCGAGGTCGAGCCGTTCATCCACGCCGTCGTCGAAGCTGCCGCCGCTGGTGCCGCGGGGTGACGAGGTGCCGCGGGTATTGAACCGCAGCACCGCGAGGTCGGCGAGGGCCGGCAGCCGAGCCGCGGCCTTTCGCAGAATGTGCGAATCCATGAAGCCGCCGGCGGTGGGCAGTGGATGCAGCGTGACCAATGTCGCGACCGGCGCAGTGCCATCCGGCACCGCCAACTCACCGACCAGCGTCAGTCCGTCTGCCGTGTGCAGCTCGATATCGGTGCGCTTCGCGGGCAACTCGACGCTGCTTCGGACTTCGATGGTACGGGTCACTTAGAAACCAATCCTCCAGCAATGAGAATGCCAATGACGGCGTGCGGCCAGGTCGGCGCTGTCGCCCAGAACTCCGTCGGCCCGCCACGCCACGAGGTGGGCGGTGCCGGGGATGATCGTCTGCGAGCATCCGGGGCAGACGTACTCTTTGGTGGCTTGCAGGGCGGAGATCGGCTGCACGTTCCAGTCGCCATTCCGGCGGTGCTCCACGGTGCGCCAGCCGGTCGTGAGGCCTTCGAAGCCCTCGTCGTCGCTGTCGTCACCGGCGCCGCCACGTTTGGCGTTACGCGGGCGATTGCTGCGGGGCATGCTTCCATCCTACGATCCGTCAGCCGGCGAGCCCTTCGTTCTGCGCGAGGCGCGACTCTTCGAGGTCGAGCATCTCGTGCGCCTGCGTCAGCACGTGCGAACTGAATGTCTCGCGTTCACGCGCATCGAGCAGCGTCTCGCGTTCCACCCGCAGCACTTCCAGCCGCAGTTCCCGGTATTGCTGGTTCGGAGTGGCGGTTTCGCTCTGTTCTTCTGCCGTCTGGGCGAGTTCCCAGGCCGACCGGCTGCGCAGCAGGGCATCTCGCTGCACCCGTTCGACCACCGCTTTCTCGGGCGTCGTGCCATCAGACAGCACGAGCTCGGGGTTTTCGAGCAGCCCGCGCCCCGCCTCTTGCAACTCGTCGACCAGTGCGGCGAATTCTGTACGATCGGCGGCGGGGTCGGCGCGCCGGATGCCCGACCACCGAATCACCAGCGGAAGAGTCGAACCCTGCAGCACGAGCGTCACGATCGCCACCGTGAAGGCGATCAAGATGAGCTGCGGCCGATACGGCGTGTCTTCGGGCAGCGACTGCGCGGCGGCGAGCGTCACGACGCCGCGCATGCCGCTCCACGAGAGCACCACTCCGCCCGCGGCGCCGGCCGGAGCATCCGGATCTGCCCGGCCCGAGGAACCCCCCGGTGCACCGCCCGGAGGGATGCCCGCGGCGATACCCGCGCGCGCCAGCCGACGTCGATACCGCCACGCCATCAGCGCGGCCGGTGGCATCACGAACGCGAAGCGCAGAATGATGAGCAAGGCGGTCGCGAGCAGCCCGAAGAGCACAGCCTGCTGCACGCTGAGGTGATTGTCGACCACGTGATCGACGAGGCCTTTCAGCTGCAGGCCCATGACGAGAAACACGGCGTTCTCGAGCAGAAACTGCAGCGTGCGCCAGGTGAGCCGTTCGCTGATGCGCGAGGAAGCAGTAAAGTATTTCGACCCGAGATGCCCGGTCAGCAGGCCGGCCGCGACAACGGCGAGCACGCCGGAGGCGCCGATCTCCTCAGCCGGCACGTAGGCGAGAAACGGCACCGCGAACGACACCGCCGTGGTCAACACGGGGTCGGGAAGCTTCGACCGCACCCACACCGTGACAATTCCGACCACGGCACCCACGGCGGCCGCAACGACCACCGAGTAGAGAAACTCCCCACCCACCTGCCACACGCTCACTACGCCGGCCGTGGCGGCGACGGCAGAGCGCAGCAGCACGAGCGCCGATGCATCGTTGACGAGGCTCTCGCCCTCGATCACCGCCGTCAACCGGTGCGGCAGCCCGAGTCGCTTGGCGATCGACGCGGCCGAAACGGCATCGGTCGGGCTGATCACCGCCCCGAGGGCGATCGCCGAGGCGAGGCTCAGCTCCGGAAAAAGCCAGAACAACAGCAGCCCCGTGCCGAACGCGCTCACGAACACCAGGGCGACCGAGAGCCCGGTGATGCTCACGATGTTCTTGCGAAAGTCGCTCAGCGGCAGGTTGATGGCCGACGCATACAGAAGTGGTGGCAATACGACGGTGAGAATCAGGGCAGACGGAATCACCACAGGCTGTACCCCGGGAATGATGGAGATCGCCACCCCGATAAGCACCAGAATGATGGGCGCGGCGATTTTCAGCCGCGGCGCGAGCGCCGAAACCCCCACGATGACGATGATGCCGATGACGGCAACGATCTCATTTCGCATGAAGCCACTCTATTGAGTGCGGAGTGCTGAGTGCGGAGTGCTGAGTGCGGAGTGCCGCCACGCGCCACCCCCGCCTGGTGCCACGGCCACCGAATGCACGCAAGGCCCACTACCGCACGGTGCTACGGTTGCCGGGCATCCTGGCGGCGTGACGCTGTGGTTACTGCCGCACCGACAGCATCACGTCGACCACGGCATCGAGCACCGTGTCTACCTGGGCCTCGTTGTACCCGCCGAGCTTCGGGCGGAACACTGCACCGCGAACGTCGTCGATCGTCACGGGCGCGCCCTGGCGAAAGTAGCTGATGATCACATCGCAGAAGTCGTCGACATCGCCGCGGTCGTATCCGCCGGTGAGAATGCCGACCCGGCGAAACCGGTGGCCGCGGCTGCGCTCGAGCCGGGCGACGATCTCGCGTGCCCGGTCGCGGCTCAGCGTGTACCACTTCTCGTCGCCGATCTCGTGCATCGCCCGTGCTCGCTCCCGTGCCGAGAACGCGTCTTCGAGCCGTTCGAGGGCGGCATCGACGTGCGTGGTCGAGTACCCGCCCTTCTGCAGCGAGAACGAGGTGCGGCGGATGCTCCGCGAATCCAGGTCGACAGCCTGATCGACATGGGCGGGGTCGCCCTGCGCCTCATAGGCCGCGCGAGCATCGCTCAGAAACTTCTCGACCTCGTTGACGTTGTAGCCCATGGACGACTTGCGACTGACCGGAAACGTTTGACTCACGCACCCCATTGTGCCAAGAGTTCGGGAATAAAGCTGACCATTCGCCGGGGGACGTCGCCGAGCGTGCTGCGAGGCGGGCTAATGAAAGACGATGAACAACACATAGGCGGCGGCGGCCGACGGCAGCATCGAGTCGAGTCTGTCGAGAAATCCGCCGTGGCCGGGCAGCCACGTGCTCATGTCTTTGATGCCCATGTCGCGCTTCAGCAGCGATTCGGCCAGATCGCCGAAGGTCGCGGTCGCCGTGATCACGGCGCCCAGGATGAGGCCGAACCACCACGGCTGGTGCAGCAAGAAGATGCCCAGAATGATGCTGGCGATGAGGGCGAGCCCGGCGGCGCCGGCGAACCCCTCCCACGTCTTCTTGGGGCTGATTCGCGGTGCCATCGGGTGTTTACCGAAGTTCAGGCCGGTGACATAGGCGCCGGTGTCGACACAGATCACCACGACCATGAACGACAGCACCCACCAGTTACCGTCGGGCTGGGCGACGAGCAGAATCGAGATGCAGCCCAGAAAGACGACGTAGCCCTGAACGAAGAAACCCGCGGCGAGATCGCGCAGAATCTCTCTCGGCGTGCCGCGATACTTCGGCACCGTCAGCTCGACCAGCCGCCACAGAAGAACCAGCACGCTGCCGGCGAGCAGAATCAGCCACTGGCCCTGCTGGCCCCAATAGAACGACGCGACCGACACCGCCGCCGCGGAGACCAGTGTGGGAATCAGCGGAACATGGCGACCCGATTTCGCGAGAGCACCGACGAGTTCGGCCGACGTCACACAGACCAACAGCCCGACGAAGATGAAGAACACGACGTTGAAGAAGATCAAGCTGAACACCATGATCAACCCGAGCCCCAGGCCGATCGCTACGGCACTGATCAGGTTGCGGCCGGTTCTGGCCGTGATCTTCTCGTTGACCTCGGCGAATTGCTCACGCTTCGCCCGCACCCGCTCTTCGAGCTCGTCGCGCGAAATACCCTGGGGCGATCGCTTCGGCTTCTGAGGCTTCGCCTTCGAACTGCCGGCCCCCGGATCAGTGCTCACTGGTGCGCCTAGATTTCCAGCAGTTCAGTCTCTTTGCGCTTCAACGCATCATCGATGGCGTCGACGATGGCCTTGGTGTTCGCTTCGAGTTCTTTCTCGGCCCGTGAAACCTCGTCGTCGCCGACTTCGCTCTTCAGGGCATCCAGATCGTCTTTGGCTTTGCGACGGATGTTGCGCACAGACACCTTGCCGTCTTCGGCCTTGCCCTTGACGACCTTCACGAACTCTTTGCGTCGTTCTTCGGTGAGGTCGGGCAGCGTGACCCGAATGATGTTGCCATCGTTCGTGGGGTTCGCGCCCAGGTTCGGCATGTCGCGCAGGGCCTGCTCGATGTCACGCAGGGCACCCTTGTCGTACGGAGTCACGATGATAGTGCGAGCCTCGGGGTTCTGCAGTGAGGCCAGCTGAGACAACGGCGTCGGGCTGCCGTAGTAGTCGACCAGCACCTTTTGAAAGAGCGCGGGGTTCGCGCGACCCGTGCGCACCGTCGAGAAATCTTCTTTCGTGTTCTCGAGGGCTTTTTTCATTCGCTCGGAGGCGTCGGACAATACATCGGCAATCACAGTAGAACTCCCTTACTTCAAGACCCAAGTTTAGGGTGAAACGGCACTTCAGTCGTGCGAGGTGTGAACAAGCGTGCCGATCTCTTCGCCCAGGATGGCGCGAGTGACGTTGCCGTGCGGTTCCATGCCGAAGACGACCATCGGCATGCGGTTGTCCATGCAGAGGCTGAAGGCCGTGGAGTCGACGACTTTCAGCTCACGCTGCAGCGCGTCGATATAGGTCAGGCGGTCGATCTTCTTCGCATCGGGGTTGGTGCGCGGGTCGGAGTCGTATACCCCGTCGACGCCGTTCTTGGCAACCAGCACGACATCGGCGCCGATCTCGAGGGCACGCTGGGCCGCAACGGTGTCGGTCGAGAAATACGGCAGCCCGGCGCCAGCACCGAAGATGACCACACGACCCTTTTCGAGGTGGCGTTCTGCGCGACGCGGGATGTACGGCTCGGCCACCTGCGTCATCGAAATCGCCGATTGCACCCGCGTCTCGGCGCCCGCCTGCTCGAGAAAGTCTTGCAGCGCGAGGGCGTTCATCACGGTGCCGAGCATGCCCATGTAGTCGGCGCGCCCACGATCCATGCCGCGTTGCGAGAGCTCGGCGCCGCGAAAGAAATTGCCGCCGCCCACCACGATGGCGATCTCGACGCTCTTGGCGGCCTCGGCGATCTCGCGGGCCAGGGCGCTCACGACGTCGGGATTCACACCGAGAGAGCCGCCGCCGAAAGCCTCACCCGAAAGTTTGAGTAGAACCCGTCGTTTTCCGGTTTTTTCTGGCATGGAGGTCAGATTCCCTTCGTTGCTACGTTGTTCAGGCTACCGGTATTTCCCCCCGGCTCCGGGCGCAAAAAAGGGGCAGCTCTCGCTGCCCCTTTTTCGTGTTCTGCGCACGAGACGCAACACCCGCCGGAGGCGACGCGCGCCGGGCGGGGACCGGCGCGTTATTGGTTCAGGCGCCGACCTTGAACCGGGCGAATCCGGTGACAGTCAGGCCCGCTGCATCCAGAACCTTCGCGACAGACAGCTTGTTGTCTTTCGCGTAGTCCTGGTCGAGCAGGGCGACCTGCTTGAAATAGCCGGTCAGGCGACCTTCGATGATCTTGGGCAGCGCCGCGGCGGGCTTGCCCTCGTTCTCGGCGATCTCGGTGAAGATCTTGAGCTCGGCTTCGACCGCGTCGGCGGGAACCTCGTCGCGGGTCACGTACTCGGGGTTCGCGAACGAGATGTGCTGGGCGATGCTGCGCGCCGTCTCAGCGTCATCACCGATGTAACCGACGATCACGCCGACCTGCGGGGGCAGGTCTTTGCTGGTGCGGTGAAGGTAGATGGCGAAGTGCTCGCCGCCCACCTGGGCGACACGGCGCAGTTCGATCTTCTCGCCCAGAATGGCGGCTTCGTCGGTGATGACCTCGGCGACCGTCTGGTACGGGCCGGATGCAGCGCCCAGCGCCTCGGCCACGGTGGAAGCGTTCGCGGCCACAACAGCGTCGAGAACCTTTTCGCTCAGGTCGATGAACCTCTGGTTCTTCGCAACGAAGTCTGTTTCGCAGGCGAGTTCGATGAGCGTCGCGCTGTTTCCGTTCTCTTTCGCGGCGACGAGGCCTTCTCTGGTGGCGCGGCCTTCGCGCTTCGCAACACCCTTCTGGCCCTTGAGGCGCAGAATCTCGATGGCCTTGTCGATGTCACCATCGGCCTCGACCAGAGCATTCTTGCTGTCGACCATTCCGGCACCGAGGCGGTCGCGGAGGATCTTAACGTCGGCAACGTTGAAATTTGCCATAGTGCTTCATTACTCCTAGCTAAATAGCTGTGCCCGAGTCACCCCGGGCACAGCAAACTAATTATTGGAATCTACGCCGCGACCGCTTGCCGTTGGCTGCTGCGAGATTTCATCGGGTCTTGCAGCCTTGGCTGCGAGGCCTATTCGGATATGGTCTCACCACGCGACGCAGCGACGGGGTGCGCCACCGGGTCACCGATGTTCTTGCCGACGAGCTGAGCGTCTGCATCGTTCTCTTCGGTGTTAGGTTCTTCGGCCAGCTCGACGAGCTCTTCGAGAACCTCGGCCGCATCCGTTGCCGCGGCTTCGACGACGGCCTCAGAGGCACCCTCGGCTTCGAGCTCGACAGCGACCTCGATCTCGGTCGCAGCCAGCTCGACGGTGCTCGTCTCGAGAAGCTCGCGCTCCCATTCGGCGAGGGGCTCGACGGCGGAGACGTTGCCGGCCTCTTCGGGCTTCTGGTGACGCTGAATGAGGCCCTCAGCGGCGGCGTCGGCGATGATGCGGGTCAAGAGGCCCACTGAACGGATGGCGTCGTCGTTGCCCGGAATCGGGTACTGAACTTCGTCGGGGTCGCAGTTGGTGTCGAGAATGCCGATGACGGGGATGCCGAGCTTGCGCGCCTCGTCGATGGCGAGGTGCTCTTTCTTGGTGTCGACGACCCAGAGAGCCGACGGGGTCTTCGTGAGGTTACGAATACCGCCCAGGCTCTTGTGCAGCTTGTCGAGCTCGCGCTTCTTGATGAGCAGCTCTTTCTTCGTGAAACCGCTCTTCGCGGTGTCTTCGAAGTCGAGCTCTTCGAGTTCTTTCATGCGGGCGAGGCGCTTCGACACCGTCTGGAAGTTGGTGAGAAGGCCGCCGAGCCAGCGCTGGTTGACGTACGGCTGGCCGACACGAGTGGCCTGCTCGGCGATGGAGCCCTGAGCCTGCTTCTTGGTGCCGACGAAGAGAACGGTGCCGCCGTGGGCGACGGTCTCTTTGACGTAGTCGTAGGTCTTGTCGATGTAGGTCAGCGACTGCTGAAGGTCGATGATGTGGCTGCCCGAGCGCTCGGTCAGAATGAAGCGCTTCATTTTCGGGTTCCACCGGCGGGTCTGGTGCCCGAAGTGCACGCCGCTGTCGAGCAGCTGGCGAATGGTTACAACGGCCATGGCCGTTCTCCTGTTCTGCGGGCCGCGGCGCACGGATGCACGGCGAACCCAAATCGGTTGCTAGCCACGACCGGATGGTCGTCGCTCCTGGTGCCCGGCACAAACCCGCTGCGAATACTCGCCCCTCTGCGATGAACACAGCGACGATGATTCGGCAGACCGAATGGGATTGGCGGCCGAAACGGCACGCGTAGTCACCACGACAAGCGCGGTGCAGCTACCAGAATAGCACTTCTCTGCAGAATTTACGCCGCTGCATTGGCCTTCAAGGCCGCCGCCTTGGCGGCTCGGCCGCCGCGATCGACCTTGAGACCATCCATGCTCTCGAGCGACCGGCCCTTGGTCTCGGGCACGGCGAAGAACACGAAGAAGAACGAGACGAGTGCGAAGAACGCGTACATTCCGTACGTGAACGTGAGCGAGAACGCCGATAGCGCCGGGAAGGTCTCGGTGATGGCGAAGTTCGTGAGCCACTGCGCCGCAGCCGCGACGCCGAGCGCCTTGCCGCGAATGCGGTTCGGGAAGATCTCGCCGAGCAGAACCCAGACCAGCGGGCCCCAGGTGGCGCCGAAGCAGATGACGAACAGGTTGGCCGCGACCAAGGCGACCGGACCCCACACGCCGGGAAGCGACGGGTTTCCGTTCACCTGAACCGATTGCGCGAACGCGAGGGCCATGACGCCGAGAGACACGAACATTCCGATCGACCCGGCGAGCAACAGCGGCCGGCGGCCGGCCTTGTCTACGAAGAAAATCGCCACGAAGGTGACGGCTAC
Source organism: Subtercola sp. (assembly GCA_025463745.1). Taxonomy (GTDB): domain Bacteria; phylum Actinomycetota; class Actinomycetes; order Actinomycetales; family Microbacteriaceae; genus Subtercola. Next base: position 13,618 of record JAODBB010000145.1, read on the forward strand.
GTTCACGACCGAGGTCACCACAGAGATGGTGAACGACGTGCCTGCATTGGTCGTGTCGAAGCCGACCGAGCTCCACAACGAGGTCGAATAGTAGAAGATCACGTTGATGCCCACGAGTTGCTGGAACATCGACAAGAGGATGCCCACCCAGACCACCGGGAGAAGACCGAACAACTTGCCCCGCAATGACGCGGTTCTCGCGTTCTCCTTGTCTTCCTTCAGGTTGCGCTCGATCTCGTTCAGCGCATCGTCGACCTGGTTCTTCGGCATCACGCTCGCGAGCACCTTTCGCGCGTCGTCTTGCCGCCCCTTATTGGCGAGATAGCGCGGCGACTCAGGCAATCGCCAGGCCAAGAGGCCGTACACGATGGCAGGCACGGCGCAGACCACGAACATCCACCGCCACGCGTCAGCGCCGAACCAGAACGGCTCGTTCGCACCGCCAG
>JAODBB010000060.1 GCA_025463745.1 Subtercola sp.
TCGAGCGCGGCGACGATCAGCAGCGCGAGATCGGCTCCAGCGGCACGGGCCTCGAGTACCTGATAATCGAGCGTGATGAAGTCTTTACGCAGCACCGGTATGCTCACCGCATCGCGCACGAGTTCGAGGTCTTCGAGCGACCCCTTGAACTTGCGGGCCTCGGTCAGCACACTGACTGCGCTCGCGCCCGCCGACTGGTAGGTCGAAGCGAGGGCGGCGGGGTCGGTGATCGGGGCGAGCGCACCCCTCGACGGGCTCGACCGCTTCACTTCGGCGATGATCTTGACTCGTTCAGCCGGTGCCAGAAAGGCCAGGGCATCCAGGGCCGGGGTCTGTTCGAGTGCGGCGCGTTCGACGTCGTCGTAACTGACGAGTTCTCGCCGGGCCGCCGCATCTTCTGCGGCGCCGGCGGTGAGAGAGGAGAGCACTGGTGTTAGTGCCCCTTGGCGGCTGTCTTCGCCCCGTCGACGCCATAACCTGCCTTGGCGAGCCCGTAGCCCACCAGCAAGCCGACGATGACGAGACCTGCCGCAGCCCAGACGAGCCAGACGATGCTGAAGAAGAAGGCGACGGTGCCGATGGCGAAGGCGGCGAGCATGATCACAACCGCCGTCCACGATGCGGTTGAACTGCCGTGGCCCGGTTCTGATGACTCAATGCTCATGGTGCTCCTTGAAATGTGTGCGCGGGTCGAGAAACAAGTGTATCGGGTGTGTCAGGTCAGGCTGAGGGTTGCGTCAGGCGGTCGGGTCTTGCCCACGGCTGAGGCGATCCCAGCTGTCGACGGCCGCCGTGTTCGCTGAGTCGTCGTCGGCCGAGGCGGTGCCTGCGGTGTCTACGCTGCCGTCGATGGCGGCATCTGCCGGTGGCGTGCCCTCGGAGGCTGGGCTGCCTTGGCTCGTGCTGCCTTGGCCTGGGCTGGTTTGGCCCGAGCTGCCTTGTCCCGAGCTGCCTTGTCCGGTGCCGCCAGCGTCGGCCATATTGTCGACTGCGGTGTCATCGTGGGGTTCACCTTCGAACAGCTCAGCCGGATTGCCGGCCGTACGCCCGTCGGCCGCGGCGAACTGCACCGGCTGGTATTTGCGGCCCGAAATCGGCCAGCGGCGCATCGTCACGACGATCAGGATGCCCGTCAATGCCATCAGCACTCCGGCGACGATTGCGAGGTACGGCCATAACGCCGTACTGGCGGTGGTGGCGATCGCCTGAATCGACTCATTTCCCGCCACTCCGGTGGCCGTCGTGATAGCCGATTGGCCGGCGAGCACCGGATTCGCGACCGCTGCGATCGACGACGCGAGTATCGACAACCCCAGCACGAGTTCGAGAATGCCGAGAACGATGCGCACGATGTTGCCGGCGATGGCCAGTGCCGCCGCCAGAGCCAAGCCCGCGAGGGCGAGCGCCGAGAGTGCCGGCGCGGCGACGGCACCCTGTACGGTGACCGACAAGGTGTCACCCGCACGACCCTGAGCCGTGAGCGTAAACCACGGCTGCGACCAGGCGAGAAAGACCAGCCCGCTCCAGACGACCACCGCGAGAATGGTCAGCGACTTCAAGCGCCGGGCTCTGCTCGCGCGACTCGCGGCGGGCGTGGGTGCGGGCAGCGCTGCTTGAGCTGCCGCTGACGCGGGCTGCTCTGACTCGACTGGCGCTGACTCGGGCTGCTCTGATTCGGGCCGTGTTGATTCTGAGTTCGTCACCTCGGTCATCCCACCCTCGTCATGGCGTTCGCGATCGCGACCGCCCGGAGCGGCGCCGCCGCTTTGTTCTGCGATTCGATGAACTCGGAGTTCGGGTCGGAGTCGGCCACGAGCCCGCCGCCGGCCTGCACGCGAGCCACTCCGTCGGCGATGACCGCCGTGCGGATAGCGATGGCGACATCCGCACCGCCTGCAAAATCGAAATAACCCACCACTCCCCCGTAGAGACCGCGCTGGGCGGGTTCGAGTTCGTCGATGATCTGCATGGCGCGGGGTTTCGGAGCGCCCGAGAGCGTGCCGGCAGGGAACGTGGCGCGGAAGACGTCGATGGCGGTGACATCGGGGGCGAGTTCGCCTTCGACCGACGACACGATGTGCATGATGTGGCTGAACCGCTCGATGCGCATGAACTCGGTCACCTCGACCGAACCGGCGGTGCAGACCTTCAGCAGGTCATTGCGCGCCAGATCGACGAGCATCAGATGTTCGGCTTTCTCTTTCGGGTCGGCGAGAAGGTCGGTTTCTAATCGAGTGTCTTCGTCGATGGAGTGCCCGCGCGGGCGCGAACCGGCGATCGGGTGTGTGTACGCGCGACCGTGTTCGACCTTGACAAGCGCCTCGGGGCTCGAACCGACGATGGCGTAGGGCTGCCGGCTCGGCGACTCGAGATTGAGCAAGTACATGTAGGGGCTCGGATTGAGGGTGCGCAGAACCCGGTAGACCTCGATGGGCTCGGCCGTGCACTCGAGGTCGAAGCGCTGGGCGACGACCACCTGAAAGATGTCGCCTTCGCGAATGTGCTCTTTCGCCACCTCGATCGAGGCCAGAAAGTCGTCGCGTGTCGTGCGCGATTTCGGGGTGGCCACGGCATCGAAATCGGCGGTGGCGAGCCAGGCCTCGGCGGGGCGCGACAGGCGGTGCTGCATCGAGTCGAGCCGCGCGACCGCGTCTCTCCAGAGCTCGTCGGAATCCCGCTTCGGGGCACCGTGAGCAAGCACGGTCGAGACGAGGGTGACGGTTCCGAGAAGGTGATCGACGGCGATGAGGTCGGAGACGAACGACAGGGCCTGGCTCGGCATGGCGAAGTCGGCCGGCGGCTTGTTCGGCAGGTGCTCGATCTGCCGCACCGTCTCCCAGCCGATGAAGCCGACGAGACCGCCGGTGAGAGGTGGATGCCCGTCGATGACGGGCGTCTTCCACTCTTCATAAAGCGCTGCAAGTGCCTCGAGCGGACCGCTCGGCATGCCGTGCGGAAAGGCTCGTGAGGCGCTGAGGCCCGAGCTCATCCAGACCGCCGTGTCGCCTTCGGCGCTCAGTACGCCATAGCTCGAGACTCCGATGAACGAGAACCGCGACCAGACGCCGCCCTGACCGGCCGACTCGAGGAGAAATGTGCCCGGCCGGTTGTCGCTGAGCTTGCGGTAGATGCCGATGGGAGTCTCGCCGTCGGCGAAGAGCGTGCGGATGACCGGAATCACGCGATGCGATGACAACAGCCCATCGAACTCCTCGCGAGAAGTGGAACCCGCTCTACTCTCCGTCATGACCCTGTCTGTTCTCGTTTTCTGCTGCTGCGGTGGCGCTGCCTGCCGCACCATCACTGCCTGCCGCGCCATCACTGCCTGCCGCACCATCACTGAACCCCTGCACGGGCTCCAGCACATCGCCGTCGAAGCAGGTGCGGGTGCCGGTGTGGCAGGCGGCGCCGATCTGTTCGACCTGTACCAAAAGCGTATCCCCATCGCAGTCGAGCGCCGCTTCGCGAACGAACTGCGCGTGGCCGGAGGTGTCACCCTTGCGCCAGTACTCCTGCCGCGAGCGTGACCAGAACGTCACGCGGCCGGTGGTGTACGTGCGGCGGAGGGCCTCGGCATCCATCCAGCCCAGCATCAGTACCTCACGGCTGTCGAACTGCTGGATGATCGCCGGCAGCAACCCCTTCTCGTTGAAGGTCGCCCGGGCGATGACCGCGTCGACGTCGTTGTTCGTCGCCTGCGCAGTACTCATCGCACCACCACCCCGCTTTCTGACAGAGCCGACTTCACGTCGGAGATGGTGAGTTCTCGATTGTGGAAGACCGAGGCGGCGAGCACAGCATCGGCGCCCGCGGCGATCGCTTCGGGAAAGTCACTGACCTTACCGGCTCCGCCGGAGGCGATGACCGGCACGCTGCTAATCTCCCGCATCAGCCGGATCAGTTCGAGGTCGTAGCCGTCTTTTGTGCCGTCGGCCTCGATCGAGTTGACCAGCAATTCGCCGGCGCCCAGAGTGATGGCGGCCTGGGCCCAGGCGAGGGCATCCAATTCGGTTTCGCGGCGACCGCCGTGCGTCGTGACGACAAATCCCGACTCAGTGTTGCGGCTGCGTTTGATGTCGAGTGAGAGTACGAGAACCTGCGCGCCGAAGCGATCGGCGATTTCGGCGATCAGCTCGGGGCGCGCGATGGCCGCGCTGTTGACGCCCACTTTGTCGGCGCCGCTGGCGAGCAGCCGTGCGACGTCTTCGGAGGTGCGCACTCCCCCGCCGACGGTGAGCGGAATGAATACCTGCTCGGCGGTCTGGCGCACGATGTCGTAGGTCGTGGCTCGTTCGTCGACGGTGGCGGTCACGTCGAGAAACGTGATCTCGTCGGCGCCCTGCGCGGCGTACAGGCGCGCGAGTTCGACGGGATCGCCGGCATCACGCAGGTTCTCGAAATTGACACCTTTGACCACGCGGCCGGCGGCCACGTCGAGGCAGGGAATCACTCTGACGGCGAGAGTCATGGTTACATTCTCACGGCGTGAATCGGGCTGACCAGAATGGCGCGGGCGCCGACCTCCCAGAGCGCATCCATGATGAGGTTCGTATCGATGCGCGGCACCATGGCGCGAACGGCGACCCAGTCGGGGTCGGCGAGAGGCGAGATCGTCGGCGACTCGATGCCTGGGGTGAGCGCCGAGGCGGCTTCGAGGTGGATGCGCGGCACGTCATAATCCATCAGCACGTACTGGCGGGCGACGAGCACACCCTGCAGGCGGCGCAGCAGCGTGTCGGCGCCGGGCTTCTGCACACCCGAGCTGATCAGCACTGCCGTGGACTGCAGAATGACGGGGCCGAAGATCTCGAGCCCGGCTTTGCGCAAAGTGCCTCCGGTCGAGACGACGTCGGCAACGGCATCCGCGACGCCCAGACGCACGGCCGACTCGACGGCGCCGTCGAGCTTGACCAGTGTGGTGCTCACGTTGGCCTTGGCCAGAAAAGCGCCGACGAGGCCGGGATAACTGGTTGCGACACGGCGGCCCTCGAGCTGTTCGACTCTGTCGAAGGTACCGCCGGGGCCCGCGAAACGGAACGTCGATTCGCCGAAGTTCAGCTCAGCGACCTCGACGGCCGGCGACTCGGAGTCGAGCAGCAGGTCGCGGCCGGTGATTCCCACATCGAGGGCACCCGAGCCGACGTACGTGGCGATGTCGCGCGGGCGCAGGTAGAAGAACTCGACGTCGTTCTTCGGGTCTTGGATCACGAGCTCGCGCGGGTCGCGTCGGCCGTTGTAACCCGCCTCGGCGAGCATCTGGGCGGCGGTTTCTGACAGGGAGCCCTTATTGGGCACCGCGATTTTCAACATTTTTGACTTTCGAAATCGTGAAGCGTGAGTTGCCTGCTGAAGTGTGTGCGTGCTGATGCGCCGGATCGTCTGTCAAATGTTCCGCCGATCGTTTGATGCGGCGAGGACGCATCAAACCATTTGTCACAGGTGTCGGTAGATGTCAGCAGGGGTCAGACCCTTGGCGAGCATCATGACCTGCAGATGGTAGAGCAACTGAGAGATCTCTTCGGCGGTTTCGGTGTCTGTCTGGTATTCGGCAGCCATCCACACCTCGGCGGCCTCTTCGACGATTTTCTTGCCGATGGCGTGCACACCGGCATCCAGTTCACGAACGGTGCCGGAACCCTCGGGGCGTTGCGACTGCTTTTCGCTCAGTTCGAGAAACAGATCGTCGAATGTTTTCACGCTTCTAGGTTATCGGGTGAAACTCGCTGGTCGGTGCGTGCGCGTGGCTCGATGCGTGAGCGTTGCTCAGCGTGTGGTGGCGCAGTGCGTGTGGTGGCGTAGCGCCTGCATTGGCTCGGTGTACGTTCATCCGCGAGTGTGCCGGGCTCAGTGCGTGTGCGTGTGCGTGTGCTTGTCGGCGAGTTCCCGCAGCAGCGCGATCTGCGCGGCTGCGCTCTCTGCTTCGAAAACCGCCGAACCCGCGACAAACGTGTTCGCGCCCGCCTCTGCGGCGATCTCGATGGTCGACTCGCTGATTCCGCCGTCGACTTGCAGCCAGACATCCAGCCCGCTCTTCTGCACGGCAGCGGATGCCCGGCGGAGCTTCGGCATCATGTCGGCCATGAACGACTGCCCCCCGAAACCCGGCTCTACGGTCATGATGAGCAGCATGTCGAACTCGGGCAGAAGCTCGAGGTACGGATCGATGTCGGTGCCGGGCTTCACCGCAAGGCCGGCACGGGCCCCGATCTCGCGGAGTTTCCGGGCGGTCGCTACGACGTCTGCAGCCGCCTCGGCGTGGAACGTCACCGAGAACGCCCCCGTCTCGGCGTAAACGGGTGCCCACCGGTCGGCATCACTGATCATCAGGTGCAGATCGAGCGGCAGCGGCGACACCCGCTGCAAACTCTCGACCACCGGCAACCCGAGTGTGAGGTTCGGCACGAAGTGGTTGTCCATCACATCGACGTGCACCAGGTCTGCCGAGTCGATGCGGTCGATCTCCGACTGCAGATTCGCGAAATCGGCGGTCAGAATGCTGGGATCAATTCGCACGGACATGCTTCCAACATTAGAGGAGTCGCCCGTCACAGATGACTTCAGCCAGGTGACGCCCGAGCCGGCACCGAGAACTGGAGACCGCTCGGGGTGGCGGGTCAGGAGGATGGGAGTTGTATGTTTCGATCTATTCTCCGTTGGAGTTGTTCGCGGATGTCGAACTTGTGAAGTGTGGTGTGGGTCGTGTGATGGGTGTGGGTTCGATGATGTATTCGAATCCGGCGGGTGAGGTCCAGGTGATGGTGCCGGTGCCGGCGGGGTCTTGGACGATGTGCCATTCGGTGTGGTGTTTGACTTTGTGGTGGCTGGTGCAGAGGGGGCTGAGGTTGTTGAGGCTGGTGTTGGCGCCGGTTTCCCAGGGTTCGGTGTGGTCAAGGTCTGCGGTTGCCGATGGTGTGCAATCGAGCGGGAAGGTGCATTCCGAATGTGTGGTGCGGATGAGCTGGTCAAGGTCTTGCGGTGGCCGGTATCTGGTGCGGCCGTAGTTCAGTGTGATGCCGGTGGCGGGGTCGGTGAGTATCCGGTAGAACCCTGGCGCATCCTTGGTGAGGCGTAGGGCGGTGAGCCGGTCGATCGGGCCGTACCCTTCCAGCATCGCTGGCCCGGTGTCGTAACCGCCGATGCCGGCTGCACCTCCTTCGTGTCCCTCGAGAGTGGCTGAGCCTGCGTCGTGCCCTTCCAGGGTTGGGCCAGTGCCACGCCTGACAGCAGCATCCGTGCCGGTGCCGGTGCCGTTGCGGGTGCGGGTGTTCGGGTCGTGGGGCCGTCGGAGGAGGGTGAGTGCGGGCACGGTGACGTTCACGTGTGGGCGGATGCCTTTGGTGGCGCCGGGGATGCAGGTTTCGTTGTTGAGCATCAGGTCGGTCAACGTGTCGACCCGGAGTTGGGTCAGCGTTCGCGGATCCGACGCCGCTTTCAGACCCTTCGCGAGGTCGGTGGCACGGTTGAAGATCGCAACCGCCTCCACCGCGGGCAGGAACAGTGTCAGAAACGCCATCCCGTCCGCCGCAGGATCCAGGCTCAGCCGACGGTTCGCGGCGGCCGCGAGGTGCCGGCCGATCGCTGTGGCGGGTTGGGCTTGTTCGATCTCGGCGCGGGCGTGCCGGGTCAGACGCTGCACCGACACCCGCCGGGCCACCGGCAACAGTCGGGCCTGAAAGTCGGCCACGCACTCCGGTGGCAGGGTCGCCGCGTGCTGGATGATCTTCTCCGCATGCCGATACGAGATCAACCCTGCCTCCAGAGCGGCACGGGTGTCGGTGAACGGGCCGGTGAGGCCTTCGGCGGTATCGACCAAGCGGCGGGCATCAGACTCGCTCAAACGCAACGCCACCGCGAGCTCGGTGACCAGAATCCGCTGCGTCACAACATCCGGTGACCAGGCCGGGCCGCCGGAGGATTGGTCGGTGAACCCCACCGCCAGACACGCCAGCAGGGCCTGCTCGACAAGAGCCGCGCGGGCCGCCTGCACCCGGGCCACTTCACGATCGCCTTCGATCACCGCCGTGATCGCAGCCTTGTACCGCTCACGCAACAACACCCGCGACGCCGCTGGAGAGGAGGCAGGCGGACCGGACGGCGGCGGAGAGGAAGATGGCGTGCCAGGCGTGCCAGGCGTGCCAGGCGTGCCAGGCGTACCAGGCGTGCCAGGCGTGCCAGGCGACGGTGAAGGCGAAGACGATGCCGGCGACTGTGCGGCGCCGGTGAACGCGTCGTGACGGTCGGGTTCGCCGTCACGATCGTCGTCGTCACCATCATCAGGAGGCGTGAGGATTGCTCGTTTCATGCTTCGATTCAACCAGCACCCACCGACGCAGAAACGCGGAGACAGCGCGATTGTGGAAACCCTGCCACGACATGAAATTGTGAAGAAGCGAGCCGAGCCGCTGCGCCACCCTACGCGCTGCGAGTGGTGTTGCGGCCGCCCTGCTTCGCGGCGTAGAGCGCCGTGTCGGCGCGCGCCGACAGCGTCGAGATCGCCTCGCTGTCGGCACCCGAGCCGATCGCGGCACCGATGCTTGCGGTGGTCTGCGGATGCGCCGGCTGATTTTCGAGCCGCTCGCGCAGCCGCTCGGCGAGAGACATCATGTCGTCGTGACCGAGCACGAGGCAGAACACCGCGAACTCTTCGCCACCCGTTCGCACCGCGATGTCGGCCTCCCGCATGGTGTCGAGGATCGTCTGCGAGGTCGTCTGCAACACCTCATCGCCCACGGCGTGACCGAATTGGTCGTTGATGGCTTTGAAGTGATCGAGGTCGAGCAGAATGCACGCTAAGTGCTGGCCGGTACGACGCGACACGCTGTCGAGCAGCGGCACCTGTATTTCCATACCCCGCCGGTTCAGCAGTCCGGTCAGCGAGTCGGTCAACGCGAGGTTCAGCGCCGTATCCCGCGCCTGCTCCAGAAATTGACGCTGTCGGATCAGCAGAAACGAACTGGTCACAGCCAGACCCAGAAAGACGAGAAGGGCGGCCAGCGGGTTCGTACCGCGCAACAGGATGACGCTCAAGGCCAGCAGATAACCGAACCCGCTGAGAATCATTCCCGTTCGATAGGTGTCGAGCACGGTCGCCGCCATCGTGAGAGCCAGAATCGAGAACACGGCGAGCACCGGCAGGCCTGGGTTCGTGATGGCGTAGGCGACAAAACTGACACAGAGCATGGCGGCCACGATCAAGATGCGGCCGGGCATGTGGGTGTTGATGACTCGGCCTCGAACCGCAAACGCGACGAATGCCGCGCTCAAGGCCAAGAAGCCCAGCACCAATCGCACCCAGAACGGCTGGATGCCGACGAAAAGCGCCAGAAATGAATACAACACGGCCGTCTCGACCGCGAGAATCTGCACCACCCTCGAGCGAAAAACCAGCTGCGAGTCGTCGTCGGCAACAGCCGCCGTCGGTGCATTCATGGTTGTTCCTTACGGGGCAAAAGTGATGGCAGCGAGTTCGGCTGTCTTGAACTTACCCTCTTCACCCCTGTAAGCGGCAGACATTTGCCGAACGTTCCTCAGCACGCTACGCGGTGGCCCCGAAACGATGCCTTCGAGAGGAGCCCTCGCCCAGAAACGAGCCCTCATCAAGAAATGGGCGCTCATTCACAAAAGACGGCTGGATGTATGACCGAACGCCTGGCATGCGGGTTCCGAGTTCCCGGCTTCCCGGCTTCCCGGCTTCCCGGCTTCGCGGCTGCGAGATTGCAGCGTTCGAATGACGTTCGCAGTAAACCCCGAGCCGAATCACTGCTGACCTCAATGAGCAGTGCTTACGGTAGAACTCATGCAAGATTCGCACGGCCCTACGGCCTCTCCCCCCGGCTGGCATCTCGCACTTCGGTCGATTTTCAGGGGAACGCCGGTCTGGGCCTTTCGTGCAGGCATGTTCCTCACTCAGGGTTCTGAAACGAAACGCATGAACGTCGACCCCATTCGGGGCTTACGAGAGACGCGCGACATCGAATATGTCGCCGACGGGCATCCGCTGCACCGGCTCGATGTGCTCGCGCCACAAGCGCACGCGTCAGCGGAAACGCAGTGGCAGACGAAGACGCAGCTGAAGTCGCAGTCGAAGTCGCAGTCGAAGTCGCGGATACAGATACAGACGGAGCTGCCGACACCGCATTCGCCGACCCAGGCAGCGGAGTCTGCCGGCGACACAGCGGGTCTGCCGGTCTATGTGTACTTCCACGGTGGTGGGTGGACGTCAGGCGACAAGTCGACCGTCACGAAATACTGTGCCCACCAAGCAGCGACGGGCATGGTCGTGGTGAACGTGAACTACCGCACGGCCGGGCGCTTTCAAATGAACCACATGGTCGAAGACGCCGAAGCGGCCGTCAACTGGGTGCACGAACACATCCGCGAGTTCGGTGGTGACCCAGCGCGGGTAGTGCTCGGCGGCGATTCGGCCGGCGGGCATATCGCCGCGCTGTTCACGGCGACCTCGAGCAACCCCGAATTGCGCGAACACTTCGGCATGACCGCGGCGCCGCGGTTCGGCAGCATTCAGGGTCTCGTGCTGCATTGCAGCGCCGTCGACCTCTCGATGCTGTTCGATCCGGCGCCGATTCTGAGCAAGAACTTCATTCGGCTGCTGCACCCGAAGGGCCGTGGTGTTCCGGCGGCGAGTCGCTCGTTACGGGCGTCGGCGAAATACCTGTCGCCCATCGAATGGGTGAAGTCCGATCATCCGGAGGTCTTCGTATCGACCTCGGAGCGCGACTACTTCTACGATTCGAACCTGCAATTCATCAACCGCCTGCGCGCGGCTCTGGTGCCTGTCGAAACGCTGATCTACGGACACGAGAACCGCAACACGCGGCACACCTGGCAGCAGAACTATCGCTTCGCCGAGTCGCAGACCGTGTACGAGCGTCTCACCGCGTTCATTCAACGGGTGACCGCGCCGATCAGTGCCCCGCTGATGGCGCCGGGCGTGGCGGTCGGGTCGTAGACGACAGATCCCGGGCGGATCCCTGGTCAGATCTCGGGCGGCGCACCCTTCAGCTCGATGCTGATCTGGTCGGCGTCGAGGTTCGCGAGCGCATGGTTGAGCGTCTCGGCGGTGTAAGTTCCATCATCGCTGGCGTCGAGCAGCGCGGTGCGCTGAGCCGCGATGATGTCGAGCGCCAGCTTCTTCGAGGCGCCACGGTTGACGAAGGCGTTCGAGTCGATCGAGCTGGCGGTCGCCGCCGCTTCGACATCGTCGGGTTCGGTGACAGGATGCCCGGCAGCAGGCTCCTCGGAGGTGACGTGCTGAGCTCGGCCGGGCTCGCCATCCGTCGCTTCGGCTGCGATCTGTCCATCGTCGGCGGTGACGGGGGTGGATGCATCCACTGCACTCTTCGCGGTCACGTCGACAGCCACCGCGCGTAACATCTCGAGCACGCGCTCACGCTCCTCGTCGGTGGATTCTCGGTCGGGTGATGACGGCTTGATCCACTTCACGAATGCCGCGAGTGTGCCGCCTTGGATGAGCAGCGAGCCTGCCGCCACGACGAATGCGATCAATACCAGCAGCGATCGGTACGGCGTGTTCTCCGGCAGCGTTTGCGCCGCGGCCAGGGTCACCGCGCCGCGCATGCCCGCCCACACCAGGATGCCGCCCTCGCGCCAGCCCAGCGGCGCGGCCACGTAGTAGTCGATGTCGGCCAGCGTGCGGATGGTGCGTGTTTTCACACGCTCGACCTGCGCGGCCGAGGGTGCGGGCCGCTGCAGGCCGCCCTGCCCACCCTGCGAGCCCTGCCCGCCCTGCCCACCCTGCGAGCCCTGCCCACCCTGCCCACCCTGCGAGCCCTGCCCACCCTGCGCACCCTGCGCACCAGACCCCGGAAGACCACCAGAGTAGGCGCGGCCCACGGGCCGACCCGGGCCGCCGCCGCTCACGTCACGCGCGGTGAAAACGGCTTCCGGATCGTCGAAGCGCTGCTTCATCACGTCGAGCCGCGGCTTCACCCGTTCACCGCGGCGGGCGCGCCGCCGCAACGAGCTGAGCAACGGAGCAATGTACCCGGCTCGAACGATGATCGTGAGCGCCAGCGCCCCGGCAGCGACACCGAATGCCGCCCCGACCCCGGCGTGCTCGTTCTGCACATCCGCGATGATGCCCGAGAGCTCCAGCCCCATCACGAGAAAAATCAGCCCCTCGAGAACCAGCTCGACGGTGTGCCAGTTCTGAGAGTCTGAGAGCCGATGCTGCGGAGGCAGCCGCCTGGCCGCACCGTGGCCCGTCACCAGCCCCGCGACCACTGCGGCGACTAGACCGGATGCGCCCAGCAGCTCGGCCGGTATCGATGCGAGAAACGGCACCGTGAACGACACCACGGTATTCACTGTCGAATCGGTGATCTTCGAACGCACCCGCAGGTTGACCTGACCCACGAGCACACCGAGCACAGAGGCGATGAGCACGGAGTAGGCGAAGTTTCCGAGAACGCCCCAGAACGACACCGTCGCGGCAGTTCCGGCGATCGCGGCTCGCAGAAGCACGAGCGCGGTGGCATCGTTGAGCAGGCTCTCGCCTTCGAGCACCGATACCACCCGGCCCGAGACTCCGACGCGCTTCACGATCGAGGTGGCCACGGCATCCGTCGGGCTGACGATGGCACCCAGAGCAATACCCCACCAGATGCCGAGGCCCGGAATCACGGCGGCGAAGAAAAACCCCAGGATCACCGATGAGAGAACGACCAGAACCACCGAGAGCCCACCGATGGCGGTGAATTCGCGCCGGAAGTTCATGGTCGGCATCGACACGGAGGCCGAATACAGGAGCGGTGGCAGCACACCGGCCAGAATCCACTCCGGATCGATCTCGATCGTCGGGATGAACGGCAGAAAGCTCACCGCAATGCCGGCGACCACCAGAATGAGCGGCGCGGCGATGCGCAGGCGGGGTGAGAGCGTCGAGGCCGCAGCGATGGCGAGCAGAGCGACCACGGCCGCGATCAACAGTGTCATGGCACGTTCCTCTCCCCGAGTGAAGCGTCACCCCACAATCTACTGGGACGGCGGGCAACACGGGGCGGGATACGGGGGGCGGGCTCCGGGGGCGCGCGCGCCTGCGCCTCCAGGAGCTACTCCCGAAGCGTCCAGTGCTCCCGCCGAAAGAGACGACCCAGCCGGGCCGTCAGCGAGCCACCCACGTCTTGCAACCCATCGACAGTGAAGATCGCATCGCCATCTGGCGCGGGCAGCATGCGGGCCTCGTCGGGGCGCAGCACAGTATGAACCGCGCTGGCCGTGATCTCCGCGATCTGGTCGCGGTCGACGAATCGGATTCCGCTATCTGTGGCGACCACAATGCCGTCGAACAGGTCGAGATCTGGCTCGGCGAGCACGTGTTCGACCGTTGCGAACGCGGTGCCTGCGGCATCGTGAACGGGGGTGCCCCTCGAGAGCACGAGGTAGGAGACGTCGGGATCTTCACTCATGCACAAAACACTACCCCGGGCATCCGACGCTTCGAATGGTGCGATTCGGATGCCCGTGGGCGGCTTAAGGGCAGGTCAGGGTTGTACCGGTCGTGAGTTGCACGACGGTGCCCGAAGCCTGACCCGAGCATGCATTGCTCACAGTCGCGAGGCCGATGCCGATGAGCACAGCAATGATGATCCCCACAATCAGGAGCACCGCGCCGACGATGATGGCTGCGACGGCCGGGCCGTTCTTGACCCCGGCACGCCGCGACTGCACCAGGGCGATGATGCCCAGAATGAGGCCGATGATGTTGAAGAAGATCGCCACGATGACGGCGACGATTCCGAGGGTGCGGCCGGGAACCGGGCCGGGCCGGACGGACGGCTGAGGAGGCTCTGCGTAGGTGGGTGGCACCGGAGGCGCGGACGGAGCCGCGTACGCAGGAGCTGCCGGCGGGGCCGCGTATGCAGGAGGTGCCGGCGGGGCAACCGGCGCAGACGGAGCCGCCGGCGCGGGTGGCGCCGTATAGGCAGGAGGCGCGGGCGGTGCAGGCGGCACAGAGGGCACGGGTTGCTCGGGGTCGGCGGGGCCGTTCGGATCAGTCATTGATTTCTCCCTCGAAATGCAATTCATCACAATCGTGCGATGAGGGAAGCATAGCGAATGGTCGTCACGACCGCCGTGATCGACGCACGTGCCCCGCCCAGAGAGCCGAATGTGGAGCCTTCGCCATCAAAACGGCCGCATATTCCTATTCTGAATACAATTGTGGTTCGTAACACCCCGTTAACGCCCGTTAATACCGCCGAAACATGAAACTGTATACCGTTCTTGTATACCGTTTTGAGTCACAAGGTTCGGAGAGCACAATGAGCGCATTCAGATTGGTGGCGGTGTTACACCTGCCGCCGCTGCCGGGTGCAGCGAACTATGAGGGCGCAGTGGTGCGCGAGCTCGCCGACATCGCCGCCGAAGACGCCCGGGTGCTCGCCGACGCGGGATTCACCGACATCATGATCCAAGACGCGAGCGACAACCCGCAGCCCGATCGAGTCGGCCCGGCGACGACCGCCGCCATGAGCGTCATCGGCGCGGCCGTTCGTAACAGCGTCAGTGTGCCGATCGGCGTCGTTGTCGGCCACAACGACGGGCCTGCGGCAGTGGCCATCGCCCACGCCATCGACGCCCAGTTCGTACGGGTCAAGGTGCTGACCGGCGTCTCCGTGGGCCCCACGGGGTTCATCGAAGGATGCTCCCACGATGTCGCGCTGATGAAGCGGATGCTCGGCAGCGCCGTCGAGGTGTGGGCTGACGCGCACGAGGCGACCAGCCTCGCGCTCGCGGGCACAACGGACTGGGCGGCTGCAGAGGCCCGATCGTTCGGCGCTGCCGACAAGCTCATCGTCACGCGCGACAGCGGCGTCGCCGACGCCGTCGACGACATCGCGCGCATCCGATCCCGATTCGGCGCAGACCACGTCGATCTGCTCATCGGCGGCCGCGTCACCGGCGCAAGCCTCAGCACAGCCATGACGGGCTCTGACGGCGCCATTCTCGGCAGCGTTCTGAAAACGGGGTCGGGCTACGACGCCCGCATCGACCCTGTGGCGGCACGGATGCTCGGCGCGGCTTTTCGCGAGTTCACCACCACCTCCAGCAGAGAGATTCACGTTCAGTCATGACCACCACCACCACCCTCGACAGTCCGCTCCTCGGCCCCGACAGCCCGCTCGACGCACGACAGAAAGACGTTGTGCTGCGCGTTTCGGCGGCGGAGCGGGCGAGCATCCTTTCGCTGCCCACCGACGACCCGCTCGACGCGAAGCGCCGGCACCGGGTCGAAGTGACGCGCGACGAGATGTTCGGCCAGCCGCAAGCGATCCGGGCGACCTGGGCGACGAACGACGATGCGCTCGCAGCCATCAGCGCCGAACTCGCCGCCCGCGACACCGACCGGGTGTTTCTGGTGGGTGCCGGCGACTCGCTCGCCGTCATGATCGCGGCGCGCAGAGCGCTCGAACTGATGCTCGGGGTAGCGTGCGAACCGGTGCAGAGCCTCGAGTTCGCGTACTACCAGCGGCATCTCATCACCGAACGCAGCCTGGTGATCGCCCTTTCGAGCTCGGGCGAGACCACACGTACTGTCGAGGCGGCGCTCGTTGCGCAACACGCGGGCGCGCTGACGATTGCTTTGACGAATACGCCCGGTTCATCGCTCGATCAGGAGAGCGAGCGCACGTTGCTCATCAGGGCTACACGCGTCGGCTGGCCGACACAATCGTCGACGGCAGCCATCGCGTTGCTGATGAAACTGGCGACGCAGGTCGGTCTACTCCGTGGGGTCACCGGCGCGAAAGAATTGGCGGCCGAACTCGAAACGCTCCCGGAGGTCATCGCCGAGGTACTGGCGACGAACGACACGGTCATCGCCGAGATAGCCCGCATCGAAGCAGACCGCACCATGTATCTCTTCTCTGCGGGCGGGCCGAACTGGGCAGCGGCGATCGTCGGGGCGGCGAAGGTCAAGGAGACGACACCCGACCATGCCGTCGAGATCGAGGTCGAGGAGTACCACCACTACAACACGCAGAAGCCGAATGAACCACTGTTTCTCTTCGCGCCGACCGGGCCCTCGGTGCCCCGCGCTGTCGACACGGGGCGTGACGCCCGGCGCTATAACGGGCAGCTGTACGTGGTGACGACCACCGACGAGCACGCCTTCGACGAGTTCGCGAATGCCGTGGTCACCGTTCCGCCCATCACCGAGGCCTTGAGCTCGCTGGTGTACCTGGTTCCGGCCCAGCTGATCGGCTACCACCTCGGAATGGCGAAGTTCGCGGTCGCCGAAAAGGACCTGGCGGAGGGGTCTCGATGATGGCGACCTCGATGCGAGCAGCGGCCAGGCGCGGCGCCGATTCCACGCTGGTATGCATCGGCAATCTGACCATCGATGAGGCTGTACACGATTCTCTGCTTGCGGATTCAGAGACGGCAGTGGCCAGACCAGAAGCGGCATCCGCACCGCGCGATCGTCTCCGCAGCGCTCCGGCCATGGGAGGCGATGCCGCCTACGCCGCCCTCGCAGCACGGCTGCACCTCGCCGACGTTCGGATGCTCGCACCCATCGGCACCGACCTGCCGTCGTCGTTCTTCAGCACCCTGCGTGCGGCCGGCATCCGCACCGACGACCTGCCCCACCGAAACCTGCCCACCGTACGCAACATCATCGACTACTTCGCCGACGGAACGCGCCGCTGGAACATGCTCTGCAGCGAAGCAGATTTCGACGCACTTTCGGTGTATCCGGCCGATGTTCCGGCCTGGGCGCTCGAGGCCGACGCGATTCTCATCTCGGCGATGAGCCTCGAATCGCAACTCGCCCTCACCCCGTGGCTGCGCGCGAACTCCGAGGCACGCCTCTACCTCGACCTACAAGAGGACTACCTCGTCGGCACCCGCGACGCCCTGTTCGGCATCATCGCCGAGTGCGACGTGTTTCTGCCGAGCGAGGTCGAAGCAGTCGCCTTGGCCCAGACGGATGATCTGATCACCGCCGGCCGCCTCTTCCAGTCGCTCGGCCCCGACACCGTCGTCATCAAGCGGGCAGAGCGCGGCAGCCTCGTCTTCGACGGCTCTTCTCTGACCGAGGTCGCCACCGACCACGTCGAGCCCGTCGACAGCACGGGTGCCGGCGACGCATTCTGCGGTGCATTCGCCGCGGTTCACTGCCAGACCGGCGACGCCGTCGAGGCAGCCCGTGCCGGCGCGGCGGCCGCCCGAATCGCTATCACGGCGTTCGGCATCGAGGCGCTTGCCGCCGCAACGACCGACCACGTTTCACACGAACGAGCGGATGCCCGCTGATGCGCATCGCCATCGTGAACCCCAATACGATCAGCTCGATGACCGACGCCGTCGTCGGCTTCGCGGCACCGTCGGCCCGGCCCGAAACCGAACTCGTCGGCATCACGCCCACCTCGGGCGCGCTCAGCATAGAGAGCCACATCGACGAGGTGCACGGCGCCGCGTCGGTGCTGACCGAAGTTCTTCGCCTCGAAGACGGCCCAGCGGATGCCCGGCCCGACGCCTACGTCATCGCTTGTTTCGGCGATACGGGCCTCGCCGGGGCGCGCGAAGCCGCCACCGGCCCGGTGGTGGGAATGACGGAGGCCGCGCTCGTGACCGCCGCACTCATCGCCCACCGGTTCACCATCATCACGATGCCCGCCCGTACCATCGAGCAGTCCGACCGCGTCGTGCGCACCCTCGGGCTCGGCCATCGCGCCACGGTCAGGGCCGTCGACGAACCGGTCTCTGAAGTGACGCATGGCTCTCTGCATCTGCTCGACCTCTTTGTCGAGGAGGGTCGCAGAGCGATCTCAGATGACAGAGCCGAGGCGATCATCCTCGGCTGCGCCGGCCTGGCCGACCTCGTCGAGCCGCTGTCGGCAGCTCTAGGGGTGCCGGTGATCGAGGGCGTGGCGGCCGGCGTTTCGATCGCCGAAGGGTTGCTCGCCCAGGGTCTGTCGACCTCGCGGCACAGCACCTGGGCGCAGCCGAGCAGCCGGGCACAGCCGAACAGCGGAGCACGCCAGAGCACCGGGGCACGGCCGACGGGTGGTCACTCGTGAACACCCTCTTCACCAACGTGTACGTGTACGACGCCGACAGCGCGGCCGGCATGTTCGGGCCCACCGACGTGTTCGTGCAGAGTCGCCGCATCTCCACTATCGGCGCCGACGCACGCGCCGCCTTCGAGAGAGCCGGATCTGCCTCTGAGCACGCAGGATCCGCCGGCGACCGAACTGAATCCGCCTTCGACAGAGCCGGATCCGCCGGCGACCGAGCAACATCCGCCCTCGATCACACCAGAAGCGACCCGAACCCGGCGCAGCGCGTGATTGATGGCGCCGCCCACCACCTTCTCGTTCCCGGCCTGATCAATTCGCACTTCCACTCCCCCGCGAACCACTTGAAGGGGTCGTTGCCGAGCCTTCCGCTCGAGCTTTTCATGCTGTACGAATCCCCCGCCGACCCGGCACTCACGCCGACCCCGCGCGAAGCGTACCTGCGCACGATGCTCGCGGCTCTCGAAATGCTGCGCACCGGCACCACCACCGTGCAAGACGACGCCTTCTTGATGCCATACCCCACCCCCGAGATCATCGACGCCGTGATGCAGGCGTATGCCGATTGCGGCATACGGGCATCCGTGGCTCTCGATCAGCCGCAACTGAGCGAAGCCGAGAAGCTACCGTTCATCACCGAGACGGGCGACTCCGCACTGCTGGCGACTCTGAACAAACCCGCGCCGATGAACGCAGAGGGACTGCTCGAGGCCTACGACTACCTCCTCTCGCGCTGGCACGGCGCCGAAGATCATCGGCTCACGGCCGCCGTCTCGATCTCGGCCCCTCAGCGGGTCAGCCCCGACTACTTCGAGGCACTCGACGACCTCAGCCGAACCCACCGGCTGCCCCTGTTCGCGCACATGCTCGAGACGAAGGTGCAGCGCACCCTCGCCGAGAACCAGCCGCGGTTCGGCGGTCGCTCGCTGGTGAAATACACCGCCGACCTGGGGCTGTTGAGCGATCGGATGAACGTGATCCACGCCGTCTGGGTCGACGACGCCGATCTGGCGCTGATCGCCGAGTCGGGCGCAACGATCGCCCACAACCCGGTGAGCAACCTGCGTCTGGGCAGCGGAGTCGCACCGTTTCGGCGGATGAAAGACTTCGGCATCACGGTGAGCCTCGGCATCGACGAAGCGATCTGCGACGACAGCGCCAATCTCTGGGGAGTCGTGAAGACGGCCGGGCTGATCCACAATGTCGCGGGCCTCGACAGCGACCAGTGGCCGTCGGCGGCCGACGTGCTCGAATGCCTCTGGCACGGTGGAGCATCCGCGATGCTGCAAGCCCACCAGCTCGGGGCCGTGCGCGAAGGGTACCTCGCCGACCTGACCCTGCTCGATCTGCACTCGAGCGCGCTCACCCCGTTCAACGACCTGCGCGGTCAACTCGTGTACTGCGAGTCGGGCGGCAGCGTTCGGCTCACCATGGTGAACGGAGACGTGGTCTTCGAGAACGGCCGGCTCACCCGTGTAGATGAAACGGCGTTACTCGATGAGGCCCGCGAGCTCTTCGCGCAGAAGCTGCCGGTGATCGAACGCGCGCGCCGAGCCGAAGACGCCTCCTTTATGCACTACCAGGCGATGGTTCGCCGCGCCGCAGCAACAGATGTCGGAATGACCCGATGGATCGGAAACTCATGAGTTCGCTCAGTACCCACGACCGCTATGACTACGCGCCCATCCTCGGCCGCGCCGAAACGCCGTGGCCCGGGGGCAAAAAGCTGGCGATCTACATTGCCGTGGGCATCGAGGACTACCACTTCGGCGACGGTCATGTCGAGAACCTGCTCGACGGCGTTCCGGCGCCCGATCTGGTGAACGCGAGCTGGCGTGACTACGGCAATCGCGTGGGGGCGTTCCGGTTGCTGAAGCGACTGGAATCGCTCGGCATCACCCCGACCATCCTGCTGAATACGGCCGTGTACGACTCGGCGCCCGACCTGGTCGCCGAGGCCAGGCGGCTGGGGGCAGAGATCGTGGGGCACGGGGTGTCGAACTCCGATTCGCTCGAGGGATTGAACGAGACCGACGAACGCGCCTATCTCGAAGAAGTGGCCGACCGAATCGGGCGCGAAGAGGGCGCACGGCCGGCGGGCTGGTCGAGCCCCTGGCTGACGCACACCGAGAGCACCCTCGACCTGCTCGCCGAAACCGGCTACCGCTACGTGATGGATCTGCGACTCGACGACCAGCCGGTGTGGCTGAATACACGCGGTACGCCGCTGCTCGCCATGCCGTACGGGCTCGAGCTCAACGACAGCACCTCGATGATCGGCCGCGGGGTCGCCGCCACAGAGTTCGCCGACATGATCATCGACGAATTCGACGAGCTGCTCGCTGCCGCGACCGAGGAGAACCAGCCGCTGGTGATGAGCATCATCGTGCACTCGTTCATTTCGGGCGTGCCGTTCCGGCTGAAACAGCTGACCAGGGCGCTTGAACACATTGCCGCGCACGCCGACCAGGTGTGGTTCACCCAGCCCCGCGAGATCTACGAGGTGGTGGCGCATGCGCTCGCCGAATAGAACAGGCCCGGCCGCGTCGATCGAGGGGCTCACCCTCAGCCTCGAACGTGACGGCGTGCGCTCGAACGTGCTGCGCGGCATCGATCTCGAAGTCGGCCGCGGCGAAATCGTCGGCCTGGTCGGCGAGAGCGGATCGGGCAAGAGCGTGC
>JAODBB010000027.1 GCA_025463745.1 Subtercola sp.
CGATCCCGTGGATGATCGGCCCGATCAGTACCACACAGGCCACCCACACCCCCGCCCGCACCCAGTCGCTCGCCGATGCCGTCACCGCGGCCGGCCCACTCGGCAGCACCAGCGGAACGATCAGCACGAGCGCAGTGGCAACCCCTGAGATCACCACCTCGATGACCGTGCCGTACAGCGCGAACCAGAGCACGGGCAGAAGCACCAGCGGGTCGAACCCCGACGCGCTGTCAGAGACACCGCGCAATAGCACAATCACGGCGAAGAACAGCAGCACCGGCACGGCCTGCATCCAGCGGGGCAGCCGGTGCCACGGCACGAAGATCGCGAGCACCACAATACCGAGCATCACGATGGCGGGCGCGACCAGCTTCGCCGCTGTGATTGTGAACGGCAAGAGGGCGGCCGCTACAAAAACGAGAACGACGAACACGAGAAACGGCAGTGCCGCCACCGAGCGCAGCTTCACTGGCGCTTCACTCACGACAGGGTGCGTCGTCAGCGAGCCTGAAGCCATGACCAGCGCGCCTCCCCCAAGGCGGTGCAGAAGCGAGAAAATTCCCGTCCGGCTGCAACCCCTGTGGCAAACTTAGCATTTGCACTCCATAACGACGCTTAGGTCGTGCAGTTGAGTCGCGTATCGAACTATTACGGCTCGAGCACTTGCAGAGCCTCTTCGATCACGGTCGCGGCATCGTCGATCAGCTCATCGCTGATCACGACGCTCGGCAAGAACCGCAACACGCTGTCCCAACTGCCGGCGTCGAGCACGATGACGCCGTTCGATGTAGCGTGCTTGATCACCGCGCTCAAGGCTTCGGGGTTCGGCTTGCGGGTTCCCGGATGCACGAGCTCGACTCCGAACATGGCGCCCTTGCCGCGCACCTCACCCACGACCGCGTACTTCGAGGCCCAGTCGCCGATGCGTGCGAAGAAAGCCTTCTCCACCCGCTGCGCCTCGGCGATGAGGTTCTCTTCTTCGATGAGGGTGAAGACCGCGAGCGCAGCCGCGGTAGAAACCGGGTTGCCGCCGAACGTTCCGCCGATGCCACCGGGCTGTACGGCATCCATGATCTCTGCCCGGCCGGTGACGGCGGCGAGCGGAAAGCCGCCCGCGATGCCTTTGGCGCTGGTGATGAGGTCGGGAACCACGCCAGAGTGCTCGATCGAGTACCACGCACCGGAGCGAGCGATGCCCGCCTGAATCTCGTCGGCGACGAAGACGATGCCGTTCTCGGTGCAGAACGCGCTCAGGGTCTGGAAGAACCCATCGGCGGGAATCACGATGCCGCCGTCGCCCTGGATGGGCTCGACGAACAGTGCCGCGAGCTCTTTCGCGCCGATGTGGGTGTTGATGTAATCGATGGTGCGCTCCGCCGCCTCGACGCCCGTCATGCCCTCGGGGTCACGGAACGGGTAGCTCGTCGGCACGCTGTAGATCTCACCGGGAAACGGCCCCATGCCGGCCCGCTCTGGCCAAGGGCGGTATGTCATGGCCATCGTGAGGTTGGTGCGCCCGTGAAAGGCGTGGTCGAGCGCGGCGATGGCGCGGCGGCCGGTGAACTTGCGGGCGATCTTCACCGCGTTCTCCACGGCCTCGGCGCCCGAGTTCACCAGGATGCTGTGCTTCTCGAAGTCACCGGGGGTGATCTCGGCGAGCTTCTCGGCGACACGCAGATAGTTCTCGTACGGAGTCACGGTGAACAGCGTGTGGGTCAGTTTGCCGGCCTGGGCGCTGGCCGCGGCCGCGATCGCCGGGTGAGCGTGCCCAATGGTGGTCACCCCGATGCCGCAGCCCAAGTCGATGATCTGGTTGCCGTCGACGTCGACCAGAATCGCGCCTGAACCGTGATCCATGTAGATGTCGGCGAGTGTGCCCGCGCCGCGCGACACGACTCGGCGGCGCAGCTCGTGCAGCTCGCGAGACTTCGGGCCCGGCAGTTCGGTGACGATCTTGCGTTGTTGAGAAACGGTGAAGGGTGCAGAAACCATACGTCTGAGCTTAGGTCAAGCGCGCTGGATGCTCGGTCGGCCGCTCCGGGCACGTACCCGCCGCACCGGCCGCACCGGCCGTCCTCCGGTCAGGCCTTGTCGGTGGCCGTCTCCGTCGTACGGTTCGGCGCCTCGCTCACGGCCTCGGCCTTCGCCTCACGCTTCGACCGGATGAACGACACGACGGCCGCGATCACCGTGAACGCCAGAATGCCGAGAATCACGTACCCGAGGTACTGCGTCACCAGCTCGGAGACACCCGGAATATGGCCCAGAAAGTAGCCGAGCAGCACGAGCAAGAACGTCCACAAGACTCCGCCGATGGCGTTGTACAGCAAGAACTTCGAGTAGTGCATCTTGCCCACACCCGCGGCAACCGGGGCGAAGGTGCGCACCACCGCGATGAAACGGGCCAGGATGACCGCGGCCCCGCCATACCGTGTGAAGAACCCTTGGGTTCGAGCGACATTCTTCGTGCTGAAGAACCCCGTCTCTTTGCGCTCGAATATTCGCGGGCCCGAACGGAAGCCTATGAAATACCCGAGCTGATCGCCGAGCACCGCTGCGATCGAGATCGAGATGAGTACCAGCCAGAGCGGCTGCGGAATCCCACCCGTGAACGTGAGCAGCCCGGTGAAGAACAACAGCGTGTCGCCGGGCAGCACGAAGCCGATGAGCAGCCCTGTCTCGGCGAAGACGATCGCGCAGACGATGACCAGAGCCCATGGCCCCGCGCTCTGCACGAGCGGCTCGGGGTTGATCGGGTTGATGGCCGCCAGAACGTGGAGCCCTGAAACAACCGAACTGATGGTCGAAGCGACGATCACGATGCAGACACACCTTCACGAAACATTGGGGCTCACCGGAATGTCGGCGACAACGCTCAGCCCCGAAGGCTGCCGATTGGCCATCGTAACAGTGCCGCCTGCCGAGATCATCAGCGCAGAGACGATCGACAGACCCAGCCCTGCGCCGCTCACCACCGACCCGGCGCCGTTTCGCGAGGAATCCTCTCGGGCGAAGCGGTCGAAGGCTTGCGGCAGAAACTCTTCGCTCATGCCCGGTCCGGTGTCGGTGACCGTCAGCCGCAGGGCCGGATGCTCGGGGGTGCCCACCACGGTGAGCTCCGCTCGCACGGTTGCCGCCGTCGCCGCGATCGAATTGCTGAGGAGGTTGTCGAGCACGCGACCGAAGTTGTGACGCGAGAGTGCTGCCGAGCATCCCTCGGCCCAGCCGGGAGGCGTCGCCTGAATGTCGTAATCGACCACGATGCCACTGCCGATGGCCAGAATGCGCGCCCGATCGATGGAGTCGACGAGTTCGGCAGCGAGCTCACCAATAGCCGCGCTGTCTCGGCCCGTCATGCCCTCGATGCGGGTCAATTCGAGCAGGCTGGCGGCGAGAACGGAGAGGCGCTTGACGGTACGCTCGGCCGATTCGATTTCGAGCAGCAGGGCATCCGCATCGCCCGTACTCAGGTGCGCCAACTCGAGCTGGGTCTGCAGAATCGCCAGCGGTGTGCGCAGTTCATGGCTCGCGTCGGAGACGAGCTGCTTCTCGCGGTCGGCAGAGGCACGCAGCTGCCTGATGAGGTCGTTCAGCGTGATGGCGAGCGCCGAGAGCTCGTCGCGAGCGGGGCCTACGGGCAGAAGTTCGGTCGAGGTGCTGCCCTGCAATTCGTGAGCGGTTCGCCGCATCGCCGACACCGGGCGCAGTGCTGCCGAGGCGAGAAGCCACGAACCGAAACCGAACAGAGCGGTGAGGATGATCAGGCCGATCGTCAGCGCCGTGGTCAGGTTGTCGACCGAGAGTTTCGACGCCGACTCGTTACGGGCCGTCACCACGTGCCAGACGCCGTCTTCAGCGTTGACGGTGCGCGAGATGACGAGGTAGTCGGCCGCCGGCGTCTGAACAGACTGGGTAGCTGTTCCAGCTCGGGCGAGCGTACCGAGCTGCGGCTGCAACTCGATGGGAAAGGTCGACTCTTCGACCAGCCCGCTCGGATCGATGATGGCGATCAGCTGGCCCTGCGCGGGCGAATCGAGCGACCGGCCCTTGCCAGCCGCGATGTCTTGCTGGAACGGCGCGGAGTCGCTCTGCAGCAACATGACCGACGAGTTCTCCAGAATCGACTCGACCTGGTTCCGCACGACGAACGCGGTGCCGGTGAAGAAGACGGCCGCGATCACCACGGCGCCGATGGTCAGGCGCACCCTGATCGAGAGACGCCGCAGCAGGTTCACGGGTGCGGCTCGGGCAGGTCAGCCGACTCTGGCAGTTCAGGCAGTTCAGGCAGTTCAGCCGGTTCAGACGACCTCGAGGCCATAGCCGATTCCGCGCCTGGTTGCGATCGACACGTCAGAGCCGAGCGGGTCGAGTTTGCGGCGCAGGTAGCTCACGTACTGGTCGACCACGTTGGCATCGATGTGTTCGGTGCGGCCCCACACCTCGTCGAGAATCTCCGTTCGGGTGAGGATGCTGCCGGGTTTCGACGCGAGCAGCCGCAGCAGGTCGAACTCCTTCGGACTGAGCGAGAGGGCGACGCCGCCCACCAGAGCCCGGCGGTTGTGGCTGTCGATCACGAGAGATCCGACAGAGATCGAGAGCGGCGGACCCGAGGTCTCGCGTCGCAGAAGGGCCCGGATGCGCGCCGTCAGTTCGGCAAAAGCGAACGGCTTGGTGAGGTAGTCGTCGGCGCCTGCGTCGAGACCCTTCACCCGGTCATCCACCGCGTCGCGGGCGGTGAGCAACAGAATCGGCAGGCCGGCGTTCTGCGAACGCACATGGCGGCAGAACTCGAAGCCCGACATGCCCGGAAGCATTACATCGACGATGGCCGCCGAGTACCCGGAGGCCGCTGCGGAGATCAGGCCGTCGACACCATTGGCGACACGTTCGACCTCGTACCCTTCGGCCGTCAGCCCGCGCACCAGAAGGCGGCCCATTTCGTCTTCATCTTCGACTATCAGGAGTTTCACACGCACACACCCTTCTTGCTTCGATTATGACCGTCTTCGCCTGGCATCAGGAGGCCGCAACGACCCAAGAGTGTGAAAACTCTCAGCTTCGCGTCTTCAGCGCTCGCGGGAATACCCCTAGGGGGTATACCGTTGGAGGTGTCGAAAGGCGGACCATGACGACGCACACAGAGCACGAGCAGCCCGGGCACGACCACTCGGCGCACGAACACGCAGGGCACGAGCAGGCTGGGCACGAGCACGCAGTGCGGCAGCGCGATGGGCACGAACACGCCGGGCACAGCGAGCACGCAGCGCACGATCACCTCGGGCACAGCGAGCATGATCAGCACGATCGGCACGATCACTCAGGGCACTCCGGCCACGAGGGCCACTCTGGGCATGAGGGGCACTCCGGTCACGACGGTCACTCCGGCCACGGCGACCACATCGCGATCTTCCGCACCAAGTTCTGGGTGACGCTTGTTCTCGCCATCCCCACGGTGTTCTTCAGCAGCATGTTCGCCGGCATTCTCGGCTACACCGTGCCCGACTTTCCGGGTTCCTACTGGATCTCCCCTGTGATCGGCACGGTCATCTTCTTCTGGGGCGGCGCACCATTCCTGCTCGGCGGGCTCTCCGAAATCCGCACCCGCCGGCCCGGAATGATGCTGCTCATCGGCATGGCCATCACCGTGGCGTTCGTGGCCTCCTGGATCACCACCCTCAAGATCGGCTCGTTCGACCTCGACTTCTGGTGGGAGCTCGCTCTTCTCGTCGTGATCATGCTGCTCGGTCACTGGATCGAGATGCGGGCGCTGGGCGCGGCGTCGGGGGCGCTCGACGCCCTGGCCGCCCTGCTGCCCGACACGGCCGAGAGGGTCATCGAGGGCGCCGGCACCACCGAGGTGCCGCTCGGCGAGCTCGTCGCCGGCGATATCGTTCTCGTGCGCTCGGGCGGCCGGGTGCCCGCCGACGGAATCGTGGTCGCCGGGTCGGCCGCGGTCGATGAATCCATGATCACCGGCGAGTCTCAGGCCGTGCGGCGGTCAGAGGGCGACCGCGTGGTCGCCGGAACGGTGGCTACCGATAACACGATTCGCGTTCGCGTCACGGCCGTCGGTGACGATACCGCGCTGGCGGGCATCCAGCGGCTCGTCGCCGACGCTCAGAATTCGTCGTCGCGCGCGCAGGCCCTTGCCGATCGGGCCGCCGCCTGGCTGTTCTACTACGCAGCCGGCGCCGGAATCATCACGTTCGCAGTGTGGGCTCTTCTCGGCTACCCCGACGACGCCGTGACCCGCACCGTGACCGTGCTCGTGATCGCGTGCCCGCACGCCCTCGGGCTGGCGATTCCGCTGGTGATCGCGATTTCGACTGAGCGGGCCGCTCGCGCCGGCGTGCTGGTGAAGAACCGGCTCGCGCTCGAACGTATGCGCACGATCGACGTGGTGCTCTTCGACAAGACCGGAACTCTCACCCGCGGCGAGCCGGCCGTCACCGGGGTGGTAGTGGCCGAGGGCGCACTCCTTGCTCCGACACAGGGCGGTGTGGATGCAGCGACCGCCGAATCGCGTCTCACACCCGCCGTCCTGCTTTCGTTGGCGGCGGCGGTCGAAGCCGACAGCGAGCATCCCCTCGCCCGCGCCATCGTGAGGGCCGCAACGCCCTCGGCTTCGGTTTCGGCGACCGAGTTCTCGTCGATGACCGGGCGGGGAGTGCAGGCGCGAGTGGATGGCGCTGTCATCAGCGTGGGTGGCCCGGCGCTGCTGCGGGCATCCGGCATCGCGGTTCCTGCCGATATCGCTGAGGCGACCCGGGAGTGGGCCGCGCGCGGCGCCGTCGTGCTACATGTTCTGCGTAGCCTGGGCGTCAGCGCCGGTGACAGGAGCCCAGACGGCGGGAACCTCGTCGGCGGGAACGTCGTCATCGGCGCGTTCGCCCTCGAAGACGAGGTTCGCCCCGAATCGAAGCAGACGGTCGACGCGCTGCATGCCCGCGGAATCCGTGTCGCCATGATCACCGGAGACGCGCATTCGGTAGCGGCATCCGTCGCCGCGCAGCTCGGCATCGACGAGGTCTTCGCCGAAGTGCTGCCCGAAGACAAAGGTCAGAAGGTGGCCGAGCTGCAGGCGCGCGGGCTCTCGGTCGCGATGGTGGGCGACGGCGTCAACGACGCGCCGGCACTCGCCAGGGCCGACGTGGGGATCGCCGTGGGCGGCGGCACCGACGTGGCCATCGAGTCGGCGGGGGTAGTGCTCGTGGGGAACGATCCGCGCGGGGTGCTCTCGATCATCCAGCTGTCGAAGGCCAGCTACCGAAAGATGGTGCAGAACCTGGTGTGGGCGGCGGGATACAACGTGCTCTCGGTTCCGCTGGCCGCGGGCGTGCTGGCGCCGATCGGTCTTGTGCTCTCGCCGGCGGTGGGTGCCATTCTGATGTCGGCGTCGACGATCATCGTCGCGGCGAACGCTCAGCTGCTGCGCCGCGTCGACCTCGACCCGGCCCGGCTGGCGCGGCTGTAGGCCGCTCCGACCGTTATAGGCGGGGCAACACGTCAGGCGTTGAACTCCGACGTGGTGTCCGAGATCTCGTGCGCCAGCCGCGCGAGCTTGATGTCGTCGATCTCGATGCCGGCCTGTTCGAAGCGCTCATGAATCTTGGCCAGCACCACCGGCAGGGCCTCGCCGCCGTGATCTTGCCGCACCTGGGCCACGATGCCGGTGATCTTCTCGTCGACCGAAGCGTCGTTGCTGCCCGCCATGATGGGTTTGTTCTGCTCACCCTTTTCAGCCATGATCCATCCTTTCACCAAAAAGGTTCAGAACACCCAGCGAAATCGACGGTTGACAGACACGATCGTCAACGGAGGTGAGCCAGGTGGTCGCTACGTCGTCTTCACCACGTTGTCGGCGTGGTTGCCGATCACCTCGGTGTTCGAGCACGTCACGAAGCGACACGGCTGCGTGGCCATGTGGCCCTCTTTCCATTGGTTGCCCACGGCCGCGATCGTGCGCGCGAATGTTGCTTCGACGACGTACGTCCACCCGGCTCCCACGTCGTCGCACGCGAACGTGTTGCCGGTGATGCTGAAGCCCTCGGTGCGAGCGGCACTCGAGACGCCGATGATGGAAACGGCCGGGTAGGTGTTCTGCGCCAGCTTGCCGCCGTTCGAGAACATGTTTCCGATCAGCTGGATCTGCGGCTTGTCAGAGGTGAGCCACGGCGGCATCGTGTAGATGATCGACTGCTTGCGCGACCCTTCGAGAATGTTGTCGGAGATCAGGATGCGCTTGTTGCCACGGAGCTCGATGTTGTAGGTCGGCGACCCGTCGAGGTGGTTGCCGATGATGCGCACCGGGCCGCCTTCGATCGACAGGTCGGCGTAGGTAGCACCCACGTTGTTGTTGATGATCCACGAGTCGTAGAAGCGGTAGCAGGTGTAGATGCCGGTGCCGGTGTTCTGCTGGATGTTGCACTGTTCGATGAAGTTCAGCAGGCCGCCGTTGTCGCTGAAGGTGCCGTCATTGACGTTGATGCCGGAGGTGTTCCAATTGAGCAGCAGCAGTCGTTCGAGGTGCGTCTTGTCGACGTGCGCCGAGATGCACGGCGAGCCGAGGCTGCTCGCGTCGAGCACGAGGTTGACGACGGTGCACGAGTACCAGATGCCCGTGAGCACGGGCGTGTTGTTCGACACCTTGAGGGTGGCGTTCTGCGACCCGGCGCCGGCGAGCGTGATGCCCGTGAGGCCCACGGTGGTGTTTCCGATGGCCGCAGAGATACGGTACGTGCCCACCGGAAACCAGACCGTGCCGCCGCCGTGTGCGGTCGCAGCTGCGATGGCGGCGTTGATGGCCGGCAGATCATCCTGAACCCCGTTGCCTGCCGCGCCATAGTCACGCACGTTGTAGACGAGCTCGTTGTGCTTGGCGACATCGGTGGGCAGCTGCGATTCGTAGACGTGGCCATTCGCGTCGAGAGTAGCGAGCGTCGGCGGCAGCTGATTCACGTAGATCAGAGCATTCGCGTCAAGAGATGCGACGCCGTTCGCCTGCGCCTTCTCGGTTTCGGGAATGTAGCTCGGTGTCACATCGGTGTGCAAGGTAGGCAGAGCAGCCCCCGACACCGCCCCCGTGAAAAGCGCGCGACGCGTCAACTCCGCCGCGATGATGAGTTCACTGACCATGATGCGTGCCCCCCCTGTGCTGCTGCCTCGATGTGCGTCCAGTGTACGGGTGACGAGCCATTTCCGACCCCCCGAAGTGGTGATGCTCGCAGATTGTGTAACAATCAATGGATGACCGAGCGGAGCGGAGCCGTCAGACGGGCAACACCCACGATTCTGGTGGTGACGGCCGCGATCTGCTTCGGCACAACGGGCACCGCACAAGCGTTAGGCGGGCAGGGTGCGAGCGCGCTCTCGCTCGGTGCGGCGCGGATCGTGTTCGGGGGTGGGCTGCTCGCCGTCGTCGCGCTGATCGCCCTGTTGGTGGGGCGCGCGACAGTCAGGCGTGTGCCAGACGAGAGCGGCGCAGAAGAGCGGGTGCCAGACGACCGCGGATCCATCCTGGGCAGCGGTACCCCGACCCTCACGCGTGGCCCACGCAGCCGCCGCTCACGCACCCGATGGCTCGCGCCCGCCGCACTCGTCGCCGTCGGAGCCGTCGGCGTGGCCGGCTACCAGCCCGCATTCTTCACCGGTACGAGTCAGAACGGGGTGGCCGTCGGCACGCTGGTCGCCCTGGGATCGGCGCCCGTGCTGACCGGCTTGCTCGAATGGCTGGTGCGGCGAAAGGCACCGGGCCTGCGCTGGGCGATCGCCACGGCCGTGGCCGCGCTCGGGGTGTGCGCGCTCTCCGGCGTCTTCGCTGGCAGCGCCACCGCAACCGCCGCCTCCGCCCCTGTCTCCTCCGCCACCTCCGCTGGCACCTCCGTCATCACCCCCCTCGGTATCGCCGCATCCCTCGTCGCGGGCCTCTGCTATGCCGTGTACGCCCTCAGCAGCAAGGCGTTGCTCGATCGCCGCTGGAGCCCGACCGCGGCAATGGGTGCCACGTTCGGCGGCGCAGCCGTCGTCATGACGCCGGTGCTTCTCGCGACCGATCTGCAGTGGCTGGCGACACCGGCCGGCGCACTCACTGCGGGCTGGCTCGCCATCGTCACGACCACGCTCGCGTACACACTTTTCGCGCGCGGTCTACGCCGACTGCGGGCATCGCGGACGGCAACCCTGACTCTCGTCGAGCCCCTCACGGCCACCGTCTTGGGCGTGGTGGTACTGCATGAACAGTTCACTGCATCGATCGTGATCGGCCTCGGGCTGCTCGTCGCTGGGCTCGCCATTCTCACGGTGAGCTGGCCTCGTCGTCGGCCCGCGATCGCCGCCGGGGCGGGAAGCTGATGGCTGAAACCGCTGTCGAAACGCTGGCTAGCGTGTTGCGCACGCGCATCCTGAGCGGCGAACTCGCCCCCGGAACACCGTTGCGCGAAGAGGCTCTGTCGAGCGAGTACGAGCTGGGCAGGCATACGATCCGAGCGGCACTTCGCCAGCTGGGAGGCGAACGGCTGGTGAGCATCCAGCCCTATTCGGGCGCGCGGGTGACTCTGCTCGACGACGACGACGTGCGGGCGCTGATGCAACTGCGGTCGGCGCTCGAGGGCGAAGCCGTGCGGCTGCTCAACCGCCGCTCCGATGACACCACTCTCGCGGGCATCCACACCGCCAACGACGAACTGCGCCGCGCGTGCCTCGACTCGCCCACAGACCGGGCCCGAATCGAGCGGGCGCACGCCGCACTTCACCATGCCATCGTCGACGCGGCCGGCAGCCCGAGAATCACGGATGCCCACGCCCGCCTCGAAGCCGAAAGCATTCTCTTTCTCGCCCAACTGCGTCACGTGCTCGACGCCGAAGAGATGATCCGGCAACACGATCAGCTCGTCGGCGACCTGCTCATTCGAGGCGAAGACGCCATTCACGAGCACCTCGAGCGCGCTGCCGACCAGCTCATCGCCGCGCGAGCCGCCGATCATTAGATCGTGGCCACGACCTCATATTCCAATTGCGGCATGTACTCGGCCGCATTGCACCGCGCATGTTTCGGATTGGTAAATTCACAAGCTGATTCTCAAAAACAGCTTGCATCGAGTTTGTTCGTAAGCTTTACTAACAAACATGTCTGCATCGGAAGGGCAGCGCGGCTCTTCGACTTTGGAGCCCGCGCACCCCCATACCCACCTCGGTTTCACTCAGAGCCGGGCCCTCCGCCCCAGCGCCAAAGTGCTGCCGGAGCATGCCCGCAACCACAACCGTGCCCTTGTGTTGCAGACCCTGTACCGCAACGGTCGGCAGAGCCGCGCCGACATCGCCCGCGAAACCGGCCTCACCCGCGTCACCGTCTCCGACCTCGTGGCCGACCTGATTGCCGAACGCCTCGTCATCGAGATGGGTCAGCGAGAGGATGCCCGGCCGGGCAAGCCCGCCACGATTCTCGATATCGACCGCTCCGCCTTCCAGATCGTGGGCATCGACCTCTCCGAGCACTCCCTCTTCCGCGGCGCCGTGCTCGACCTCGACGGCCAGATTCTCGCTGAGGCAGAGCTGCCGCTTGCCGGCAGCACCGGCGATGACGCAGTGGCGAAGGTCTTGGCCCTCACCGAACAGCTGCTCGCCAAGACGACCGCGCCGGTGCTCGGCATCGGCATCGGCTCGCCGGGCGTGGTCAACCTCGATGGCGTCGTGCTCAGCGCCCCGAACCTCGGCTGGCAGAATCTCGACCTGCGCTCGCAGGTCGAGGCGCGGTTCGGGCATCCCATCATCGTGGCTAACGACGCCAACGCGGCGGCCCTCGCCGAGCACAGTTTCGGCGGCGCCGACGGCGACCTGATGATCGTGAAGGTCGGGCACGGCGTCGGAGCCGGCCTGTTGCTCGGTGGCTCGCCTCTCTTCGGCAGCCGATTCGCCGCCGGTGAGATCGGGCACGTCGTTGTCGGCACCGACGGCGGCGCGCTCTGCGTCTGCGGCAAACACGGCTGCCTCGAGACCTGGCTCTCGACGCCGAACCTCACTCTGGCGATCGACCTGGTTCGGGCATCCGGTGCCGGCGAAGCCGAGGCGGATGCCCAGATTGACTTGATACTGATTGAAGCCGGCCAGCGGCTCGGCATAGCGCTCGCCCCCATCGTCGGCGCCCTCAACCTGCCCGAGGTTGTACTCAGCGGCCCGGCCGAACTTCTCGATGGGCCGCTCGCCCAGGCGACCATCGAGACACTCCGAAGCAGAACCATGGCCGAGTTTCACGGCGATCTGACGCTTCGGATGACCACGCTCGGGCAGAACATCGTTCTGCGCGGCGCGGCCGTCATGGTGCTCTCGGGTCAGCTCGGTGTTTCGTAGCGCACGCTGCGACTCCTCCACAGCCGGCCATTGGCACCGCCTCTCCACAATTGCACACAAGACGCATCACACGGTCGGCGCCCAGCCGACACAATCAGCCCTAGGAAAGGTAACAACAATGAGGAAGAAACTCGGTCTGGTAGCGCTCGGCGCCGCCAGCATGCTCGCCCTCGCGGCCTGTTCGTCAGGCGGAGCATCTGGCACCAGCAGCACGCCAGAGGCGGCGAACATCCGTGTCTGGCTCAACGGCACCGACACGCCGCAGGCCGCACGCGACTACCTGACCACGACCTTCGCGGCACAGAACCCCGGTTCGACGCTGACCATCGAAGAGCAGTCGTGGACGGGCCTGGTCGACAAGCTGACCACCAGCCTCTCGGGCAGCGACAGCCCCGACGTGGTGGAGGTCGGCAACACCCAGGCTGCTGCCTTCACGTCGGCCGGCGCGTTCCAAGACCTCACCGCCAAGTACCAAGACCTCGGCGGCGACGACCTGCTGCCCGGCTTCGTGACGGCGGGCACGTACGACGGCAAGTTCTACGCCGCACCGTACTACTCGGGCGCTCGCCTGGTCTTCTACAAGAAAGACCTGTTGGCGGCCTCGGGCCTCACGGTTCCGACCACACTCGACCAGTACGTCTCCGACGGCGTCACCCTCGCGGCGGCCAACCCTGGCGTCTCGGGAATCTACTTTCCCGGTCAAGACTGGTACAACGCCCTCCCCTACATCTGGGAGAACGGCGGAGAGATCGCTACCGACGACAACGGCACCTGGAAGGCCGGATTCGAGTCGGCCGGCGCGATCGCGGGCCTGAAGCAGGTTCAGCAGGTCATGACCACCGCTTCGGTCGCACCGAAAGACGGCAACGAAACCGATCCGCAGGTTCCGTTCTGCGCCGGCACCGTTGCGCAGGTCTCTGCTCCGAGCTGGGTCAAGGGCTCGATTCTCGCAGCGGCCGACGCCAAGGCGCCCGGCTGCCCCGACCAACAAGCGAACCTCGGCGTGTACGCACTGCCCGGTAAGTCCGGTGGCGCCGCCGCCGTCTTCGCCGGCGGATCGAACATCGCCATCGCGGCCAAGTCGGCTCACCCCGACCTCGCCTACAGCGCCATGAAGATCATGCTGAGCGACGACTACCAGACGATTCTCGGCAAAGCCGGGCTGGTTCCGGCCAAGAAGTCGCTCGCGTCGACCCTGGGCACCGACGATGTGGCCAAGGCCACCGCCGCGGCCGCAGCGAACGCGAAGCTGACGCCCGCCTCACCGAAGTGGGCCGATGTGGAGGCCGCCGGCATCTTGCAAGACTTCTTCGTGAAGATCGCGCAGGGCGGCGACGTTCCAACGCTCGCGGCCGACATCGACAGCAAGATCGACGCGATCCTGAACGGCTAGCGCACGGAACGTTCGGGGCTCGACATTGCCCATCGGGCCCCGAACATCCACCACGTGATTTCTGCCCTAGGAAGGTGAAGTCACATCCGCCATCGTAACGAAAGCCTCTGCCTTTATGTCTTCCGTCACCCGCACACGCGAGCGAACGGCCACCGTGCCAGCGCCACCGCCACCAGCCGCGAAGCGCCGGATGATCGGCCGTAAGGGTTTCGCACCGACACTGTTGTTGGTGCCCGCGACCCTCATCTTGATCGCCATCATCGGCTGGCCTCTCGTTCAGCTCGTCATCGTCTCGTTTCAGCAGTACGGCCGCGCGCAGGTCTTCGGGCAGCCTGCCCCCTTCATCGGTTTCGACAACTACACCCGCGTTCTCGGCGACCCCCAGTTCTGGCAGGTACTCGCCCGCAGCTTTCTCTTCTGCCTCGTCAACGTCGTCGTCACCATGAGCCTCGGCACACTCGTCGCGCTTCTGATGACACGGCTGAATAAGTTCTTTCGCACCCTCATCTCCGTCGGCTTGCTGCTGGCCTGGGCGATGCCCGCGCTGACGGCCGTCATCGTGTGGGGCTGGCTGTTCGACACCCAGTTCGGCGTGGTCAACTACGTGCTCACCCAGGTCACCGGCATCAACTTCATCGGCCACTCCTGGCTGATCAACCCCATCAGCTTCTTCGCCGTCGCCGCCATCATCATCGTGTGGCAGTCGGTGCCGTTCGTCGCCTTCACCATCTACGCCGGGCTCACGCAGGTGCCCGACGAAGTGCTCGAGGCCGCCCAACTCGACGGCGCGGGAGCCGTGAAACGCTTTCGCCTGGTGATCTTTCCGTACCTGAAGTCGATCTTCGTCGTCGTCACCATCTTGCAGGTCATCTGGGATCTGCGGGTCTTCACCCAGATCTTCGCCCTGCAAGGCATCGGCGGCATCAGGGAACAGACCTCCACCCTCGGCGTGTACATCTACCAGACCTCGCTCGGTACCGGCGACTACGGGGCCGGCGGCGCGATCGCCGTGATCATGGTCATCATCATGATGGGCATCTCGCTCTTCTACGTTCGCCACGTTATCAAGGAGGAGGAGCTGTGAGCATCCCGACCCGCACCGACAGCCCCGAGCGCGAAGCCGGCGACGACGCCTCCGTCGAAGCGAGAGCTCTGACCTCGGCTGTCTCGGCGATGATCGTTCCGCCCTCTGCCCGCAACGGCGTTCGCCGCTACCAGGTCTCCGGCCCGCGGGTGAAGCGCCGCATCGCGAACATCATCTTCAGCGCCATTGCGGTGATCATCTTCCTCTGCTCGGTCTTTCCCGTGTACTGGATGATCAACACCTCCCTGCAGCCGAACAACGAAATCCGCACGCCAGTACCGAACTTCTTTCCGAAAGACTTCACGTTCGGCAACTACCTCACGGTGCTGTTCGAGCCGTCGCGATCGCCGTTTCTGCCGGCTCTGATGAACTCGCTCGCGGTCACCCTGCTCACCGTCGTCATCGCGCTGATCTTCGCGTTTCTCGCCTCGCTCGCCGTGACCCGGTTCCGCTTCAAGGGGCGCAAGGCGTTCATCCTGTCGATTCTGATCATTCAGATGATTCCGGCCGAGGCGATGATCGTATCGACCTACCGCGTGCTCGACAGTTGGTCGCTGCTGAACACCATCGCCGGGCTGACGCTCGTCTACGTGGCAACGGTGCTGCCATTCACCATCTGGACACTGCGCGGCTTCGTCAACGGTGTTCCGGTCGAGCTCGAAGAGGCCGGCATGATCGACGGGCTCTCGCGCACCGGGGCGTTCTGGAAGATCACGTTTCCGTTGCTCGCTCCCGGCCTCGTCGCCACCGGGGTATTCGGCTTCATCCAGGCCTGGAACGAGTTCGTTCTCGCCCTCGTGGTGATGTCGCGGCCGGCGTCGCAGACCCTGCCCGTGTGGCTGCGAACCTTTCAGCAAGCCAACGGCACCACCGACTGGGCCGCTATCATGGCGGGCTCGACGCTCATGGCGATTCCCGTGGTCGTGTTCTTTCTCATCGTTCAGGGCCGCATGACCAGCGGGCTGATGAGTGGGGCGGTGAAGGGATGAGCGGGCTGCCGATCGACCATGCGGCACTGCGCTCAGCGGCCGCCGCGACCGTGCTCCCGGGGTTCGAGGGCACCGTTCTGCCCGAATGGCTGCGCGCACGACTCGCCGCCGGGCTCGGCGGGGTGTGTGTGTTCGGTGAGAACATCCGCTCGCTCGATCAGCTGCGCGAACTCACGGCTGCCATTCGCGAAGCCAACCCGCTCGCGATCATCGCGATCGACGAAGAGGGCGGCGACGTCACGCGCCTGTTCTACGAGATCGGCTCGCCCTACCCGGGTAACGCCGTGCTCGGCCGGATCGACGACCTCGTTCAGACCGGAACGGTCGCGCGAACCGTCGGCCTCGCGCTGCGCGATGCCGGGGTCACCCTCGACTTCGCTCCCGATGCCGACATCAACTCGAACCCCGACAACCCGGTGATCGGAGTGCGCAGCTTCGGCTCCACGGCCTCGCATGTCGCTGAGCACGCTGCCGCCTGGGTGCGCGGCCTGCAGTCGGCCGGGGTCGCCGCGAGCGCCAAGCACTTTCCGGGTCACGGCGAAACCGCAACAGATTCGCACCGGGCACTGCCCGTGGTCGACGTGTCGCTCGAGGTGCTTCGCTCGCGCGAACTGGTGCCGTTCGCCGCAGCAATCGACGCCGGGGTGCGAACGATCATGACGTCGCACATTCTGCTGCCTCAGCTTGATGCCGAACATCCCGCCACCCTCTCACCGCGCATTCTCCAAGGTCTCTTGCGAACCGAGCTCGGTTTCACCGGCCTGATCGTGAGCGACGCACTCGACATGGCGGGCGCAAGCGGCGCCATCGGAATCCCCGAGGCCGCCGTACAGGCGCTCGGGGCCGGCTGCGATCTGCTGTGCATCGGCACCAAGAACACGGATGCCCAGCTCGCCGACATCGAACGGGCCGTGCTGGCGGCCGTCGCCGATGGCCGGCTCACCGAAACCCGTGTGCTCCGAGCGGCAGCCGCCGTTCGTGCACTGGGCGCCGAGTCGGGCCCTCCGGGCGATTCGCGGCCAGTCTCTCTCCCGTCCGCAACAGTGGAGCGTATTTCCCCACTTCCCGGCCCCGATCAGGTCGCCACCACCTTCGACATCACCCCCGAGGCCGAACTCTGGCTGCGGAACGGGCCCACACGTGTGATCGTGCGCCTCGAGACGGTGCCGAACGAGGCGGTGGGCTCTGCGCCCTGGGGCCCCTTCGCGCACCTCGACGAGTGGAGCGCCGACGACGTCATCACCGTCACGGAGACATCGGCTAGCCCGCAGTTCTCCGGCACGAGCATCGTTGTCGTGGGCAAAGCCAATCATCTGCACCCGTGGGCGACCCACCTCATCGATACTCTGCGCCGCGAC
>JAODBB010000046.1 GCA_025463745.1 Subtercola sp.
GAAGAAACCCGTGGCTGAACAGCTTCGATTGGCCCGCCATGTGCAGGCCATCAACTGGAACAAGATTCAAGACGACAAAGACGTCGAGGTGTGGAACAGGCTTGTCAACAACTTCTGGTTGCCCGAGAAGGTTCCGCTCTCGAACGACGTGCAGTCGTGGGCGACGCTGACGCCGGCCGAGCAGCAGCTCACGATGCGGGTGTTCACGGGGCTGACGCTGCTCGACACGATTCAGGGCACCGTCGGCGCCGTGAGCCTGATTCCCGATGCGCTGACCCCGCACGAAGAGGCGGTGTACACGAACATCGCGTTCATGGAGTCGGTGCACGCCAAGTCGTACTCGTCGATCTTCTCGACGCTGTCGAACACCAAAGACATCGACGAGGCGTTCCGCTGGTCGACCGAGAACCCTAACCTTCAGAAAAAGGCCGACATCGTTCTCGACGACTACCACGGCGACGACCCGCTCAAACGTAAGGTCGCGTCGACCCTGCTCGAGTCGTTCCTCTTCTATTCGGGCTTCTACCTGCCGATGTACTGGTCGAGCCGCGCCAAGCTCACGAACACGGCCGACCTGATTCGCCTGATCA
Organism: Subtercola sp.; assembly: GCA_025463745.1. GTDB lineage: Bacteria > Actinomycetota > Actinomycetes > Actinomycetales > Microbacteriaceae > Subtercola. The sequence goes on from JAODBB010000046.1 coordinate 591, forward strand.
TCCGTGATGAGGCTGTTCACGGCTACTACATCGGCTACAAGTTCCAGCGTGGGCTCGAGCGGGTGGACCAGACCACGCGCGACGAGATCAAGGACTACACGTTCTCGCTGGTCTACGACCTCTACGAGAACGAGACGCAGTACACGCAAGACCTGTACGACGAGGTCGGTCTGACCGAAGACGTGAAGAAGTTCTTGCACTACAACGCCAACAAGGCGCTGATGAACCTGGGCTACGAGCCGATGTTCCCGAAGACGGTCACCGACGTGAACCCGGCCATCTTGTCGGCCCTCTCGCCGAACGCCGACGAGAACCACGACTTCTTCTCGGGCTCCGGTTCGTCATACGTCATCGGCAAGGCGGTCAACACCGAAGACGAAGACTGGGATTTTTAGGCGCCGGGCAGCGTCGCCTAAAAATCCCAGAGGGACTGTGTTTGTCTGGCTGCGCCGCCGCTACCGCGGCGCAGCGTGGCACCGCGTTAGTCGCACGGCGCTTCGTGAATCTGTCTCGTGAGGCTGCTGTGACGAATTGAGGCCAGTACGCTTGTCTCAATTCGGCGTGGTGCCTCACAGGCGTCGCCGGTGAGCCGGATCGCGGCGAGTGCGGCGCAACGGAGCGGTGCCTAGTCCGGCGAGGCGGAGTGCAACGGAGCGTTCGGCTGAACGCGCCAAGCCGCGAGTGCACAGCGCCTAGCCGGCGCCGCTCTCGGCGGCGGCGTCGTCGGAGTCGGAGGCTAGAGGCGGCAGTTCGTCGGCGGGGGCATCCGCGTCGGTCGTTTGCTGCGTGACGTCGGACCCGTGACGGCCGAGTGCGACGGCGACGAGCGAGCCGACGATGCCGCCGCCGAGCGCGAATACGGCGCCGAGCACACCCCAGCGCGGCTTGCCCAGTGCGCCGTCGAGCGAGACGATGCCCGGCCCATCGTCGCTGAGAGCGGTGACCGCCGCGATCAGAACGGCGTTGTACTCGAAGCCCCCGCCACTGTTCCACACGCCGTTCTTCCAGTGCACCTTGCGGATTGCCGTGAGCATGGTGGCGATGAGACCGGCCGAGGCTACCGGCGTCAGGAGGCCGAGGGCCAAGGCTGCGCCGCCGACGGTTTCAGTACCGGCGGCGAGGATCGCGTTTCGGCGAGCCGGCCGCATTTCGAGTTTCTCCATTACTTTCTCGACTCCGTCGAGTCCGGGGCCGCCGAAGGAGCCCCTGAGTTTCTGTAGGCCGTGGCCGACGAACAAGGTGCCGATGAGGAGTCGAAGAATGAGCTTGCCCAGGTTCATGACGTATCTCCAATTCTGCGGATGATTGCGGAGAATTTCCCTTCCGGCCAGACTACGTCGGCGGCCCCGCGAACGGGGGACCGATCTCCCGAGGCCATCCGCCCCAAGGCCGGCGCTACGTGAGTCACTTACGCCGAAGACAGGCAGGCGTAGCCGACTCATTTCGGCGTAGCTGCCTCACCGGTCGCGATCGTGGCCGTGATCGAGCGGGCGGGACGCGGCTCTGGCTGCGTCTGACTCAGGCGGCCGAATCCCGGGCGGCGGGAGTGGGCCGCAAACGGTGGTCGATGATCGTGAGCAGAACTGCGATCAGGATGCCGATCAGCAGGATGACCGCCGAGTTGCGTAGCGAATCGCCGAGGCCGATCGTGTTGACGTCGAGAAACGGGTACGGGTACCAACCGCTCACGGCGCCGTGCACGAACGTGTAGACCAGCCAGAGAATCGGCCAGACGAACGCCCAGGCGGTCGTGGTCCACGGGATGCGCGGCCTCGGCCCGAACAGCAGCCAGCCGATCAGCGTGGCCCACGGCGATATGTAGTGGAAGCCGATGGTGGCGACGAGTGCCCAGCCGGTGAGATGCACGAGCGGCGCGAGGATGGTTTCGTAGACGAGCCCGGTGATGATGATGCCGAGCAGAGCATCCATTCGCAGCACCCGCCAGACCCGCCCATTTCGGGCCGGGCTTAGCGCCAGCACGATCGACGTGCCGAGCACGAAGAGGTTGCTCTGGATCGTGAAGAAGCTGAACAGCTCGACGAGCCGTGTCGGCAGGCTCACGCCCGTGCCGGTCGACCCGGAGTTCGCGTCTTGGCCGCCGGTGAAGATCAGAATCAATTGCACGATGAGTGCGAACGCAACAACAACCGCGATGCCGCCGAACCAGATGCGCCCGGCTCGTATGCGCGAACTCTCTGTCTTCGAACGGCTGTTCTCCGCCGTGACTATCTCGACCATGTCGATGCCTCCCCCACGTTCCCCTATCGCTTGCATCTGTCATGGTAGCGGTAGCGGCGGGTCTGCTCGCAGCGTCGCACAGGAAGCTTGGTTCACCGTACTTTCGGCGGAAATTGGCGTATCCGTCGTCTATAGAGCCGCGAATTCCGTGACCTCCGACGAAAGTCGAGTGCAGAGCTGATCAGGTGTCGGTGGGAAGGAGCGAGACGTCGCGGCTCGCGACCGTGGCCTCGTCGAAGGGCACCGCGTTTCCCACCCGGTAGGCGGGCTCGTCGAACGCGATCAGCCAGCTGATGGGGCCGCCGGGAGCGAGGCCGGGGTAGCCGGCCATCTCATTGTCGCCGGGAGCGATGACGACCCCTGTCGGTTCGCCCACCCAGCCGGAGTCCGCGGAGCCGCTGCCGACGATGACGAGCGCACCGACTCCCACAGAGTCTTCGGCAGGGGTCGCCGGAGTGGACGGGTTACGACGATTTCTTCCGAACATGATCACTCCTTGAGGTGGGGATGGCCAGTATCGCATTCACCC
>JAODBB010000066.1 GCA_025463745.1 Subtercola sp.
CCGGCAACAGCCGAATTCGCCACCGCAGCCGGGTCGAGGCCGCTCGCCGCCGAAACGGTCTCCGCCACTCCCCCGCTGCCGAGCCAGAGGTCGGTTTCCACAGGTCCTGGGCTCACGCTGTTCACGCGGATACCGTACTGGCCCACCTCCTTCGACAGCGACTTCGCGAAGTTGAGTTGAGCCGCCTTGGCTGCGCTGTAGTCGATGACCGCAGGGTCGGGCAGAAACGCATTCACCGAGGCGACGTTGACGATGTTTCCGGCCTTCGCCGCGATCATCATCGGCAGCACCGCTCGCGTCATTCGAACCGCCGCCATGAGGTTCAGGATGATCGAGTCGAGCCACTCCTGGTCGCTCACACTAAGAAATCCGCCGATACGCGTCTTCGCGGCACCGACGTTGTTGACCAGGATGTCGACTCGCTCGCCGGCCGCGGCCACCAGAGCGGCCGGCGCATCCACCTCGGCCAAGTTCACGGGCACGAACGTCACCGCTCCGACCGCAACGAACGCATCGATCGCCGGCGAACTCGAACGAGCCCCGGCGACCACGTGCACGCCTTCGGCGACCAGGGCCGTGACGATCGCCAGGCCGATTCCCTTGCTCGCGCCGGTGACGATCGCGACTCTGCCCTGCAGCATGGGTGCTCCTCTTTTGAGCACAGCATAGGGGTGCTGTCGGCTACTGCACCATCCACACGCTCTGAGTGACGCCGTCGATCTCGATCGTGCCGGCTTCGGTGAAAGTCACAGCGTCGCGCATCTGATCGCGCACGGTCTGGCTCACGAAGATGCCCGATGCGCCGGAGACACGCTGAACGCGGTTCGCCAAGTTCACCGCGTCGCCCCACATGTCGTAGGCGAGGCTGGCGCGGCCGACCAGTCCGCTGCTCACGGCGCCGGCGTCGATACCGATCCGCAGGCTGAGGGTGGTCGACTGCTGGGCGTTGAATCGCCCGATGATGGCCGTGATCTCACGAGCGAAGTCGAGCATCCGCCGCACGTTGTCAACTCTCGGCACGGCAAGGCCGCAGCTGGCCAGATAGCCTTCGCGCAGCGTTCGAACGGTCTCGACGCCTCCGCGCGCGGCGGCCTCATCGAACTGGGCGACGATTCCGTTCAGCAACGCGAGTTCCCGCTCGGGAGTGAGCGCGCGGGAGAAGTCGTCGTAACCGATCAGGTCGGCGAACAACACCGAAACGTCTTGATGGCTGTCGGCGATGGTCTCGTGACCCTCTTTGTAGCGCTTCACCACGCTGGCCGGCATCAGGGTGCTGAGGAGTTTTTCCTTCTCGGCGGTCTGCTCGTCGATGAGACTCTGTTTGATGCGCAGCGAACGCGACATGTCGTTGAACGCGTTGCCGAGGTTGCCGAACTCGTCACGGGAACCCGGCGCGACCTCGACGTTCAGATCGCCGCCGGCGACGTTGCGCACCGCGCCCACCAAGCGGCGCACGGGGCGTGCGAAAACCTGCGCGAGCAGCAGCGACAGCAGCGAGACGATCACGATGAGCGTCACGATGGCGATGATCATGTTGCGAGTGAATTCGTCGACCGCGGCGAACGCCTCGCTGGTGTCGACCCTCGCCACGATCACCCAATTCAGCCCGGTGATGTCGAGCGGGGCGGACGCTGCGATATTCTCTGTGCCCAGGTAGCTGGTGCCTTCGACGACGCCCGTCTGCCCCTGCAATGCGTCTTCGACGGCCAGGGTGTGCACGGGCTGCAGGAGAACGGTGCCACCCACCTCTACGGCACGAGCGGCGGTTGCGGGCGGCGTGCCGGCCGAAACGACATCTTTCTCGTACTGCTGCGGGTTCTCGACAAGTTCGCGCGAGATCGAGCGCATCAGTTCGTCGGGGCCGGCGAGGTACGTTTCACCGGTCGACCCGAGGCCGTCATTCTGCCAGCCCTGGTCTGCCGTCATGATGGCGTTGATGGAGTCCAGTGAGATCTGCAAGGCCATGACGCCGCCGATCGTGCCGTTCGCGCCGACGGGCGACATGATCCACATCGTCGGCTTGTCGTTCGACGGCTGGTAGCCCTCGAAGTCGCTGATGGCTACATAGTCGGGGTCGTGCGACGCCAGGGCCGCCTGATAGCCGGAAGCAAGTGAGGTGCCTTTGTACGGCCCCGAGTTCACGTTCGTACCGAGATCGACTCCCTTGTAGGCCGAATAGACCACGTTGCCAGTGGTGTCGAGCAACAGGGCGTCTTCGTAGCCGAACCGTTCGATGAGGGTGCGAAAGTAGTCTTGATATTTCGCATTCGCGGCCGACCAGGCGCTGCCGTCGCCGGCATCGTCGACCTGGATGCTCTTGTCGTAGTCAAGCGCTTTGTCGGTGTACTGGTACTGCAGGTACCGCTCTGCCGTGCTCGACGGGTCGAAGGCGGCCGGATCGGTCTGCTGCCCCGACGCTGCCGCGAGTCCGGGTGCGAAGGTGTCGGCGTACAGCGTATCGACGGCGGCGTTCTGTTCGGGGGCGAGCTGTGCATCCTGCAGCTGATCGAAGCCCGCGGTGAAGTCGCCCACCGCGTTGATGGCCGTGCTGCCGCGCGAGTAGATGACGAGTGAATTCTCGGTGTCGGTGAAGAAATTGGTGATTTCGCGGGCCTTCGACTCGCGCGTCTCGGTCAGTCGGGCGTAGGCGGCGGCGCGCAACGAGTCACGGCCGGAGACGTACCCGACGAGACCCACAACCAGCGACGAGCTGATGCTCACGGCCAGCAGCATGACGAGCAGCTTCGATTGGATGCTGAAACCCGGCCGTCTGTTCGACGTGGTCGCCGACGCGCCCAGGCGATTCGCCATCACTCCCCCGATTCCCCCATTTCGGTGCCATCACGGGCACCACGTCTCACGCTAGTAGACGAAAAGCTGCCCCAGCACCACGACGACGATCACGAACAGCGCGATCACGCCACCAACGATCTTGATACCGCGGCTGCCCAGATGGGTGAAGCCATAGCCGACGAGAAACGGCAAGGCCAGCAGCATCAGCGAGAGAATCCACCAGAACGCCCGGTAGCCGAACTGGCTGGCATCGGCCAGGTGCGAACCGAACAGTTTCTGCGTCTGCGGGTTGGTGGCGAACGCGATGGTGGCCGACAGCGGGAAGGCGATGAGCACAAACGTGATCAGGCCCGCGAAGGCTCCCCACCCGCCGCGGCGGCCGTCTTCGAGGGCGGTGTGCTGGGTCGACCCGCCGCCTGCCGTACCTTTGTGCTGACTGTTCTTGCTGCCCGATTGGTTGTTGTGCACATTGCCGCTGGTCTGTCTCGGACTCATGACTGAACTCTATTGGCGATTTCGTTGCAGCGCGCGGCGATTTCGTTGCAGCGCTCGGCGATTTCGTGCACCGCTCGGCGCCTACCGCGACCGTCTGAAGAACGTTCGCAACACCGTTCGCAAGATTCCCAAGAAGCCGAAGAACCCGACCACGGCACCGAGCAGATCGAAGAGGTGCAGGTTCGGCGCGACCAGTGGCCCCACTCCGTTGATGACGAGCACGATGGCGATGACCACCGCCGCGACCGACACGAAGACGCCCACGAACTCCGACACGATGCTGTTGATCCAGTCGCGATCGTCTCCCGCACCGAACGACCGGATGCGAATGCCGAACGTACCGGCGTCGAGCTTCGCCATGATGGAGTCGATGCGGCGCGGAAACTTGCGCAGCAGAGCCCGTCCCACGGCGATCTGCGCCTGAGCCGATATCGCGATGCGTTTCGGGTCGAGCATTCGGCGCATCAGCGTGGGTACCCGCGGCAGGGCCTCGGTGACCATGTCGAAGTCGGGCACGATGACGTGCAGGCAGCCCTCGAGGGTGGCGAAGCTGCGAAACGCCGACGAGAGCGTGGCCGGCAGGGCGATGTGGTGCTGCCGGATCACGTCGAGCATCAGGCTGAAGATCGAGCCGTCGCCGCCGTGCCGAAACCGAACCGTGGTGAGCACGAGCCCGATGTCGTGCCGAAAGCTGTCGATGTCGGCCTCTTCCGGCACGTCGACGATGAGCATCAGAGCATCGGTCGCCGCGATGTCGTCTTCGGCCGACGCGGCCAGCAGCAGCGCCGCTAGATTCTCCCGCTGACTGCGTTCGATGATGCACACAGCACCGAATTCGATGAGGCCGAGTGTCTGGTCTTCACGAAGAATCACGTTGCCCGGGTGCAGGTCGGCGTGAAACACCCCGCACACCAGAATCTGTTCGAGCACGGCGTTCATCAGGCCCACGGCGAGCGCCCGGCGTGCTTCGGGCGTCATCAGGGCGACGGCAGCGGATGCCCGGCTCAGCGGCTGGCCGTCGACCAAGTCCATCGTGATCATGCGTTTGGTGCTCGCCTCGCGGTACACCTTGGGTACGTCGATGGTGATGTCGGCGTCGTCGGCATGCTCGCCGATCTGCACGAGCGTCTGGCGGACCATCTCGGTGTTCGAGTACTCGATGCGGTAGTCGAGCTCTTCGAGCAGCGTCTGGGTGAATCCCTTCGCCACCGATTCGGCACGCAGGTCGCGACCCTGCTGGGTGTGAATCTCCGCCGTCTTCGCGAGACGCAGAATGATGTCGACGTCGGCCTCGACCTGGGCGCGCGCCTCCGGGCGCTGCACCTTGACAACCACTCTCGTTCCATCGAGCAGGATGCCGGTGTGCACCTGGGCGACCGATGCCGCTGCCAGCGGCTCTTCGTCGATGGCCGTGAAGACCTCGGAGATCGGCCGGCCCAGTTCTTCTTCGATGACCGCCTTGACCGATGCCCAGGGAATCGTGCTCGCCCCCGATTGCAGCGACGCGAGCGCCGAGAGGTAGGGCTCAGGCACCAAGTCGCGCCGGGTCGACAGCACCTGGCCGAGTTTCACGAACGTGACCCCCGACTGGTTGATGGTATTCACCACGGCAGCCGCGCGCTGCTCGGAGGTCGTGAGCTCGGTGTCGACACGATTGCGGCCCCGAAACAGCCAGCCCGCACCGTTGCGTGAAGCGATCTCGAGAATCTGAAGGTATCGACGGGTGCGCTTCTGGCGCTGGAATGCGGCCCGAACGACGCTGATCGGGTTGCGCAGCGTCGCGGTCGGAAATATCGCCTCGAGAATGACCAGCAACCCCACCCCGAGCGCAAAAACCCAGGCGATCGAGAGCAGAATGAGCGAAATGATGACCGCGTCTGAGGTATTGGCGACGTTGTTCACCATCGCCCCGGTTTCGCTCAGCACCCAGGTGGCGAATGGCAGCCCGCAGAGAAAGACCAGAATGCCCACGACGATGCTGCGGGGCCAGCCCACCGGCACGCCGAGCACACGCCGGCTCACGAACCCCACGAAGACCGCCGAGATAATGCCCGCGATGACCAGAATGACGATTTCGAACACGGCTGTTGCTCCCCTGCTAAGCGGCAAGACGTTGCCTCGCAGTCTAGCGGCGCGGCCTCACCCGACTTGAGTGGAACGTTGCCGCCCATCCATTCTCGCGTTGTGGGTTCAGCTAGCGTGTGAGCGTGACTGATTCGAACCCAGCTCCCACCGCACGCTCGCTCGACGGACGCGCCTTCACCTACCATCTGCCCGAATCCGTGCCCCTCGTGGCGGGCGACTTCGTCACCCTCACCGGCGCCGACGGTCGCGAATCGCTCGGCTTCGTCGAACACGCGACTCCGGATGCCGGTGGCGAGGTCTTCGGCTCCGGCCGCCTGCTCGGGGTGGTCGACGACGACGACCAGCTCGTGTCACGGGCCACACATCCGTTTGCCGAGGCGCTCATCGTCGAAGCCGATCAGACCGCCATCGAGCGGTTGTACACCTCCACACGTGCGACGCTCGGCATCGGTTCGCTGGTGTCGAGCCCCGGTGTCGCCGCCCGGTTGCTGCCGCATCGCTTCAACCGGCACACGTTCTGGTGCGGGCAGAGCGGATCGGGCAAGACCTACGCGCTCGGTGTGCTCATCGAGCAGCTTCTGTCGCACACCGATCTGCCGGTGGTCATCTTCGACCCGAACTCCGACTTCGTTCGTTTGAACGAGGTGCTGCCGAGCGCATCCGCCGACGAAGCCGCTCCGCTGCAGTCGCGCGAGATCCGGGTGCTGCGACCCGACGGTGACTCCGAGCACCTTCGGGCACGTTTTCTCGCCCTGCCGCTGCACATCAAGGCCGCGCTGCTGCGGCTCGATCCTCTGGCAGACCGTGAAGAATTCAACACCCTGCTGCACCTCGACGAGCGCCTGACCTCGCTCGACACCGATCTGCTTCTGCGGGGGCTCGCCGAGTCGCCGAACGCGGGCGACCGCGCGCTCGCGCTGCGTATCGAGAACCTCGGCGTTCTCAGCTGGCAGGTCTGGGCCAAAGACGAGACCGCGGCGACCGAGATCCTCATCGACCGCCCCCATGCGACCGTGCTCGATCTCGGCGGCTTCCACTACGCCGAAGAGCCGTTGATCGCGGCCCTCTCGGTGCTCGACGATCTGTGGACCAGGCGCGAAGAACGCCGCCCGATTCTGATCGTGATCGACGAGGCGCACAACCTATGCTCCCCCGAGTTGACCGGCCCACTGCGGGTCGCCGTTCGTGAACTGATCATGCAGATCGCCGCGGAGGGCCGCAAATTCGGGCTCTGGCTGCTGCTCTCCACTCAGCGGCCGTCGAAGATTCACCCGAGCATCATTTCGCAGTGCGACAACCTCGCCCTGATGAAGATGAGCTCACCGCTCGACCTCGCCGAGCTGCAGACCGTGTTCGGCTTCGCCCCCGAAGCCCTGCTCGCCCAGTCGCCGAATTTTCGGCAGGGCGAGGCGCTGTTCGCCGGCGGGTTCAGCCCGGCCCCGAGCATCGTACAGGTGCGCGAGCGGCTGACCGTCGAGGGCGGGGTCGACGTTCCCGTGCCGCTGCGAGGCTGACGCCCGCTGCTGCGAGCTGACGCTACAGAAGCCCGAGCCGCCTGGCCTGCTCGATCGCCGAGTTGCGATTGGCTGCGTCGAGTTTGCGGTAGATGTGCGCCATGTGAGTCTTGATCGTACTCACCGAGACGAAGCATCGCTCGGCGAGTTCGGCATTCGTGAACCGGCTCGGCAGAAAAGACAGAATTTCGAGTTCACGGCTGGTGAGCGGTTCGGCCAGCGGTTGCACACCCGGAGCCGAACGAACGATGCGCGATCGTTCGAGGATGGCGGCCTCGAACTCGGTGGGCGTGGCCGAGAGGGCCGCGATCTGCGCGGCCACCACGGTACCGGCGCGCACAAAAACGTCGACCAACCACTCGGGCCGGGCGAACTCGAGGGCATCGGCCAGGATGCGGCGGCTCGCCGCGGTGTTGCCCTCTGCGTCGGCCAGCCAGGCCAGCAGAATGCGGCGTTCCACGTCGCGCAGAATTTCGTCTTTCGCCGGCTCGGCGAGCTGTTCGACCAGTCGCCTCGCCCGATCGACTCGGCCGGCCGAGAGCTCTGCCGCGGTGAGTTCGAAAACCAGTGCGGGCGAATCGGGTTTTTCGTCGCCGTTCAATCGAACCGCTTGATCGAACGACCCCGCCGCGCGCAGCATTCGGCTGCGAATGACCCGGATGCGGTCGGCGACGATCGGTGACGGCGGTGAAGCCAAAGTGTGCCCTGCCGCGACGAGCATCGACTCGGCGCGCTCGGCATCCCCGCCGCCCAGCTGCATCAGCGCGAGTTCGAGTTCACCGATCCACACCAGCTGAGAGCGCCTATTCGAATGCGCCCGAATCATTCCCTCATAGTGGGTCAGAGCAGCGCCACCCGGCTCCCCACGCTCGATGGCCACGAGTGCAGCGGCGAAATAGGCATCGGCCACCGAGGGATGCGCCAGCAATCCGACCTCCAGCGCGATGGCCAGCGCTTCAGCACTCAGTTCTTCGGCACGCCTGGTGCGCCCGCACCAGGCCTCGACCAGCGCCAGCGAGCCGAGGGCGCTGACCCGCCACACCGAATACGCCGCGCCTTCGCTGCCGAGCCCACGCTCGAGCCAGCGCCGGGCCTCGCTGAGATCTCCGGCCAGAAAATGCGCCCGCCCACCCGAGACCAGAGCAATGGTCAGCAGTGAACCGTGGTCGCCCCGACGAAGAACGTCGGGCATCGCCTCGGCGCGATTGTTCTCGAGCCACGCGACCGCACGATTCGCGTGATCGATCGATGCCTGGGGTCGCGGTCGCCACTGCGCCAGAGCAGCGAGGTACACCTCTGCGCTGACGCACTGAGAAACGGATGCCCGTGGATCAGCCTTGATGCGACTGAGCAGATCTTCGGCAGCAGCTGGCCGGCCCTCGGTGAGAAACAGCACGGCGAGCAGCAGTGAAACGTCGACCCGGTGCTCTCGCACCTCGTCGGGAACCGCGGTGATCCAGCGAATCACCGTCGCCATCTCCCCGCGCTCGAACACTTCGACGCCGAGGTCGAAAACGAGGTCGAGCACTCTGTTCCACTGCTGGGCGCGCAACAGATATTCGACCGCGGTCGCTGCGTCGTTGTGCCCCAGATGCCAATCGGCGGCCGCGAGCAGCACGTTCTGTTCGACCTCGGGGTCTTCTGCGCGCAGGCGATAGCGCAACAGATCACGAAAGAGGTGGTGAAAACGAAACCAGTGCCGCCGGGCATCCAGCGGGATCAAGAACAGCGACGACCGCTCGAGCATCTCGAAAACGAGCTGCGAACCCGCCGTGCCCGTGACCGCGTCGACGAGTTCTGCGCTCATGGAGTCGAGCGCTGACATGCGCAAGAGAATCTCGCGGCGATCGTCGGGCAGCGAAAGAAGCACTTCGCCGCTGAGGTAGTCGGCGATCATCCGGTCGCTGCCGCCGAATTCGGCGATGAAGTCGTCGGAGGCGGGCTTGAACCGCAGCCGGAGGCCAGCCATCTGCAAACCGGCTGCCCACCCCTCAGTCTTAGCGAAGAGCACTCCGACGCTCTCTGCCTCGATCGGGCGCCCCGCGACCTCCTGCAAGAGCTGTGCCGCCTCGGGTTCGGTGAAGGCCAGGTCGGATTGGCGCAGTTCGAGCGTGTTCCGGCGCAATCGTTGCCGGCCCCAGAGCGGCGGCGGGTCGACTCGAGTAGCCAGCACGAGGTGAATGTTCGACGGCATCATTTCTGCCAGTGCCTCGAGATCGGTGAGCAGGCTCGGGTTCGAGACGCGGCTCAAGTCGTCGAGCACGATCACCACCTCACCCAGGTCGGCGAACTGGATGGTGAGCGCCTCGAGCAACGCAATTCCCAGCCCGCCGCCGCGCAGCGAGAGCAACGGCGACAGATCATCGAATGCAGGGTCGATTTCGGCCAGACCCTCCAGAAGTCTTCGGCCGAATCGAATCACATCGTCGTCGGTTCTCCGCACGTCGACCCGCACGAACCGCTTCTCCGGATGCCCGGCCATCCACTGCGCCAACAGCACCGACTTGCCGGCGCCGGCTTGCGCGACCATGAGAGTGACGGGAAGTTGGAATGCGCGGTCGAGCCGCCGTCTGAGCGCCGGGCGGTCAACCATGCCGGCGATGTCGGGCAGCCCAGTGAGAGTCATGCCGGCTGATTCCCACTCATGCATTTCAGTCTGGCACCGTGTGCCTGTTCTGGCTAGGAATGGTGAGCAAACGCGCGACGTGTTAGGCATTCTCGTCATCTGCTTCTAATCATCCCCCCGGGATGACGACGGTTCTTCGAGAGCCGATCACGATGAACACGAGCACATTTCTCTCGCCGACGATGAGTTGCACCGAAAGGATCACATGGCTTCGGCGAACTTCGAGATCGTGGTCAAGGGCACGTTGAGCCCGCCGCTCGTCGATGCTATCGACGGATTCGAGGTGAGTCGTGTCGAAAACGGACTCACCTACTTGGTCGGCTGGGTGCCTGACCAAGCCAGACTCCACAGCCTCATCGACGCGCTCGGCAATCTCACCATCGAACTCGTGTCGGTGAATCCCCTGCCCGCCCCACCGCAATCTGCAACAGAAGGAGTTACCCATGGTTGACATCTCCAGGTCGAATCTGCCGATTCCGCAGCACGCCCACACCGGCCTCATCACCTACGATGCGAAAAACCCCGACACGAAATTCGACAAGATCACCTCGCTCCGGCCGCCGGAGGGCGCCCCGAACGTCGTCGTGATCATCATCGATGACGCCGGTTTCGGGTCGACGTCGGTCTTCGGCGGGCCGTGTGAAACGCCGAACGCGCAGCGCATCGCCGACGACGGCCTGAAGTTCAACCGCTTTCACACCACAGCGCTCTGTTCGCCCTCACGTCAGGCCCTACTCACCGGCCGCAATCACCACGCGGTGGGCATGGGCGGCATCACCGAGATCGCCACCTCCGCCCCCGGCTACAACTCGGTGCGCCCCGACAGCGCGGCGCCTGTCGCCGAAACCCTCAACCTCAATGGTTACGCCACCGCGCAATTCGGCAAGTGCCACGAAGTACCGGTGTGGGAGACGAGCCCGGCCGGCCCCTACGGCCAGTGGCCCACCGGCAGCGGCTTCGACTACTTCTACGGCTTCGTCGGCGCCGAAACCAATCAGTGGTACCCGGCCTTGTACGAAGGAACCACCCCCGTCGAACCGAAGAAGACTCCCGAGCAGGGGTATCACCTCACCGAAGATCTCACCGATCACGCCGTGGCATGGATGCACCAGCAGAAGTCGCTCATGCCCGACAAGCCCCTCTTCCTGTACTTCGCGCCCGGTGCCACCCACGCTCCGCATCACGTGCCCACTGAGTGGAGCGACAACTACAAGGGCCGCTTCGACAAGGGCTGGGACGAGATACGCGAAGAGACCCTCGCCAAGCAGATCGAACTCGGCGTTGTGCCCGAAGGCACCGAGCTGACCGCGCGGCACAAGGAGATCAAGGCGTGGACCGAGATCTCCGACGTGCTGAAGCCCGTTCTGGCCCGCCAGATGGAGCTGTATGCCGGCTTCATGGAGCATACCGATCATGAAATCGGCCGCATCCTCGACGCCCTGGACGACCTCGGCATGACCGATGACACCCTCGTCTACCTCATCATCGGCGACAACGGCGCTAGCGCCGAGGGTACCCCCAACGGCACCTTCAACGAGATGATCTCGCTGAATGGACTGGCGACTCTCGAGACCGAAGAGTTCATGGCCTCACGCATCGACGAGTTCGGCGGTGTCGAGTCGTACAACCACTATGCCGTGGGTTGGGCGCACGCGATGAACACGCCCTACCAGTGGACCAAGCAGGTCGCCTCGCACCTCGGCGGCACCCGCGTCGGCACCATCGTGAAGTGGCCGAATGGCATCGCTGCCAAGGGTGAAGTGCGCTCGCAGTTCACCCACCTGATCGACGTGGGAGCGACCATCCTCGAAGCCGCCGGCGTGCCCGAGCCCACATTTGTCAACGGCATTCAGCAGATGCCGTACCACGGGGTTTCGATGGCCTACACCTTCGACGAGGCGGCCGCGGCCGAGCGCCACGAGACGCAGTACTTCGAGGTCGCCTGCAACCGCGGCATCTACCACAAGGGCTGGACCGCCGTCACGCGGCACAGCAACCCGTGGCTCTTCGGCGACGTGCTGCCGGCGCTCGACGACGACGTATGGGAGCTCTACGACCTGAATACCGACTGGTCGCAGGCGCACGACCTCGCCGCTGAGCAGCCTGAGAAGCTGAAAGAACTGCAACGGCTGTGGATGATCGAAGCGGTGCGCTACAACGTTCTGCCGCTCGACGACCGCCGCATCGAGCGGTTCAACTCAGACATCGCCGGCCGCCCGCAACTGGTTGCCGGCGAGAAGCAGTTGATCTACGGAACCATGAGCCGCCTGAGTGAGAACTCGGTGCTCAACCTGAAGAACAAGTCGCATTCCATTACGGCCGAGGTCGTCATCCCCGAGGGCGGCGCCGACGGCGTGATCGTCTCGCAGGGTGGTGCGTTCGCCGGGTGGAGTCTGTACCTGGTCGACGGCAAGCCGAAGTACTGCCACAACCTCGCGGGGTTGCAGCGGTTCTACGCCGAGGGCACCGAAGCCGTGCCCTCCGGCACGCACCAGGTGCGCATGGAGTTCGCTTACGACGGAGAGGGTCTCGCGAAAGGCGGCACGAGCACACTGTTCATCGACGGCACCTCCGTGGGTGACGGGCACATCGGCGCGACCATCCCGCTCATCTATTCGGCAGACGAGACGCTTGACGTGGGAACCGACACGGGCACCCCGGTGAGCGATGACTACACCGCCGCGACCAGCCACTTCACTGGAACGGTGAACTGGGTCGAGCTCGAGACCGGCACCGACAGCCAGGATCACCTGATCACGGCCGAGCAGCGCATGCAAGTGGCCACGGCCATACAGTAGCGACAAGAAGAGGGGGCGGCGTCTCAGTGACGCCGGCCCCCTCTTCTTGTTAGGTGCGAGGTAATGCTCGGGCTTTGTTACGCGAGGATCTTCGCCTTCTCGGCGTCGAACTCGTCTTGGGTGAGAACGCCGGCGTCTTTGAGGCCGGCGAGCTTGGTGAGCTGGGTGATTGCGTCATCGCTGAGGCCGGCGACCGGGGCTGCGGCGGGTGCCTCTGGGGCGGGTGCCTCTGCTACCGGAGCCGCTTCGACGTACTCGGGCTGTTCTACCTGGGCGGCCTCGGCTCCTGCTTGTGCCGACTTGTTGGCCACATGCGCGCCGACGGCCATGGCGGTGCCGGCGACAACCGTGGTGCGCACGGCCATGCGGGCGAGGGGGCGTCTTCTGAACATTGGATTTCTCCTTCGATCGTGAAAAGTAGTTCGGTTCGGGGGTGCAGCGGATCGGGGTGCAGCGGATCGGGTTGCAGCGGATCGGGTTGCAGCGGATCGGGGTGCAGCGGGCTCAGACGGCCAGCGGCAGATCGGAGAGAGCGGCTTCGATGATCTCGTGTGAAATGCGCGCGCCTTCGAGCAGAACGCCGCCCGATTCGCGAACGGCTTCGGCGAAGGGCGTCGCCCATACGTCTTCCCACAGCAGCAGTGCGGCCGACATGTCGGGCTCGAGCCCGGCTGCCGCGTAGGCGATGTCTTCGGGGCTGATCAGGCCGCCGACATCGGCGTCGAGACCGGCGTAGTCAGAGAGCGACGCCAGCTCATCGATCTCGAACGACAGCACGTTTCCGTCGGCGTCTTTGCCGATGAAGGTGAGATCGAGAATCTTGATCGTGCCGGAGTCGACCAGAGCGATCAGTTCGGGGGCGATTCTGCCGGAGAATTCGTTGCCCGGAAATGCAACGACAATGTATTCGACGGGTCCTGTGGTCATAAGCCTTCACTCCTTCGCGGTGCGGGTGGTTGAAGCCTAGAGCCGAGCGCGTGCCGGGTCGTCATCCCCAACGGATGACGCGCAGATCACCCACGCCTTAAGCTGTGGCCGGCTCGATGAACGTCGCACGCAGTTTCGCGATGGTCGCCTCGTCGATGCCGAGGCCCTTCGTGAAGTACGTCTCGATGTCGCCGTACTGCGCGGTCATCTCGGCGACGGCGGTTTCAAGGTACTCCTTCTGCACGCCCACCACCGGCAGCAGCAGATCGGGGTCGCCGCCGATCGACGCGAACTGGTCGAGCAGCGGCTTGAGTGACGGCAGAAGCTGCTCGTTGGTCAGCAGATAGTCGTCGAGAACGTCGTCGTAACTCACCCCCAGCAGAAGCAGCAGGGCCGCGGCTCCCCAGCCGGTGCGGTCTTTTCCCGTGGTGCAATGGAAGTCGGCCGGCAGGTTCGAGTCGTCGGCGAGCTCGGTGAAGAAGTCGTGATAGCCCGAGAGCGCGCTCGGAATGTCGATCAACTGCTTGTACGCACCCTCGAAGAGTGCGATCGCCTTGCCGTCGCCCAACATCTCTTGGGCGGCTTTCGGGTCGCGCAGCACAGCGAGTACCTGCGCGGGGCCTGCCCCCGAGGCATCCTTCAGAATGTCGACGACGACGTACCTCGTGCCCTCCGGCACGACGTTCGCCTGCTCGGCGCGCTCGGCTTCGGTGCGCATGTCGAACACGGTCTTGATGCCGAGCCGGGCGAAGGTGACGGCGTCGGCGCCTGCTAGGCCCGAGAACTCCGCCGAGCGGTACAGCTTGCCGCGGCTCACCGTTCCGGTCGGCGTCTTCCACCCTCCGATGTCGCGCAGATTCGGCACCGCCGCGATGAAGATGTTCTGACCGGGCGTCGGCGTCTCGATGCTCACCTGAAGCTCCTGTTCGTTCCGTGCGCACTCGCGGGCTCTCGTGCGCTCTCGTGCGCCCTCGACTCACGGATCGAGCCCGCTTCTTTCTCCCAAAAGTATCGGTCGCGGGCGTGGGCGACGTCACCCACAAGGGATGAAGTGCCTCAGGCTCTTTTGGTGGTGGTCTTGTTCTCCACAATCGGGTTGCGGAGGAGTTGTCCACAGATGTCGGGCTTCGACCGGTTTTGGTGAGGATTTGTCGGTGGTGGGTGTTTGAATTGGGGTATGAACACACCACCAACCACCCCGCCCGGGTCGCCGCCTTCGGGCTGTGACGACGCCCGGCTTACGGCGCTGCAGGCTGCCGTTCAAGCGCTGGTGGATTCTGGTGGGTTCCGGGCTGCCGCGCCCGGTGGGCTTGCCGACGAGGTGCTGGTCGCCTGGGCCGTGGCCGGGGAACAGTTGCTGCGCTGCGCGGAGGCGATCGTTGTGGAGGCGGCTGGCGAGCTGGCTGAGCGGTCGAAAGCTGAGCATGGGGATGACCGGCTGACCGTGAAACATGGATGCACCGACGTGGTGTCGCTGATCAGCACCCTGACCGGGGTATCCAAACGCACCGCCGCTGTTCGGGTGAAGCTCGGGAAGGCGGTGCAGTCGGGCGTGTCGGCGGTGGGTATCTCGAACGAGAGCAACTTCCCTGCCGTCCGGGCGGCGTTGCGGGAGGGCCGGCTCGGGGTGGATTCGGCGCTGGTGATCACCCGGATGCTGGGTGATTCGGCGAAACGCCTCGGTTACGGTGCCGACCTTGCCGAGTGTGAACGGATGCTGGTGATCGCGGCCGATCACACAGAGGATCAGGGCCTCGGGTTGTCGGCGGATCAGGTCGCGATCATGGCGGCGCAGTGGCAGGGCCATCTCGACCCGGACGGTGCGGAACCCACGGCCCGTGAGCTGGAAGAGAAGCGGGGGTTGTGGCTGCGGCAGCAGGCCGATGGCAGCTTCAAGGTCGGCGGCCTGTTGACCGCGGTGCAGGGGGCGAAGTGGCAGGCCATCGCGCAAACCATCCTCAGCCCGAGGCTGCCACGATTCACCGGCGACCCGGGCCACCCGGAACACGCCGGCCACTCCGGCCAGGCAGGCCACCCGGCCGACGGCGACCTCTCCGGCCAGGCAGGCCACCCGGCCGACGGCGACCACTCGAGCCAGGATGAGCACTCGGGCCACGACGGCGCGAGCGAGAGCGATTCCGGAGTCGGGCCTCACTTCGTCGACGACGACGCGGAACTCAGCCCGCTGTTGGCTGATACCCGTACGCGGGAGCAGTTGCTCGCCGACGGGTTCACCGCGTACATCGACCGCGTCGCCGCCCTCCCCGGAATCCCCGAACTCTGCGGGGCGCGGCCGACGATCAACATCCACGCTTCACTCGATGATGTTGTGTCGGGGCGTGGGGTGGGCTGGATCGACGGCCTCGATTCGCCGGTACCGGTCAGCACGGTGGAGCAGTTGCTCTGCCAAGGCGAGATCATCACCACGATGATGCATGAAGGCCGGATCCTGCAGCACGGCAAAACGAAACGCCTCTTCACCGCCGCGCAGAACAGGGCGATGGCCGCCCGCGACGGCGGCTGCGTCTGGCCGGGCTGCACACGCCCACCGTCCTGGTGTGAAAGTCATCACACGGTGGAATGGCGAGACAAAGGCTACCTACCCGGCCGCACAGACACCGACCTCGGAGTACTCGTCTGCCCTTTCCACCACAGACACTTACATCACAGCCGATGGCAGTTAGTCATGCTCAACGGGGTGCCACACATCATTCCACCACCCGAGATCGACTGGACCCAAACACCCAGACCCTGCACCAGGCGACGCACCGGTATCAAACGCGCTTGAGCGGATGCTTGACGAGTGGCCCGGGATCTGGGCGCATGTGCGCACTCCTCGATGATCGCCCTATGCCTTGGCCACCTGTTATGCCTTGGCCGCCTGTTCACCAGCCTCCGCTTACGACTGATTCACCTACGATCGGTTCATCTACGATCGCGTCGGGTCGCTTGCCTCAAGAATCGAGACGGTTACTGGAAAATCACGCGCCAACAAGAACTCGCGCAAGAACTCGACGTGCTCGTCGCACGCCACCCAGACTTTCACCCGGTCGGCGGAGTGGATGCGAGGATTGCGCCACCCGATCGAATGGGTGGCTTCGGCGCGGCAGCCTGCGCGCGAACACTCCCGGACTCCTGGCGCGCCGCCCAGCAGCGATGGGCCCGACGACGACGAATCCATGCTCACTCGGGGCGCCCGCCGGTCTCTCGCTGTCCTGGACGCGGCGGCACCTGGTCGATCGGAACGATCTGGCCGCCCGGGCCGTTCATGGTACCGGGCGTATTCGCGCCCGTGTTGGCGATGACCACCGCGAACCACGGCAGAACCACCGCGGCGACGCCGAGGAGGATGATCCACCACCCGTGCACGAACAGAAGCGCCGCCAGGCAGAGCAGCCGGATTCCCATGGCGATGGAGTATTTGATCATGCGCGAATGGCGCTCTTCCAGCGGAGATTGGGGAAGAGACGTTATCGACTGCTGCTCATGCTTCATCTGAAACCACTTCGAAGGGGACACCCCCAGCCTACGCTTCCTGCCCGTCTCCTATGCTGGTATGCGGCCCACGAAACGGATGGGTTGACGCTCGCCGAAAAGGACTCCGCACATGACAACGCCCAGCACGCCCCGCACCGTTCTCATCACCGGCGGCAATCGCGGCATCGGTTTCGCGCTGGCGGAGGAGTTCGTGGCCCAAGGGCATCGCGTGGCGGTGACGGCGCGTTCAGGTGAAGGCCCCGCCGGAACACTCACGGTTCGCGCCGACGTCACCGACGCCGCCTCCATCGACGCGGCGTTCACCGAGGTCGAAGCGGCCCTCGGCCCGGTCGAAGTGGTCGTGGCGAACGCGGGCATCACCCGCGACACGCTGCTGTTGCGCATGAGCGAAGACGACTTCACCGCCGTGATCGATGCGAACCTGACCGGCTCGTGGCGCGTGGTGAAGCGCGCCTCGAAGGGCATGCTGAAGGCGCGGTTCGGCCGCATCATCCTGATTTCGAGCGTCTCAGGCCTGCTCGGAGCCGCCGGCCAGGTCAACTACTCGGCATCGAAGGCGGGGCTCGTGGGCATGGCCCGTTCGCTCACCCGCGAACTCGGGTCACGCAACATCACAGCGAACGTCGTGGCGCCCGGGCTCATCGAAACCGACATGACCGCCGAGTTGCCGGATGCTCAGCTCGCCGATTACAAGAAGTCCATTCCCGCGGGCCGCTTCGCTACGCCCGCCGAGGTCGCGAAGGTCGTCGTCTGGATCGCGTCGGATGACGCGGGATACATCTCGGGCGCGGTCATCCCCGTCGACGGCGGTCTCGGAATGGGTCACTAGGGTAAACGCCCGGGGGGAGTAGGGGAGCACGACAGGGAGCACGAAAGCGGAGCCTACCGTGGTGGTGCACTGACGTTCTGAGCTGCTGTAACGCACGAGAAACAGTCCGGAAACAGGGTGACTGTTCGCCGTCGATAACGTGTGCTTGCTGGGAAACCTAAGAGGTTGCCCAGAATCCGGCTAAGCGCTGAGTTCACCTCTCTTGCGACTGTTCGCCGTTCTTTCGCGTCGATGTCTCGTCGCACGCGTGGTGTTTGCGCGCGCCGATTCAACGTCTGCACACTCCTCGACAGCGAAAGAAGAACGACACACTGATGCATACATCTGCCCCGCACCGCGGGCGCATCCGATCGGCCGTCGTGGCCAGTGGGATCGCCGTCTGCTTCACCCTTGTCGGCGCCGCGCCCGCGTTCGCCGCACCCGCCACCGAGTCGGTTTCTCTCACCGCGACGCCGTCGGTGTCAGTAGGCGACACAGTTGACATCGGCCTGAAGCTTGTCGGAGCGACCGACATCTTCGCCTACGACGTGACTCTCACGTTCGACCCGGCGGTGCTCTCGTACGTCGACGGCAGTGCCACCGGCCCGACCGGCGGGTTCGACAGCGTCGAAAAGAGCACGGGAAGCATCACGCTCGTGAACAGCCGGCTCGGCACCTCGCCTGCTCTCTCGGGTGACCTGGCATCGATCGCGACCTTCACAGCCGTGGGAAGTGGAGACGCGAGCATCGCAGCATCCACAGTCAGTCTCGTCGATGAGACAGGCGCGACGACCGCGCTCTCCGACGCGGCCACGGCCGACGTCGTGGTTGCGGCGGCTCCGACCCCCACCCCGACGCCGAGCGAAACCTCGACGCCCAGCCCCACGACCGGAACGGGCGACGCAACGTCGACCCCCACAGCGGTGGCAGCAGCGTCGAGCTCGAATGGCACCGGCTCGCTCGCCCTCACCGGGCTGAGCATCGGAGGCTCCCTTCTCCTCGGCGTCGCCGTCATCGTGATCGGCATCTTCGCCGTGCGCCGCCGGAAGTCGGTCACCCGATGACCCGGCAGGCCCGTTCTCAGTCCACTGCCA
>JAODBB010000071.1 GCA_025463745.1 Subtercola sp.
CAGCTCACCCGCCTGTAACGCCTTCTGCACGTGCGGGAACTTCGACGAAGCAACAGCCCCGCCACCCCAGGAAGGTGCCGGATGAACCGCCGCACCGAGCTTCACCCGATCCGCAGCCGTCACCACCGACGTGCCAGTACACGCCGCAATCAACTTCGAAGACGTCGCGAACCCCAACGTCACCGACAGGCGCTCATCACCACGCTCGACACCACACCGGGCATTGATATCCGCGGCGAATGTCACCCGCACCGAATCAGCCAGCTTGCCCAGCCGCTCCGCCAGCACCAGACCGGCCAACGCATCCTCATCAGACAACCCAGCCACCGACCCACCGGCAAGCCCGCTGGGCGCGGCAGAACGGAACCCACCAAGCACTTCAAGCTCGCGGATGAGCCCGCGCATCCGCTCACCCAGCGACCCGCCCGAAGGCATGCCCGGCGGAGTGCCGGGCGGGGTGCCCGGCGACTCGGTAGTGGTTTCGTTCATGACCCAAGTCAAACACCAGCCACTGACATTACCTCAATAAAGAGGCGAAGCCGTGGATAACTCCATCAGCCATGCGATTGTGGAGAACCTCAGCCCGGCCTGTTCACCCGAAATTCACGTTAAAGCAAAAAGCGTTGTATTATCAGTTCAAGTCAATTGCACCTTTACTGCCTGAGTCGCGGAGAGGTGCAGAGAAACGTGGAGATCAGAAACCGATGAACCCCGAAGCGCCCACGCTCGCCGTCTCGACGGTGATCTTCGCGCTGCGTGCGACCGACTCCAGCGAGACGAGCCCCGCGACCCTCTGGTTGCCATTGGTTCGGCGCATTCGTGAGCCGTTCGAAGGCAAGTGGGCGTTGCCTGGGGGGCCTATCGGGGCATCCGAAAGCCTGGGTGATGCGGCGGCACGCAATCTGCTCGAGACCACCAGTCTTCGGTCGCGGTATCTCGAGCAGCTGTACGCATTCGGCACTCTCGACCGCTCGCCCAGCCAGCGTGTCGTGTCGATCGTGTACTGGGCGCTGGTGCGTCCAGACGAGGCCGAGCGCGCCACTGAGGGCGAGAATGTTCGCTGGTTCGCCGCCGACGACCCGCCTCAACTGGCATTCGACCACAACACGATCGTCGAATACGCGCTGTGGCGACTTCGCAACAAGATGGAGTACAGCCGCATCGCGCACGCCTTTCTGGGCGAGAGATTCACTCTCACACAGCTGCGCGAGGTGTACGAGGCGGTGCTTCGAAAACCGCTCGATCCCGCGAATTTCAGGCGTCAGATCGAATCGACGAACTCGGTGGTGGCGACGGATGAACGGCTCGCCGGTGGGCGACACAGACCACCCCGGCTGTACCGCTACAACGAATCGTTCGACTTGGCCGACAACGGTCCGCTGCCGATGACGTGAGCTGCACCAGCCGAGGCTGACCCGAATCCGCACGAGCGGAAGCCGACCGTATCCGTACCCGAACCCGAACCCGAACCCCCGAACCCCCGAACCCGAACCCCCGAACCCGAACCCGAACCCGAACCCCCGTACCCGAACCCAAACCCCGACCATCCGCACCATCGCACCACACCCGCTGTGCAAGAGGAGCACGTAATGCCATCTGTTGACACCACCATCCAGCTGATCCGCCCCGGCGGAAAAGTCACCAGCTGCAGCCCCGCGCTGAAAGATGCCCCGTGGAATTTCGACAACGTACCGGCACCCGCCTACGGGCCCGGTTCATCGATGTATGACGTCGCGCCGGCTGATACGCCCAAGCAGGGCGAGATTCCGCTCGAGTACCGTCTCGCCAGCGCCGAAGAGCTCGATGCTCGCATCATGGCCGCCAAGGCGACCCTCGGCGACCGTCTCGTGATTCTCGGCCACTTCTACCAGCGTGACGAGGTCGTGAAGTACGCCGACTACGTGGGTGACTCTTTTCAGCTCGCGAACGCGGCACGATCGAAGCCCGAAGCCGAGGCGATCGTCTTCTGCGGTGTGCACTTCATGGCCGAGACCGCCGACATGCTCTCGGGCCCGAATCAATCGGTGATTCTGCCGAATCTGGCTGCGGGATGCTCGATGGCCGACATGGCCGACATCGACTCTGTGACCCAGGCCTGGGAGCAGCTCGAAGAGATCTACGGCACCGAGCCCGATGCGAGTGGGCGCGTGCCGATCATCCCGGTGACCTACATGAATTCGTCTGCCGCGCTGAAGGGCTTCTGCGGCGAACACGGCGGCATCGTCTGCACTTCGTCGAACGCCGCCACAGTGCTCGAGTGGGCGTTCGAGCGCGGCCAGCGGGTGCTCTTCTTTCCCGACCAGCACCTCGGCCGCAACACCGCGAAGGCCATGGGCGTTCCGCTCGAGCGCATGCCCATGTGGAACCCGCGCAAGCCGCTGGGCGGCAACGACGAAGCGGGGCTTCAGGATGCACAGGTGATCTTGTGGCACGGGTTCTGCTCGGTGCACAAGCGTTTCACCGTGGCGCAGATCGACAAGGCGCGCGCTGAGTACCCCGGCGTTCGCGTGATCGTGCATCCCGAATGCCCGATGCCCGTGGTCGACGCGGCGGATGAAGCGGGCTCGACCGACTACATTCAGAAGGCGATCGACGCGGCACCCGCCGGTTCGACCTTCGCCATCGGCACCGAGATCAACATGGTGCAGCGCCTGCAGGCCGAGCACCCCGAGCACACGATCTTCTGCCTCGACGACGTCATCTGCCCCTGCTCGACCATGTATCGCATTCACCCGGGGTACCTGGCCTGGGTGCTCGAGGCGTTCGTCGCGGGCGAGGTCGTCAACCAGATCACGGTCGACGATTCCGTCGCGATTCCGGCTCGCGTGGCCCTCGAGCGGATGCTGGCGGCCAAGCCATGACCACGAAACCGCAGGGCGGCCGCCCAACGGCCATCGTCGTCGGCAGCGGCATCGCGGGCCTCGTCGTCGCCATTCAGGCGAGCCGAACCTACGATGTCACGCTGATCACCAAGGCCGAACTCGGCGAGAGCAACACGCGCTACGCCCAGGGTGGCGTGGCGGTGGCGCTCTTCGCTGATGACAGCGTCGAGTCGCACGTCGAAGACACACTGGTCGCCGGCGCCGGACTCAACCGGTTGTCGGCGGTCGAAGTGCTCTGCGCCGAGGGGCCGGAACGCGTTCGCGACCTCATTCGCCTCGGGGTGGAGTTCGATCGGGCGGCCGGCGGCGGTGGTACTGCCGGCGGCGGTAGCCGCAGGGGCAGCGCGCCCTCGATTTTCGCCCCGCACACTCCATCGGCCGACGAATTGCCGGGGAACGTCGACGACATCGTCGAGGGGCTCGCTCGCGGGCTCGAGGCGGCGCACGCGCATCCCCGCATCGTGCACGCCGGCGGCGACGCGACGGGGGCCGAGATCGAGTCGGCGTTGGTTCGTGCGGTTCGCGCTACCGCCTCACGCATTCTCGAGTACACGTTCGTGGCCGATCTGGTCGTGGACGAGTCCGGCGATGCGCGGGAGGGTGCGATCCAGGCCCAGAGCACGCTCCAGGCCGCCAATACGGGCATCCTCGACGGTGCAGACGGGCGCGCCGTCGTCGGCGTCTCCATCGTCGACGCCGACGGAAACCAGCGCGAGCTGCGCGCCGACGCCGTGATTCTCGCCAGCGGTGGGGCGGGCCAGCTGTACTCGCACACCACCAATCCCGAGGTGACGACGGGTGATGGCGTCGCCGCGGCCTATCGCGCTGGAGCCGAGCTCGCCGACCTCGAGTTCTACCAATTCCACCCGACCTCGCTCGCCGTTCCGGGCAACTTTCTGATCTCCGAGGCGGTTCGAGGAGAGGGCGCTGTGCTGCTAGCAGCCGATGGCACGAGGTTCATGCCGGCCGTGCATCCGGATGCCGAACTCGCCCCGCGCGACGTCGTGGCCCGGGCGATCGCCGAGCAGATGAAACGTCAGGGCGGTGCCCCGGTGCTGCTCGACGCCACCGCTTTGGGCGCCGAACTTCTCACCAAGCGTTTTCCGAGCATCACCGAGGCGTGCCGCCGCAACGGACTCGACTGGACTGCCGAGCCGATTCCCATCACGCCCGCGGCGCACTACTGGATGGGCGGCGTCTCGACCGACAACTGGGGGCGCACGTCATTGCCCGGGCTCTACGCGGTGGGCGAGGTCGCCTGCACCGGCGTGCACGGGGCGAACCGGCTGGCGTCGAATTCGTTGCTCGAATCGGTCGTGTTCGCGTGGCGGTGCGTCGAGGCGCTGCGTGGCGAGGCCGTGCCCGCCGAGTGGCCTACGCGCGCCGACGCGATCGGGGGCGAAGAGCTCCAGGTCGGCGCTGACCACGTTTCCGCCGACCACGGTTCCACTGACCCCGGTTCGGCCGACCCCGTCGCCGCCACCGCCCGGCCGTTCGACCGTCTCGAGCTGCAGCAACTGATGTGGGATGCCGCGGGCGTCTACCGCGACGCCGAGACACTCGCGCGGGCGCTCGATGTACTCGCCTCCTGGCGGCCGCAGACCGACTCGCTACTCGATCGTGAGAACGCGAATCTGCATCAGCTGGGCACCCTGATCGTGCGCTCGGCGCTGGCCCGGGAGGAGTCGCGGGGCGCGCACTTCCGCTCCGATTTCGCCGAGACGAGCGAGAACTTCCACCACCATCTGATCGCCCAGCGAACCGAAAGAATCGCCCAGCGAACCCAACGAAAGGCGCGTGTCGCGCTGTGATCACGAGCACCCTCACCCCTCTGCAGATCACGCCGGTTGTGACCATGGCGCTGAACGAAGACGCCCCCTGGGGTGATCTCACGTCGCAGACGCTGATTCCCGCCGACGCGACCGCCGAGGCGAGCCTGGTGGCCCGCGAAGCCGGCGTCTTCAGCGGCGGCGCGGTGTTCGCGGCGGCCTTCGAACTGCTCGACTCGGCGGTCGTCGTCGAACTGCTCGTGGCAGATGGCGCAGCCTTCGAGAAGGGTGCGACTCTCGCAACGGTCGCCGGCCCGGCCAGGTCGGTGCTGCAGTCAGAGCGCGTCGCCCTCAACTTCGTTCAGCGGCTCTCCGGCGTCGCTACCCTCACCGCCGCGTACGTGGCCGAAGTCGAAGGCACGAACGCTCGCATCGTCGACACCCGAAAGACCACTCCGGGCCTCCGGGTGCTCGAACGCCATGCCGTGCGCTGCGGCGGCGGTCACAACCATCGGTTCTCGCTCTCTGACGCTGTCATGGCGAAAGACAACCACCTGGCCGTGCTCACGTACGATGGCCGGCGTTCGGTGACGGATGCCCTGCTCGAGGTTCGCGCTGCGCTCTCTCACACGACCCATCTCGAGGCCGAGGTCGACCGCCTCGACCAGATCGAACCGGTGCTCGCCGCAGAGGTCGACACCATCATGCTCGACAACTTCACGCTCGACCAGCTCCGCACGGGAGTCGCCCAGGTGGCCGGCCGTGCCATCGTCGAAGCCAGCGGATCGGTCACCCTCAGCACCGTGGGCGCCATTGCCCAGACCGGCGTCGACGTGATCTCGGTGGGCGCTCTGACCCACAGCGTTCGCTCGCTCGATCTCGGGCTCGATGTGACCCTGACCGCGCAGCCCGAGAACTGACCCCCGCCAGCCCGAACCGAACGAGACAGAACCGACACCCCCACCCATGATCTACCTCGACTCCGCCGCCACCACCGCGGTGCGGCGCGAAGTACTCGAAGCGATGTGGCCCTATCTCACGGGCGACTTCGGCAACCCATCGAGTACACATTCGCTCGGTGAACGGGCTGCCGACGCTCTGGCAGAAGCCCGGGCATCCGTGGCCGCCTCTCTCGGGGCACGCACGAACGAGATCATCTTCACCTCGGGCGGAACCGAGGCCGACAACCTCGCGCTCAAGGGCATCGCCTTGGCAGCTCCGCAGGGGCGGCACATCATCACCACCCCCATCGAGCACGAGGCCGTGCTCGAGTCGTGCGATTACCTGCGGCGCCACCACGGTTTTACGGTGTCGTTTCTCGGGGTCGGTTCTGACGGGCTGGTCGATCCCAATGAGTTCGCGGCGCTGCTGACCCCCGAAACGACGCTCGCCTCGATCATGTACGCGAACAACGAGATCGGCACGGTTCAGCCCATCGCCGAGCTCGCCGCACGGGCACAGTCAGCAAAGGTTCCGCTGCACACCGATGCGGTGCAGGCGGCCGGCTGGCTTTCGTTGAACGTGACCGGACTCGGCGTCGACGCGCTCACCATTTCGGGCCACAAGCTCGGCGCCCCGAAAGGAATCGGCGCCCTTTACGTGCGTGGCCGCGTGCCGCTCGAACCGGTGCTGCACGGCGGCGGGCAAGAACGCGGAGCGCGCTCGGGAACCGAGAACGTCGCGGGTGCTGTCGGTCTGGCCACCGCGCTCCGCATCGCCGAGTCGACCCGCGAGGCCGACGCGGTGCGGGTCACAGCCCTGCGCGACGAATTCATCACCAGCGTGCTGCGCGAGGTTCCGGATGCCCTGCTCACCGGCCCCGCCGAACGCCGTCTGCCGGGCCTCGCCTCGTTCTGTTTCACGAAGACGAGTGGTGAGTCGGTACTGCTCGAACTCGAGCGGCAGGGCATCGTCTGCTCGAGCGGATCGGCCTGCGCGGCCGGCAGCGACGAGCCCTCGCACGTACTGGTGGCGGTGGGGTACGAACCCGCGGTGGCGCAGACGGCGGTGCGGTTCACCATGGGGCCGAGCATCACGGCCGACGAAGTTCACGAGGCGGCCGCCGCCGTGAAGACCGCGGTGCTCGCGGTGCAGGGCATCACCCGCTGACGGCGTTCACGCCCACTGAAAACGCTCTCTTGCGCCATACTCCTGTGCCCCGCCTTCGCGCAATCCCCTCCTCCTTTTGGTGGCGCGAGAATAAAATTGGGCTCGCGGTTACCACCGCGCACACATCTCGGGAGGGATAAAACACCATGAATATTCTCGTAGCGGTCATCGCGATCATCGCGATCATTCTGCTCATCACAGGCGGGATTTCGTCGTCACTCAGCTTCTTGATCTGGGTCGGCATCGTGCTTCTGGTCATCGCCCTGATCGTGTTCTTGCTTCGATTCATCACCGGGCGAAAGGTCTGACCCACAGCCCGCTCCACCACATCGAAGCACCACTGACCGAAGCCCCGCTGACGAATGGATCGTCGGCGGGGCTTCTTTTACCTCTGCTCAGCTCAATTCAGCGCGGCCGCGCCACCGCCGGCACCCCGACGATGAGCGAGTTCGGCGGTGCATCGTGCAACACCACCGCGTTCGCTCCCACCACGCTGCCCGCCCCGATGGTGATGGGCCCGAGAAGTTTGGCGCCGGCGCCGAGCAACACGTTGTCGCCGATTCGCGGATGCCGCGGTCCTGCCTTCTGGCCCACCCCGCCGAGCGTGACGCCGTGGTAGATCAGCACGTCATCACCCACCGTCGCGGTCTCGCCGATCACCACGCCCATCCCGTGGTCGATGAACACCCGGCGGCCGAGCACTGCACCGGGGTGGATTTCGACGCCGGTCAGAAAGCGGGCGAATTGCGAGAGAAGGCGTGCGGGCAACTTCAGCCCGTCGTGCTGCCACATCGCATGAGTGAGGCGGTGCATCCACAGCGCGTGCAAGCCCGAATAGCCGAGCAGAATCTCGACTTTCGAGCGCGCCGCAGGGTCGCGGCGCTCGGCAACCGAGAGGTCTTCACGCAGCCGCGCGAAGAACCTTCCGCGGGCCGTCGCAGCGTTGGCGCGTGGGCGCCGGCGCCCCGAAAGCCCCCTCGAGGTGGGCACGATCGCGGGGCCGCTCAGTTGCGGATGTCGTCGTACAGCACCGACGAGACGTAGCGTTCGCCGAAGTCGCAGACCACCGCGACGATGGTCTTGCCCGCGTTCTCGGGCCGCTTGGCCAGCTCGAGCGCCGCCCACATGATGGCACCCGACGAGATGCCCGCGAGAATACCCTCGTCGGTCGCCAGCTGGCGGGCGACCCGGAGCGAGT
This sequence comes from Subtercola sp., assembly GCA_025463745.1. Classification (GTDB taxonomy): domain Bacteria; phylum Actinomycetota; class Actinomycetes; order Actinomycetales; family Microbacteriaceae; genus Subtercola. Next base: position 7,959 of record JAODBB010000071.1, read on the forward strand.
CGTCGAGCGACACATCGATGATCTCGTCGTAGACCTCACGATCGAGAATCTCGGGTACGAAGTTCGCACCGATACCGGCGATCTTGTGCGGGCCGGGGGCTCCGCCGTTCAGAATGGGGGAGTCGATCGGCTCGACGCCGACGATCTGGATGCCCGGCTTCTGCTCGCGCAAATAATGGCCGACACCGGTGATGGTTCCGCCGGTGCCGATGCCCGCCACGAAGATGTCGACAGCGCCGTCGGTGTCTTGCCAGATCTCGGGGCCGGTGGTGGCGTAGTGGATGGCCGGATTGGCCTCGTTCTCGAATTGGTGCGCCAGAATCGCGCCCGGAGTCTCGGCGGCGAGGCGATTCGCGGTCTCGACCGCACCCTTCATGCCGTCGGCGCCCGGAGTGAGCACGAGTTCTGCGCCGTATGCGCGCAGCACGACGCGGCGCTCCATGCTCATCGTCTCCGGCATGGTGAGAATCACCTTGTAGCCGCGCGCCGCGCCCACCATGGCCAGGGCGATCCCGGTGTTGCCGCTGGTGCCTTCGACGATCGTGCCGCCCGGCTTCAGCGCACCCGACTTCTCGGCCGCGTCGATGATTGCCACGCCGATGCGGTCTTTCACGCTGTTGGCGGGGTTGTAGAACTCGAGCTTGCCGAGAATTGTGGCGTCGATGCCCTCGGTCAGCTTATTGATGCGCACGAGCGGGGTGTGGCCGACCAGATCGGTGATGTTGTCGTAAATGTGTGACATGAGGTGCAAACTCCATCTGTGAACGTATGGCCGCCATCGGCCCAGAGATAAGCCTAGGGTGTGCCTCCTCATTCTGCACCGGCTGCGCGACGCGTCTCGTGGCAGCCAGCGGCGTTCTCATCGTCGGCCGCACTTCCAGTGCGACCTCCTCTTCGGCCTTGCAGGCCACCACGATCCGGCCGCTCGCTCGGCACAGAATGAGGAGACACACCCTCGCTTTCCCGCCGCTCAACCAGTGATGTTCAGCAGGTCGACGGTGGCCTGGTGGATGCGCCCGTTCGAGGCGAGGGCGTCGCCCGCCCAGAGCGGGTCGCTGCCGCGGAGGCTCGTGAACTGCCCGCCCGCCTCACGCACGATCGGGATGAGCGCCGCAACGTCATACGCTTTGAGGTCGAACTCGCCCACGAGGTCGACGAGGCCCTCCGCCAGCAGCATGTAGGCCCACATCTCGCCGTAGGCGCGGGTGCGCCACACGGTTCGGGAGAGTTGCATGAGCTCGTCGAGGTGGCCGGCTTCGTCCCAGCCCTGGAGCGAGTTGTAGCTGATCGACGCCGATTCCAGGTCTGACACCTTCGAGACCTCGAGCCGCCGTGGTGCGGGGCTCTGGGATACGGCGGCATGGGGTGCGGCGCCCCGCGATTCTGCGGCGGGTTCCGCGCCTGTGCGGTCGGTCATCCATGCGCCGGCACCGGTGGATGCCCACCAGCGCTTCTTCAGCGCAGGCGAACTCGTGACGCCCACCACCGGTACCCCATCGACCACCAAAGCGATCAGCGTGCCCCAGACGGGAACGCCGCGCAGAAAGTTGGCGGTGCCGTCGATCGGGTCGATGATCCACTGGCGGTGGGAATGCGCCTCGGCGCCGTCGCCACCGTACTCTTCGCCCAGAATCGCGTCGTCGGGGCGGGTCTTCTCGAGCCCGGCGCGGATCGCACGTTCGACGGCCTTGTCGGCATCCGTCACGGGCGTGCGATCGGGCTTGGTCTCGACCACGAGGTCGAGCGCCTGAAACCGGTCGAGTGAGAGGGCGTCGGCGGCATCGGCGAGTTCGAGGGCGAGCGCGAGGTCTTCGGCGAGGGAGTATTCGGTCACGCCTTCAGCGTACCGAGGCCCGCGCCTTCGCCGGGCCCGCTCGTAGCCCGGCGAGAGAAGCGTTTTGCGACGAGAGAACCCTGCGCAACGGCTTCTCTCGTCGCAAAATGCTTCTCTCAACCCTACGCAGCGCTACTTCGCGAGCGTGGTGATGATCTTCTGCAGAGACTCGAGGCGCGCCTTGCCGCTCTCGCCGAGTTCGCCCGCTTCGATGCGATCGACGATCTCCCAATCGTGGGCTTCGGTGAGGGGGATGCCCTGCGCCTCGGGCGGCAGGGTCGCCGCAGGAATGGCGTAGTTGGCGAACGAGCGCAGAATGTTCTCGGGGTTGACGTGGCCGAGGCCGAAGGAGCGCACGCCGGGGGTGTCGATGATCCAGCCCGGGTTGCCCTCGTCGTCGCGAACTCGCAGGCAGACGGTCGACGACGAGGTATGGCGTCCGCGCCCGGTGACATCGTTGACACGCCCGACAGCGCGGTCGGTTCCCGGCACAAGAGCGTTCACCAGGGTCGACTTGCCGACGCCGGAGTGCCCGACGGTCACCGTGGTGTGGCCGACGAGCAACGCTTTCAGGGCATCCAGCGGGAACTCGTCTTTGGCGCCGGAGATGATTTCGAGGTCGAAGCAGTCGAACTGTTCGAGAAAGTCGCTCGGATCGGCGACGTCGGTCTTCGTGATGCACAGAATCGGCGCGAGGCCCGCATCGAACGCGGCCACGAGGTAGCGGTCGATGAGGTTGGCGCGGGGTTCGGGGTTCGCGGCGGCCACCACGATGAGCATCTGGTCGGCGTTCGCCACGATCACCCGCTCGACGGCATCGGAGTCGTCGGCGCTACGGCGCAACAGTGTTTTCCGCTCGTCGACGCGCACCACGCGGGCGAGGCTGCCATCGGCACCGGTGGTGTCGCCGACGAGGTCGACGGTATCGCCGGTGACGATACCGAGGCGGCCGAGTTCACGGGCGCGCGAGGCGACGATCACTGCTTCGTCTGGTTCGTTCTCGCGCACCAGAACGCCGAATCGGCCCCGGTCGACCGAGAGCACGCGGCCATGCACGGAGTCACTGTGCTCGGGCCTCGTCTTGGTGCGCGGGCGGTTTCCTTTCGGGTTCGGCCTGATGCGGATGCTCGACTCATCGAACTCGTCATACTCGTCGAGCTCGTCGTCGGTGTCGTCAGACCACCAGCTCATTCAGACCACCACGTCATGCAGGCGACCTGTCGTGGGGCGCGCCGCCCACATCGGGCCCGTCGCCGAGCGCCAGGCCACCGCCCAGCCCGTCGCCCAGCCCGTGACCAGTCTCGGCACCGCCAGCCAGTGCATCGCCGCCCCCGAGGCCCCCGCCCAGCCCGTCGCCCAGCGCCACACTGACGCCCGCCGGGCCACCCACAGAGCCGCCGGCATCCACCGGCCCGCCCGTAACCATCGCCTGCCAGAGCTCGGCGAACTCGGGCAGTGTCTTCGCTGTGGTCGCGATGTTCTCCACGATCACGTCGTCGACGGCCAGGCCGATGATCGCCCCCGCGTGCGCCATGCGGTGATCGTGATACGTCTGCCACACACCGCCGTGCAGCGGGCGCGGCTCGATGTGCAACCCATCGTCGAGCTCGCTGACCGCTCCGCCGAGGCGGTTGAGCTCGGTGGCCAGCGCCGCAAGCCGATCGGTTTCGTGATGCCGGATGTGCCCGATGCCCGTAATGGTACTGGGGGAGTCGGCCAGCGCCGCGATCGCCACCAGCGCCGGCGCGAGCTCACCGCCCGTCTTCAGGTCGAGTTCGATGCCCCGGATGCTCGGGCCACCCGTGACCGTCACACGATCGCCCTCACGCTTCACGGTCGCGCCGAACAGCGGCAGAAGCTCGAGCAGGTCGTCACCCACCTGGGTGGTCGACCCCGGCCATCCGCTGATCGTGACCGAACCGCCCGCAACCAGGGCCGCCGCCAGAAACGGCGCCGCGTTCGACAGATCGGCTTCCATGCTCATGTCGAGCCCCGAGATCGTCTGCGGCTCGACCGCCCATTCGCCCGGCGCGGGAGACGTCACGGTCACACCGCGAGCGGCGAGGGCCGCGATGGTCATGTCGATGTGCGGGATGCTCGGCAGCCGTTCACCCTCATGCCGGAGCCTCAGCCCGGTTGTGAACCGCGCGGCGGCCAGCAGTAGCCCCGAAACGAACTGCGACGAACTCGAGGCGTTGATGGTGATCTCGCCGCCCTCGACTCTGCCCGTGCCGTACACCGTGAAGGGCAGGTTGTTACGCCCGTCGGCGTTGATGTCGACGCCGAGTTCGCGCAACGACGAGATCGTGGTGGCCATCGGGCGTTTGCGCGCGCCTTCGTCGCCGTCGAACACGATCGGGCCGAGCGCCAGCGCGGCGACGGGCGGAAGGAAACGCATGACCGTTCCGGCGAGCCCGCAGTCGATGGTGGTGCTGCCGAGCAGTTCGTCGGCCGGAGTGATCAGCCAGTCGTGACCGAAGCGCCCTGCACCCGCGACGGGTTCGATCGACACCCCGAGCGAGCGCAGCGCCTCGACCATGAGGGTGGTGTCGCGGCTGTGCAGGGGCGAGCGCAGGCGGCTCGGGGCATCCGCCAGTGCCGACAAGACCAGTTCGCGATTCGTGAGGCTCTTCGAGCCGGGCAGAGAAACCGTCGAGTTCAGCCGGCCGCGCGCGCGAGGGGCCGCCCAGTCAGGATTCGGCTCGCCGGGGGCGGAGTCGCCGTACGGGTTGAAGTCGGGTGTGGAATATCTCGAGATCAGCATCAGTTATCAAGGGTACCGGCCAGAACGATCCAACGAGTGGGAGTGCACGATGCCAACAGCACAGAGCGTGATTGAACGCTCCGTTGCAGCGCCTGTGCTGGCGCCGTCACTTGACCTGGTGAAGATGGCCCGAGAAGTAGACTTATCGGTGATGACAACCGTGAAATCTGATCCCCGGGCGCTCTTCGAGGAGCAGGCCATTCCTTTTCTCGACCAGCTGTACGGCGCTGCGTTGCGAATGACGCGAAACCCTGCCGACGCCCAAGACCTCGTTCAAGAGACTTTTGTGAAGGCGTACGCCGCCTTCGCTCAGTTCGAGCAGGGCACAAACCTCAAGGCGTGGCTGTACCGCATTCTCACGAACACGTTCATCAACGTGTACCGCAAGAAGCAGCGTGACCCCTACCAGGGAACCACGAGCGACCTCGAAGACTGGCAGCTGGGCAACGCCGAATCGGCGACCGCTACCGGCACCTCGTCACGATCCGCAGAGGCCGAGGCCATCGATCATCTGCCCGACAGTGCGGTGAAGGATGCCCTGCAATCGATTCCCGAAGACTTCCGTCTGGCCGTGTACCTGGCCGACGTCGAGGGCTTCTCCTACCAGGAGATCGCCGACATCATGAAAACCCCCGTGGGTACCGTGATGAGTCGCCTGCACCGTGGCCGGCGCCTCCTTCGTGGCCTGCTCTCCGAATACGCCGAAGGCCGGGGTGTCGCGGTGAAATCCACGCAGACCTCGGGCGAGGCGAGTGTGACGCCGACACCGAAAAAGGCGTCGTCGCCGAAACGCGTACCGGCGTCGAAAGACGTGTCTGCTTCGAAAGGAAGTACAAAATGACTGACTGCGGCTGCTCAAAAGCCAAGGCTGAACTCGAAGAGTATCTTCACCACGAACTCGCCAGCAACGATGCTGCCGACATTCGTGAGCACATGGCCGGATGCACGGACTGCTCTTCAGAGTTTCACGTCGGCCTCGTTCTGACCGAGGCGGTGCAGCGCGCCTGCAAAGAGGTCGCGCCCGAGCAGCTGCGCGATCAGGTGCTGCTGAGCATCCGCACCATCCAAAGCACGCACTAAGTTTTTTGGTGCGCCACCGATAGTACGCCGCCGCTGGCATACAAATGAGATAACATCATTATCTGTGTGAGTCCGAAAGTCGGATCCGCGTAAAAGGTAAGGTCAAATCTATGTCAGAGCCAGACGGCTTCTACGTTTCCGCCATAGTGTCCAAGGAGCATTTTCTCTCTCATCTCGACGCGTCGACTTCGTTGGCGACGAAATGGAACGACTGGCAGCAACTCGGTGGTGAATGGCAGTCTTTCGATTGGGTGTCTGACGGGCACAGCCTTCTGGCCTCGGCGGATTCACGTCTGAGCAGCTTGCAAACCAATCGGGATGCATGGTGTACGTTCATCGATGATCAAGATGCACCGCTTTCTGCATTCTCTTACGACGAAGACTCGCGCGAGTTGATTCTGGCGACCGCCATGTTTCGTGAGAACCTGCAAGACATCGTCGAACTACTGGCGGTAGCACGGGGCCTTGCTTCGTTCTGTTCAGATGATGAACATCTCGATCTCGTCGTTCGGGACTTCGTCTGGAGCGACTTTGACGAGACGGTGTCGACAGCAGCCCTCACTGGCACTGGCGGCGGCTCGCAGCTCATCGACACCGCTGACCGGCAGGGTGCGCTGGCCCGTCTCGAGGGCGATGCGCAGGCTTGGTGCGACAATCTCGCGCAGGGATCACCCGACGCTAGTAATGCTGGAGCGGCCGTGCGGCTGAAGGCGTTCCGCTGACAGTCTGCGTGAAGCGAAATGGCCCCCTTCCCCGAATCGGAAAGCGGGCCATTTCGTCGTGAGGGGCCGGGCTGTGCTGGGCGGGCGGGCGGCGCTAGAGCGTCAGCGCACGCTGCAGGAGCTCGGCCTGCTCCTGCGCGTGACGCTTCGCCGAACCGGCGGCCGGGGAGGCCGCTGCGGCGCGTGACGTGACGCGAATGGTGCGGCCCGCCGGCAGGTGCGAGGCGAGCTCGAGGCACACGAACGGCCAGGCGCCCTGGTTCTGCGGTTCATCCTGAACCCACACCAGCTCGGCGTTCGGGTAGCTCTCGAGAACCGCGTTCAGTTCGGCAGCCG
>JAODBB010000094.1 GCA_025463745.1 Subtercola sp.
GGACGCTGATCATGATCAACGGCGCACCGCACTTCCTGCCACCGGCCTGGCTGGACTGGACCAGAACCCCACGCCCCGCGACACAGCAACGCACCCGAACACGACTGAAACCCCTCCGTTTGGCCGACCTCCCCGCCCGCCGCGAACCCTGGCAACGCAACGCCACCACCACAGACACGGCCGATATGGCGGATACACCATGACCCGCACGAGCGCGGGACTCTGCCCACAGCCCAGCGCCCACGGCGGTGTCGCTGCACGGGCTGCGGGCGAGGGAGAGGGCGATAGTACAACCCCCCTACGCGCACACCCCGCGAGCGGGCCGGGTGTCCCAGTGCGAGCGCCCTTGCGCTCGATACACTGGAACCGAAATGAGGGGGAGGGCACCGACGTGGGTGGTTCGCGCGCGGCTTTCGGAGCCAAAATTCGCCCGGCCATGGGGAGCGGGTCGAGGCGCACCGGAGTGCTCGCACTCGTCGGTGCGCTGATCTTCGCGGCGAGCTCGCTCGGCATCGCCGGCCCGGCACTAGCGGCGAGCCATGAACTCGACGACCCCACGATTCCCGACAACCTCGACGTTCCCGTCGTGCTCATCGGGGGTGGGGGCGGGGGCTTTCTGCCGGCTACGTATATCTCGATCAACGGCAGCGACCCGATCCTCGTTTCCGTCGATACGGGAACCTCTGGCCTGGTGCTCGACCCTGACGCCATTCAGAATCCGACGACGCCGGTGGTCAACACCGATGTCAAGGCGGGCGTCGACTACGACGGCACGGGGCTCACGGGCTTCATCGCACACGGAACGTTCACGATCCAAGGGGTCAGCACCGAGCATCCGGTCGCGTTCATCAACGGCACGGAGTGTACGACGCCGGAGTGCCCCGGAGGGGAGACCGGCACTGTGGGCGTGCTGGGTGTCGGCCCGGAGGTCAGCCACTACCCCGGCGGCGATGCCAATTCCACTTTTGCGGCCATCAATCAGCTGCCCGGCACGCTCAAAGACGGCTTCACTATCGACTTCACCGGTGCGAGCCCGCACCTTCGGCTCGGCCCGATCGGCAAGGCCGGCGCGCAAGACACAGTCGTTCAACGCACGCAGAAGGATTCCGAGGTGAAGCCGAACGGGCAGAAGGTCTTCGTCGATCCCACCCTCTGCTGGAGCATCACCGCCGGCCCCGACTTCGCGCAGGCCTGCAATACGACGGTTCTCGACACGGGGCAGACCGGGGGCGTCATCCACGGCGCAGAGTTCGATCCCGTCGTCGACCCGTCGACTGCGCCTCCGATTCCCGGCTCGGGCATCCAACGGCAGGGCTGGGTGAAGACCGGCGCCACCGTCACCTGGTCGGCCTCGCCGACGGATGCGCCGTTCGCCGGCGTCACGCAAGGCGATTCGCTGCCGATTCAGTACGGGCTGTTCACGATCGCCCCGGGCATCGACCCCGCCGATGCCATCTTCAACGCGGGCAACCACTTCTACACCCAGCATGCGGTCGGGTTCGACAGCGTGAGCGGGAGCGTCATCATCGGCCCGACCGCCGGCCTGCCCACGGCCCCGGGCGAGGTGGTGGCAGCGGTCAGCGACGGCGGCGCCGTGTCGGTGGGGTGGAATGACAGCACTCGCAGCGCCGACGCCGACGCCACCACGAATTTCGTCGTGAGCGCGGTTCGGGCCGACGGCACGGTTGAGCAGTCTGCCCAGACTTCTGCCGACGCACGCGAGCTCACCGTGGCCGGTCTCGTGGCCGGGGCCTCGTACACCTTCCGCGTCGCCGCCGTGAACGACATCGGCCTGGGGCCCGTGACCGAGAGCGACCCCGTCGCTCTGCCGGGTGCGCCGGCAACGCCGGGCTCAGGCGCCCTGCCGGACTCGGCAGACACTGGAAGCACCTCCGAGCTCGCGGCGACCGGCGACACCGCCGCACCCATCGGCACCCTCGGCGCGGTCTTTCTGGTGCTCGCTGGTGCCGCCGCTCTGGGAGTCGGGCGGTCTCAGCGCGCAGGCGATCCGGCCGCCGGTCCTGATCGATCTACACGAGGGCCGAACCGCCGTCAACGCTGATGATCGCGCCGGTGCTGTACTCCTGCTCCATCGCGTACACGTAGGCGAGCGCCACGTCGTCGACTTCTCCGATGCGGCCGACGGGTAATCCGAACCCGGCTTCATACATGCCCTCACGATCATTGTCGCTGAGATTGTTCCAGAGGGGGCTGCGCACGACTCCGGGGCTTACGGCGTTCACTCGCACGGGCGCGAGTTCGACGGCGAGCGCCCGGGTGAGCGAGTTAACCGCACCGCAGACACTCGCACCGAGGGCCCAGCCCGATCCAGGCCGCCCAGCAGCGGATCCGCTCGTGAGGGTGATCGATCCCCCGGCCCGAAGCATCGGAGCCACGGCACGAACAACGCTCAGAGCGCCCACGAATCGGGTTTCGAAGAACCCTTGCACGATCTCAGGAGTCATGTCGGCGACACGAACGAGCTCGAGAGCCTCCCCGGCGGTGTAGACGAGATGGTCGATCGGCCCGAAAGCTGTGGCCAGAGCGGCAACCGATGCCGCATCGGTCAGGTCGACCGTTCCGCCACGCGCACCCGCAGGCAGCGAGGCCAGCGCTCGGTCGACGCTTGTCTGCCGGCGGCTGAGGATGATCGGGGTTGCGCCTCGCTCGGCGACCGCCGATGCGATTGCATATCCGATGCCTGAGGTACCGCCGACGATCATGACGGTGTGTTCGGCGAGTTGCATGGTGTTTTCTCCTTGATCGATGATGCGATGTGTTCTCAGCCTCGCGTCAGCGGCAGTGATCCGTCCAAGACCCTTTTCGTCGCCGGCGATACCATGGGGGTATTGCCGAACGACGAGAGGAGCGACGTGCCAGACGATCTTGATCTGCGCAAGTTGCGCTATTTCGTCGTACTCGCTGAGGAGCTGCACTACGGCCGGGCATCCGAACGCCTTCATCTCGCCCAGCCGGTGCTGACACGTCAGATTCGCAGACTCGAGGATGAACTGGGCGTTCAGCTCTTCGACCGTGACAGCCGCGGCACCGCGCTCACGGCGTCGGGAGTCGCGCTGCTCGAACACGCCCGCCCCCTGCTGGCCAGCGCCGCTGCTCTGCGCAACGAGCTCGCCCCGGTTCATTCGCTGCGCGTCGGCGTGATGCCGGGCTTGCTCGTCACTTTGACGGTCACCGCCTTCGAGCGGGCCGTTCCCGACACTCGGGTCGAGCTTCACCGAGTGGGCTGGGATGACCAGATCTCGGTACTGCATGAACAGCGCGTCGATCTGGTCTACGCGCGAGAACCCTTCGACACCACGGGGCTGTCGACGAGGTTTCTCTGCGAAGAGCCGCGGTTCGCTGTGCTGCCGATCGATCATCCTCTAGCGGGCGGCGAACCCATCGACATAGCCGAGCTGCGGTCGTCCGTGCTGCTTCAGCACCCCAGCGCAGTGCCGGAGTGGGCGCAGGTCGCCACCCCGAAGAGCCTCAGCTCTGCACGCTCCGTCACGCCTCCCGCGACCGTGGAGGAGAAGCTCGAGCGTGTGGCGTCGGGCCGCGGATTCGTCATCCTGCCCGAATCGACGACGATCTTCTATCGTCGCCCCGACGTAGCCGTCGTCGCGATTCGCGACCTCGACCCCAACCGGGTCACCCTGGCGTGGTCGGCCATTTCGAAGCATCCGGGGCGCGACGCCTTCATCGACGCCGCTGTACGCAACCCGCCGGCGCCTCGCTGACGAACGATCAGGGCGGCGAAATCTGGAGCGCCCGGCTGCAATTGCGACATTCTGCCTCCTGGCACCCTCCGACGTTGGTTGGCTTCGCAGCCTCGGGCTTGATGTACGAGCGTGTGGATGCTGCTGCGCCGTTGGGAGCATCTGCGCCCGGCCGAACTACAGCAGAAGCGCCGAATGGCCGCAGGAGCGGCGTCAGAGGGCGGGGAAACCGGCGAAGACGGGCGGCCGCTTCTGCTGGAAGGCGGCGAAGCCCTCGCGGTAATCTGGCGTGAAAGACAGGTCGCCCTGGGCGCGGTTCTCGTCGGCGAGCGAGGTCCAGAGTCCGATGCGGTCGTCGCGGATGCGCGCGATGAGTGCCTTACTGGCCAGAAACGCCTCGGTCGCGCCCTCAGCCACGCGGGCGACCTTCGTGCGAGTGAAGTCGAGCAGATCATCCGCCGGAACCACGCGACTGAACAGGCCGGCGGCCACCGCATCGGCGCCGCTCATCAGCTCGGCCGTGTAGATGAGGTCGAGCGTTCGGTGGGCGCCGAGGCGCTCGAAGAAGAGGGCGTGGCCGCCTGAGTCGAGGGTGGCGCCGAGGTTCGCGAAGGGCGAGCCGATTTTCGCGGTGTCGGCCACGTAGACCACGTCGGTCGCGACGAGCAGTCCGAGCCCGACGCCGAGGCAGGCGCCGTGCGCGGCCGCGAAGGTCGGGGCCGGGAACTCGGCGATCTGCCGCAGGAGGGGGGTGACGACGTCGTCGAGGTAGCCACGGGCGTCATCGGTCGCGGGGTCGACGTTCGAGATGTCGCGTCCGGCGCAGAAGGCGCGGCCTTCGCCGCGGAGGAGCAGGGCACGAACGCCGGCCTCGCGGGCGACAGTCAGCGCGGCCGAGAGCTCGGCGATGGCGGTGGCGTCGAGCGCGTTGAGTTTCGCGGGGTCGTTGAGGGCGATCTCGGCGACCTGGTCGGCGATGGTGAGTGAGACGGTCATGGGTGGTTCTCCTTCATCACGCTACGCGTCGTAGTTGACCGACACAGCGTCGCTCGTCGGAATCGCCTGACAGGTGAGCACATACCCGCGCGCCAGCTCTTCGGGCTCGAGCGCGTAGTTCTCGACCATGTCGACCGTGCCCGAGGTGACCACGGCGCGACAGGTGCCGCACACTCCCCCGGCGCAGGCGAACGGCACGTCACCGCGCACCCGCAGTGCGGCATTCAGGATGCTCTCATTGCTGTGCACCGGGCTCGTGACCGTTGCCGTGGTGCCGTCGAGCGTGAAGCTGATCGTATGAACGGCCTGGTCAGCGGAAAGCTCGACCGGGCGACCCGACTGACCCGCGGGGCGATCGGGCCGGCCCGTAGTGAACAGCTCATACCGAACGTCTGCGATGTCGACACCGAGGTCGGTAAGCGTGTCGCGGCAGAGTTGCACCAAGTCGAAGGGCCCGCAGATGAACCATTCGTCGATGTCACTCGGCCGGATCAGGGTACCGAGAATCTCGCGGAACTTCGCCGCATCCAGTCGCCCGGAGAGCAACTCAGAGCTACGGCGCTCGCGGGTGAGCACGTGGTACAGCGCGAGGCGTGCCGGGTACCGGTCTTTGAGGTCGGCGAGCTCGTCGACGAACATGGCGTCCATGGCGGTGCGGTTCGAGTAGACGAGGGAGAACTGGTTCGCCGGGCTGGCTCGCAGAGTGCTCTCGATCAGCGCCATCATGGGTGTGATGCCGGAGCCGGCGGCGATGCCGACGAAGTGCGTGGCGGCGGCGAGGGTCTCGGCGTCGGTCTGCGAGGTGAACCGCCCCTCGGGGCTCATCACCTCGAGCTCCATGCCCGGCGCGAGGTTGTCGACGGCCCAGGTAGAGAACAGGCCGCCGAGGTCGCGCTTGATCGCGACCTTCAACTCGCCCGGCACTGGCGCCTGGCAGATTGAGTAACTGCGGCGAGCGTCTTCACCGGCAACGGATGTTCGAATGGCGATGTACTGGCCCGGCGCGTAGTCGTAGGCGTCGGCGAGCGCCGCCGGTACCTCGAACGTGACCTCGATGGAGTCGTCAGTGAGGTGCCGCACCGCGAAGACGCGCAGGGAGTGGAACTGGGCGCGGCGGCGAGGGGTGGGTTCGGCATCAGCCGCACGACCTGTCTCGGCGACCTCGAATGCGGCGTCATTGTCGAGTTCACCCGTGGTCGAAGCAGTCGCACTCATGCTAGTGATCCTTGAAGTAGTCGAACGGCTCCTGGCAGCGCTGGCACACGTAGAGGGCCTTGCACGAGGTGGAGCCGAAGCGGGAGAGAACGCGGGTGTGCATCGAACCGCAGTGCGGGCAGTGGATGCCGAGCCCCAAGCTCACGCGCCGACCAGCCGCGCCGCTGCCGTTCGCGCCATTGACGCCCGCACCCCTGACGCCCGCACCCCGCGGAGCGGGGGCGGCGATGCCGTACGCCTGCAGTTTGCGGCGGCCGGATTCGCTCATCCAGTCGGTGGTCCAGGCGGGTGCCAGAACGACGTTGACGGTCGCACCCGGGTACCCGTGCGAGGCCAGCGCCGAAACGATGTCGTCACGCATGGCGTCGATGGCCGGGCATCCGGAGTAGGTGGGGGTGATGTCGATCGAAACGTGTTCGCCGATGACGCTCACACGACGCAAGACGCCGAGGTCTTCGATGGTGAGCACCGGAACTTCTGGGTCGACGACGGTGGCCGCGATGTTCCACAGCGAGCGTTCGAGCTTGCCCTCGGGGACGGGTCGAGCCACACGTTCGAGTTCGGCTGCCGCTACCATGACGCACCCGGATGCTGCCGGGCGAGCACCTGCATCTCGGCGAGCAGAGGACCGAACGCCTCCGAGTGGATGCCCTGCCGGCCCCCGCCGCGAGCAGCCGAGGCTTTCGGTACCGTGAGTCCGGCATCCACGATCAGGCGAGGCACCACAGCGTCGAATTCGGCGCGCAAGGCCCGTGGGTCGACAGCAATGCCCTCGAGCTGCGCGCTGAGTTCTGCACCGAGCTCGCCCGACGGGGCCGGCTCGGCCCGGTGCGGCTCGGCGCGGTACAGTTCGTCGACGAACGGCCACATCGCATCCAGCCCCCGCTGCATGCGGAACGCCGATTCGTCGGTTCCGAGGCCGAGCCGCAGCAACCACTGCGTGCTGTGGTCGAGGTGGTAATCGACCTCTTTCGTGGCCTTGGCCGCGATGGCGGCGAGCGTCGGGTCGGTCGAGTGCATCAGCGCGCGGTACAAGCTGTCGAAGTACACCGAGGCGATGAGCTGGCGGGCGATGGTCTGTGCGAAGTCGCCGATCGGCTGCTCGAAGAGCTGGCGGCAGCGGAATTCCGGTTCGCTGCGAAAGTAGGCGAGGTCGTCTTCGGTCTTGCCCCAGGCCGATCCCGCGTAGGTGAGAAAGCTCCGGGCATGCCCCAAGATGTCGAGCCCGATATTGCCGAGCGCAACGTCTTCTTCGAGCTCGGGCCCGTTCGCGATCCATTCGCCGAGGCGATGCGCCAAGATGAGGGCATCGTCGCCGAGACCGAGGGCGTACGTGGCCACGGCATCCGTCGCCACCAAGCCGCCCGCGATCTCGGATTCGATCAGCTCGGGCGTCATGATGCCGGTCGGAGCCTGCCGCTGCTTGACACTCACAGGTGCGCCACCCCTTCCGACTTCGTGTAGTAAATGGCGTGCCTGAAGTCTTTGCCCTGCGGCGACTCGAAGAACGCGCCCTTGGCGTCGGGGTCGCTCGCGGTGATGTCGGATGCCCGAACCACCCACACCGAAACACCCTCGTTGCGGCGGGTGTACAGATCGCGCGCGTTGCGCACCGCCATGATCTCGTCGGGCGCGTGCAGCGACCCGGCGTGCACGTGCGAGAGGCCGCGGGATGACCGCACGAACACCTCCCACAGGGGCCACTCTTCGCGGGCTCCTGAATCTCCAGGGCTGGGCATCAGGCGGCCACCGTTTCGTTCGCAGTGAGCGCTGCGGCCGTTGCTGCGGCGGCGGCCTGCTTGTCTGCATAGGCCCGGGCGGCTTCGCGCACCCACTCGCCGTTCTCGTGCGCCGCACGGCGCCTGGCCACGCGCACACCGTTGGCTTGGCCGTTGCCCTTCAGCACCTCGTAGAACTCCGACCAGTCGAGCTCGCCGAAGTCGTAGTGACCGGTTTCTTCGTTGAACTTCAGATCGGGGTCGGGCAGCGTCACGCCGAGAATCTCGGCCTGCGGAACGAGCATGTCGACAAAGCGCTGACGCAGTTCGTCGTTGCTGAAGCGCTTGATCTTCCACGCCATGCTCTGCTTGGAGTTGGGCGAGTCTTCGTCAGGCGGCCCGAACATCATCAGGGCCGGGGCGTACCAGCGATTGACCGATTCTTGCGCCATCTTCGCTTGCGCATCCGTGCCGTTCATGAGGCTGAGCAGAATTTCGAAGCCCTGACGCTGGTGAAAGCTCTCTTCTTTGCAGATGCGAACCATGGCGCGGCCATACGGGCCGTAGGATGCCCGGCAGAGCGGCACCTGGTTGCAAATGGCAGCCCCGTCGACGAGCCAGCCGATCGAGCCCATATCGGCCCAGGTCGGGGTGAGGTAGTTGAAGATCGACGAGTACTTCGCCTTGCCCGTGATGAGCTGGTCGAACATGGTGTCGCGGTCGGTGCCGAGCGTCTGGGCTGCGGAGTAGAGGTAGAGCCCGTGGCCGGCTTCGTCTTGCACCTTCGCCATGAGAATGGCTTTGCGTTTGAGGCTGGGGGCGCGGGTGATCCAGTTGCCTTCTGGCTGCATGCCGATGATCTCCGAGTGGGCATGCTGCGAGATCTGGCGAACGAGGGTCTTGCGGTAGCCCTCAGGCATCCAGTCGGTGGGTTCGACGCGGCTGTCGCTCTCGATCAGCTCGAGAAAGCGTGCGAGGCCCTGTTCGTCTTCGGCAGACATCTCGGCCTCTGCCGGTGCCGCTTCTGCTGGTGCCGCCATGAGAACCTCCTCGTTAGAGGCTCGTGCCAGCCTCACTACTTACCGATCGTTCAGTAAAACTATCACGCGTGGCGCTGGGGGGCAAGTGCTCGTTTCGGCTAGAGTCGAGTGCAGATGAAGCACGAAGCGACCCCCGAAACCCAGGCGCCGACCGGCGGCGGCAACGGCCGCAGCGGGCGGGCGGCCTACGACCTGCCCGCCGTGCTTGACATCGCGGTGGTCGCCTTCAACGATTACGGGTACGACGCCACCTCGATGGGGCTTCTGGCCGAGCGCCTCGGCACGAGCAAGTCGGCCGTCTACTACCACGTGAGCGGCAAGGAAGATCTGCTGCGCCTTGCGCTCGAGCGTGCGCTCGGGGGGCTGGAGGGCATCCTGACCCTGCCCGGAGCCATCGAGGGCCCGGCCGAAGACCGGCTGCGGTTCGTGCTGCGCGGCGCGGTTCAGGTGCTGGTGGATGATCTGCCGTACGTCACCCTGCTGTTGCGCCTGCGCGGCAACACCGAGATCGAACGCAATGCCCTCGAACGGCGCCGCGCCTTCGATCACCAGGTGGCGCAGCTCGTCGACCAGGCCCGCGCCGACGGTTCTCTTCGTGCCGACGTCGACTCCCGCACCATCACCCTGCTGCTGTTCGGCATGATCAACTCGATCGTGGAGTGGTACAAGCCGGGGGGCGCACTCACGCCCGCCCAGCTCGCCGACGACGTCATCTCGGTCGCCTTCGACGGCCTGCACCGCCCGACCGCCTGACGCGACTGCGCCCACCCTGGGCTACTCCTTGGAGACGAGGGTGAGCACGTCGTAGGTGGCGACCGGCTCGTCGCGCTGGTTGCGGAGGACCGCGTCCCAGCGCACCTCGCCGTATTCCTCGTTCTCGCGTGGCGTGATCTGCTCGACAGTGAGCGTCACGTGCACGCTGTCGCCGGGTGACACGGGGGTGACAAAGCGCAGGTTCTCGAGCCCGTAGTTGGCCAAGACGGGGCCGGGCTCGGGGTCGACGAAGAGCCCGGCGGCCCAGGAGAGCAGCAGGTACCCGTGCGCCACCCGCCCCGGGAAGAACGGATTCGCCGCCGCAGCCTCCTCGTTCGTGTGGGCGTAGAACGTGTCGCCTGTGAACTCGGCGAAGTGGCTGATGTCGTCGAGCGTGATCTCGCGGGGGGCGGAGGCCACCGCGTCTCCAAGCCGAAGCCGCGAGAGCGGCTTTCTGAACGGATGCTCGGCGGCGCTCGCACCAGTGATCGCACCTGCGCCCGCCTGAATCGTGGGGGCGCCGGCCCGCCACTCGCCGGTCAGCGCAGTGAGTACTGCCGGCGTGCCCTGTACCGCGGTTCGCTGCATGAAGTGCTTCACGGCGCGGATGCCGCCGAGCTCCTCCCCACCACCGGCGCGCCCAGGGCCGCCGTGCACCAGGTGCGGAACGGGCGACCCGTGCCCGGTACTCGTGCGAGCGTCGTCGCGATCCAGTACAAGCACCCGCCCGTGGAACGGCGCGATTCCGCCGAACAGCGTCGCGACGGCCACCGGGTCGATGCTGGCAATGGTCGCGACGAGCGAGCCGCCGCCCAGGTTGGCCAGCCGAACGGCATCATCAATATCGTCGTAGCCGATGACCGAACAGACCGGCCCGAAGGCCTCGATGGTGTGCACGGCCGGGGCATCCGAATCGTCGAAGCGCAGCACGATCGGTGCCATGAAGGCGCCTTCGGGAATCACCCCGACCGATCCGTCGCTGCGCACGGTTTGCGCTGTTTCGAGAGAACCGAACGCGATACGACCGCCGCCGGCGAGCAGCGCCTCGACCGAACGCCACACCTCGTCACGCTGCTCGAGGCTCGCGAGCGGGCCCATGGTGACACCCTCGGCACGCGGGTCGCCCACCACGGTGCGCGCCGTGATGCGAGCTGCGACGGCGTCGATCACGTCGTCCACGCGCCCACGCGGCACGATGACCCGCCGGATGCACGTGCACTTCTGCCCCGCCTTCGAAGTGATCTCGGTGACGACAGACGCCACGAACGCATCGAACTCGGGAGTGCCGGGCGCGGCATCCGGACCCAGAATGGCGGCGTTCAGCGAGTCGGTCTCAGCCGTCAGGCCGACTCCACCCGAGATGACGTTGGCGTGCTCGAAGAGCGAGCGGGCTGTTGACGCCGAGCCGGTGAATCCGACGCGGTCGCGCAGGTCGAGGTGATCGAGAAAGCCGCGCACCGAACCAGAAATGAGTTGCAGCGACCCTGAGGTCAACAGCCCCGACGACACCATCAACCGCACACACGCTTCGGTGAGGTATGCCGTGGGCGTGGCCGGCTTCGCGATGCTCGGTACCCCCGCCAGAAACGCGGGCGCGAACTTCTCGAGCATGCCCCACACCGGAAAGTTGAAGGCGTTGACCTGAAATGCGACGCCGGGCACGCGGGTGTACACGTGCTGCCCACCGAACGAGTTGTCGCGCGCCAGGTTCTCGGGCGCCCCATCGACGATGATGGTCGAGTTCGGCAGCTCGCGGCGCCCCTTCGATCCGTAGGTGAAGAGCACGCCGATTCCGCCGTCAACATCGACACCTGAGTCGCGTTTCGTCGCGCCGGTCTGGGTGCTGACGGCGTACAGCTCGGCCTTGTGTTCGGTGAGATAGGCCCCGAGCGCCTTCAGCACGAGCGCGCGCTGGTGAAAGGTGAGGGCGCCGAGGCTCTTCTGCCCCACGGTGCGCGCGTAGTCGACGGCCGCCTGCACGTCGAGGCCGTCACTCGAGACGAGCGAGATGACCTCACCCGTCGACGCGTCGCGCACGGGGGTCGCGGATGCCCGGGCCGCCGGCTCGGGGCTCCACCACGCACCTCGCACAAAACTGGGCAGCAGACGCACCTCGGTGGTTGAGGCAGCGGTGCCCCGCGTGGGGGTTTCGATGGTCATGACACTCCTTCTCTGTTTCGAGGCGCTTGTCTGTTTGAAGGTGCTGATGCGGTGGCGTCGGACCACACGAAGAAGCCCTCGCCGCTCTTGCGCCCGAGCTTGCCGTCTGCCACCTTCTGACGCAGCAGTGCGGGAGCGGTGAACCGTTCGCCGAGCGTCGACGCGAGGTAATCGGAGATTCCGAGCCGAACGTCGAGGCCCACGAGATCGGTGAGCCGCAACGGTCCGACGGGAAATTTGTACCCCAGAACCATGGCCGCATCGATGTCTTCGGCCGAAGCTACTCCTTCTTCGAGCATCCGGATCGCTTCGATGGCGATCACCACGCCGAGCCGGGAGCTCGCGAACCCCGGCGAGTTCTTCACGATGATGGGCGTCTTGCCGATGGCCGCCACCCAGCTCTGCGCTGCCGCGATCAGCTCGGGCGCGCTGGCTTCGCCGCGCACGATCTCGACCAGCGTCGAGGCGGGCACGGGGTTGAAGAAGTGCAGGCCGCAGAAGCGCTCCGGATGCGCGAGCGTCGCAGCGAGGTCGTCGATCGACAGCGACGACGTGTTCGATACGAGCCAGGCGCCTTCGCCGAGCACGGCCTCGACACGCTGCAGCATCGAGCTCTTGAGGGCGAAGTCTTCGGGAACGGCCTCCACCACGAGTCCGGCGCCGGCGAATGCGGCGACCTCGGTCGTGACGATGCTGCGCGCGAGCAACTCGTCGGCGGTCTCGGTGGTCGTAGCTCTCGCCACGCTCCGCTCGATGGCAGCGGCCAGCCCGTCGCGTGCCTGCGCCGCCGCGGCGTCATCCCGCTCGAGGATGATGACCCGGGCGCCCGCGAGCAGAAACGCGTGTGCGATGCCGACGCCCATGCGGCCGCCGCCCAGCACACCGACAACATCGGGCACGCCCACAACGCCCGCCGATTTCACCGGAGATTCGGGCAGGGCAACGCGTCGGCGGGGGTGCCCTACCGAATCCGCCGATGTTTTCGGCTGAGGCCGGGCTGCGCTCCTCTCGAGGAACGCCGTCATGCGCTCGAACTTCGCGGGGCTCTCGAAGAGCACCGCCTGCGCCTGCTCGTCGACGGCGGGGTGGGCCGTGCGCGGCGCGTGGATGAGGCTCTTGGTGAACCGCAGCGCCAAGGGGTCTTGTTTCGCGATGCGGTCGGCAAGGGCATCCGCTGCCGCGGGCAGTTCGGCCGGCTCGTGCACCGAGCTGACCAGCCGCACGGCGAGCGCCTCGGAGGCGTCGAGCACGCGGCCGGCCAGCAGGATCTCCTTCGCCAGCGGCTCGCCGACCAGCTCCACCAGTCGCCAGGTCGCACCGGCCGCCGGCGTGATGCCGAGGCTGGTTTCGGGGTTGCCGATCTTCGCCGTGGTCGAGGCGATGCGAAAATCGGCCGCGTAAGCGAGCTCGGCTCCCCCGCCCAGGGCCCAGCCGTCGATCGCCGCGATCACGGGCAGCGGCAGGGCCGCGATACGCACCATGATGCGCGAGTTGATGCCCTCCAGCGCTTCGTCGCGCCGGCGTTCGCGCAGCTGGGCGATGTCGGCGCCCGAAGCGAAGACGCCGTCAGAGCCCGAGACGATCAGGATGCGCGGCGAGCGCTCGAGTTCGGCGCACACTGCGTGCAATTCGGTGACCATCGCTCGGTCGATGGCGTTTTTGACCTCGGGGCGATTCAGGGCGATGTGCAGGCGGTCGGGGCGATCATCCACTACTCGCAGCGTGGTGAGGTTCGGCAGAGGCATCAGACGGCCTCGACGACGAGTGCCGCGCCTTGGCCGACGCCGACGCACATGGTCGCGAGGCCGCGCGAGGCGCCTTCGCGCTGCATGCGGCCGAGCAGTGTGACAAGAATGCGGGTTCCGGATGCGCCGAGCGGATGCCCCAGAGCGATCGCCCCGCCGTCGGCGTTCACGATCGACTCGTCGAACCCGAGCCGGCGAACCACGGCGAGCGCCTGGGTCGCAAACGCTTCGTTCAGTTCGATCGCACCGATGTCATCATTTGTGAGCCCGGTGCGCGCGAAGAGCTTCTGAACGGCAGAAACAGGGCCCAGCCCCATCACCTCAGGAGACACTCCAGCCGACGAGCCACCGATCACGCGGGCACTCGGCGTGAGCCCGAACCGCTCGACCGCCGACTCGCTCGCCACCAGAATCGCGGCAGCACCGTCGTTCAACGGCGAGGCGTTGCCCGCCGTCACGAGGGTGCCGCCCTTGACCACCGGGCGAAGGCCGGCCAACACCTCCATTGACGTGTCGGCACGGGGGCCTTCATCTGTCGTCACCAGCCCGGCGCGGGTCTTCACTGCCACGATCTCGTCGTCGAAGTGCCCGGCCGCCGTGGCCGCCAGTGCCCGCTGGTGCGAACGCAACGAGAACGCATCGGCGCCTTCGCGCGTGATGCCCTCCTGAATGCCGACCTCTTCGCCCGTCTCGGGCATGCTGAACGTGAACTTGTCGCGCCTCACGAACTCTGGGTTCGGAAACCGCCAGCCGATCGATGTGTCATAGGCCAGCCCCGGCTTGCCCCATGCCTTCTCCGGCTTCGCCTGCACCCACGGCGCGCGGGTCATCGACTCCACGCCTCCCGCGATCACGATGTCGGCCTCGCCCGACTTCACCATCGCCGACGCGAACTGTACGGCCGACAGACCGGATGCACAGAGGCGGTTCACCGTGATTCCGGGCACGCTCACCGGCAGCCCCGCCAGGAGCGCGGCCATGCGTGCCACGTTGCGATTGTCTTCACCGGCCTGATTCGCGTCACCGAAGATCACGTCGTCGATTCTGTCGGGGTCGACTCCGGTGCGCGCCACGAGCTCACGAATCGCGATGGCGGCGAGGTCGTCGGGCCGAACAGTCGCGAGTGAACCACCGTACCTGCCGATCGGAGTGCGGACTCCGCCGACCACAAAAGCTTCTGTCATGGCTCCGTTACCTCGCTGATGAACTTACTGATCGTTCGTTCTGTAAACAATGTCATGCTCGCCGCATCCTCGTCAACCTCACTTACCGTACGTTCAGTCAGGGCGGTATAGTGAACGCGAAGGAACCACGATCACCACGAATCGCGAACCAGTGAACGAACAACCGACAAACTCGATGACGAGGCAGAGGTATCAGGTGAGCAACGCAACCCAGGCAGACACGAGCCGCTCCGACGTAGGCCGCCCCGAGGTAGGCCGCTCCGACATGAGCCGCTCAGGCGCCACGGCCATGATAGGCAGGGATCGGGCATCCGCAGCCCTCGGCATGTCTGTCGTGACGGGCGAACCGGGCCACGCCGTCGTCACGATGGCGATTCGCGACGACATGCTGAACGGCTTCGATGTGATGCACGGCGGCCTCATCTTCGCGATCGCCGACACTGCATTCGCGATCGCCTGCAACGAGAGCGACTCCGTGACGCTGGCGGCCGGCGCGGAGATCTCTTTTCTGAGGCCTGTGCGAGCGGGGCAGGTTCTCACCGCCACAGCCGAGCGGCGCACCCTCAGCGGCCGAAGCGGAATCTACGACGTGCAGGTGACCGATGAAACGGGCGTCGTCGTCGCCGAATTCCGCGGCCGGAGCCGCACGACGAGTCTGCCGGTTCCGGCGCGGTAGCCGAACCACCACGTCACGCAGACCACGCTGCCACCTTTCGACTGCACCCACACCGAACCGCACCACCCACACCACCCACACCGCACCGCTCCGAATCGCTCCGCACCGCTTCGCACCGCTTCGAACCGCACCGCACCTACCCAACGGAGGGCCCCATGTCACCGGTCACGCACCCATCCCGCGCGCACGCTCCGGAGTCAGCCGAGCTCGACCCCGAAGAACGGATGTCGCGTGACGAGCTCGAGGCGTTGCAGCTCAGCCGCCTGCAGCAGACCGTGCGGCACGCCTATGCCAACGTTCCCCTCTACACGCACAAGTTCGACGCGGTCGGCGTGCACCCCGACGACATCCGCGAGCTGTCCGACCTCGAAAAGCTTCCGTTCACCACCAAAGACGACCTGCGCGAGACCTACCCGTTCGGCATGTTCGCCGTACCCCGCGCCCAGGTCGCCCGCATCCACGCCTCCTCCGGAACCACCGGTCTGCCCACCGTCGTCGGCTACACGGCGGCAGACCTCGACCGCTGGGCGGATCTGATCGCCCGTTCACTACGTGCGGCGGGCATCCGCCCCGGGCAGATGGTGCACAACGCCTACGGGTACGGCCTGTTCACCGGCGGCCTCGGCGCGCACGCCGGCATCGAGCGCCTCGGCTGCACGGTAGTACCCATGTCGGGCGGAAACACCCTCAAGCAGGTGCAGCTCATCCGCGACTTCGAACCCGACGCCATCATGTGCACGCCTACGTATCTGCTCACCATCATCGACGCCCTTCGCGAGAGCGGCATCGACCCTGCAGACAGCTCCCTCTCTGTCGGCGTGCTCGGCGCCGAACCGTGGACCAACGAGATGCGCTCCACCATCGAAGCGAGCCTCGGCATCGACGCGCTCGACATCTACGGGCTCAGCGAAATCATGGGCCCGGGCGTCGGCAGCGAATGCATCGAGAGCAAAGACGGCCCCCACATCTGGGAAGACGAGTTTCGCCCCGAGATCGTCGACGCCCTGGGCAATGCGGTTGCGGATGGTCAGCAGGGCGAACTCGTCTTCACCACTCTCACCAAAGAAGCGTTGCCGATCATCCGCTACCGCACGCACGACATCTCGACCCTGCTGCCCGGCACCGCTCGGCCGAACATGCGCCGCATCAAGAAGATCACCGGCCGCAACGACGACATGATCATCTTGCGCGGCGTGAACCTGTTTCCCAGCCAGATCGAAGAGATCGCCCTGACGATCACCGGGCTCTCACCGCACTTCGTGCTGGAACTCTCGAAGCAGGGCCGCATGGATTGCATGACTGTGCGCATCGAGCCCATCCCCGGCCTCAGCGCCGGCGACGGCAAGCGCGCCTCCGCAGCCCTCGTGCGCGACATCAAGACCCGCATCGGGTCGAGCGTCACCGTCGAACTCGCCGCCCCCGGCTCCCTCGAGCGCTCCGGCGGCAAACTCAAGCGCGTCTACGACAACCGCTGAGCTTCTTGTTCGCAACGCTGAGCTTTTTGTTAGCAACACAGTGACACTCTCGTAACATCTTTGTATCAATGGGGGGCTTTACTTAGGTCACGGGGCCCCCGCGAATGGGCCACACAGCACGTCGATACCTCGCGATCACCAGCGGAGTTGATCGCACTACGACGGAAGGTTACCGATGACTCAGCAAATAACCGGAGTGAGCCACTTGTCGAACCCGACAGCAGAGTTTCTCGACACAGGCGAACACCCGGCATCTATGACTGCCGCCGTGATCGACGGCACGGGCCCGGCCGACGTGCTGCATCTCGCCGAGGTTCCGCTGCCGGTTCGGATCAACGCCGAGGTTCTCGTGAAGGTCGCCGGAGCCGGGCTCAACCCCATCGACGCGAAGACCCGGGCGGGCCGCGGTGCCTCGGCCGCCATTGCGACGTACCCGTACATCCTTGGTCAAGACTTCAGCGGCGTCGTCGTCGAATCGCCCTACGAAGGGCACTTCTTGAAGCCCGGCGACGAGGTGTACGGCATGCTCACCGCGCCGCGCGGCCAGGGCTCCTACGCCGAATACGTCACGGTGCCGAGCCTGCAGCTCTGCAAGAAGCCCGGCCGGCTCTCGCTCATCGAAGCTGCGGGCGTTCCGCTTGCGGCGCTCACGGCCTGGGGCATGGTGGTGGATGTCGCGAAGGCACACGAAGGCCAGCGCATCCTCATTCATGCCGCTGCCGGCGGTGTCGGCCACTTCGCGGTGCAGTTCGCCGCCTACTTCGGAGCGTACGTGATCACGACTTCGTCGGCGCGCAATGCCAGCTGGTTGCGCGAACTCGGTGCCGCCGAAGTGATCGACTACACCAGCACGTCGTTCGAAGACGAGGTGTCGAACCTCGATGTGGTCATCGACCTGATCGGTAACACCCACGCCGACACCGGAACCCGCTCGTTGCAGACCCTGCGCGCCGGGGGTCTGCTGGTGAATGCACCGAGCGGCAGCTGGCCGACCGTCATCGACGACGCGCACCGCGCGGGGGTTCGCGCGACCACCTACAAAGTCTCGCCCGACGCGGCGACGCTCACCATCATCACGCGGCTCATCAACTCGGGCGACGTACACGTGCACGTCGACGAGGTCTTCGACCTGGCCGACGCCGCTGCCGCCCACCGCGCGCTCGAATCGGGCCACACCCGTGGCAAGCTCGTCCTCAACGTCGCCGAGCAGATCTAGATCACAAAAACCGCCCCAAAACCCTCGCGGAAGGGCGGTTTTCGTGATCCATGTGACGGTCAGGCGAGGGAGCGCTCGCGCACGAAGTCGGATTCGACGTTCGCGCCGAGCTGGAACGATTTCGTGCCGACGATGGCGAAACCGCTCTTCTCGTAGAAGCGGTTCGCCCGGGCGTTCTCGTCGTTGACGCCGAGCCAGATTCCGGATGCGCCCGCCTCGCGCGCGGCCGCCACCGAGAGCGCCATCAGTTGCGCCGCGACTCCGCGCCCGTGATGGCCGGCGAACACGTACATCTTGCTCAACTCGGCTGACGGGCGCAGCGTGATCGCTCGAGCCACATCGGCGTCACTCGGTTCACCGAGGATGACCATGGTGTAGCCCACCGGAATGCCCTGCTCCTCGGCGAGAAAGAGAAGGCGGTTCTCGTCGGCGAGATAGCCGGCGAAGCGCTCTTCGGTGAGGTTCGCGGTCACGTAGTGGTTGATGTCGACGGCCTTGGATCCGTCGGGGCAGGCGAGTGCGAAGGTGGCAGCTGCGATGAGCGCCAAACGAGCGGCATCGGCGGGCACGGCACGGCGGAGTTCAAGGGTCACCGCTTCAGCCTAAGTGGCAGAGCCGGGCATCCTGAACCCCGTCGGAGATGACAGGCCGACCACGAAAAAGGGGCCCGCCGAAGCGGACCCCTTTCAGATGAACTAACTGCTAAGCAAGCGCATTCACGTCGACCGGGATGCCCGGGCCGAAGGTCGTCGAAACGGTGCCCTTGGTGATGTAGCGTCCCTTCGACGAAGACGGCTTCTGGCGCACGATCTCGTCGAGCGCAGCGCCCACGTTCTCGCGCAGCTGGTCAGGTGTGAAGCTGACCTTGCCGGCGACGAAGTGCACGTTGGAGTGCTTGTCGACGCGGAACTCGATCTTGCCGCCCTTGATCTCGGTGACAGCCTTCGCCACGTCGGGGGTGACCGTACCGGTCTTCGGGTTGGGCATGAGGCCACGCGGGCCGAGTACCTTACCCAGACGACCGACCTTGCCCATGAGCTCGGGGGTCGAGACGGCGGAGTCGAACGAGGTGTAGCCGGCGGCCACCTTCTCGATGAGCTCGTCGCCACCGACCTCGTCGGCGCCGGCAGCGATCGCTGCTTCGGCCGCGGGGCCCGTTGCGAAGACGATGACGCGGGCGGTCTTACCGGTGCCGTGAGGAAGAATTACGGTACCGCGAACCATCTGGTCTGCCTTGCGGGGGTCAACACCGAGCTTGAGGGCGACCTCAACGGTGCTGTCGAACTTTGCTGAGCCGGTCTCTTTCGCGAGAACGACGGCTTCGGCGGCGGTGTAGAGCTTGCCCTCTTCGATCTTCGAAGCGGCGGCCCTGTAAGCCTTTGACTTGGGTGCCATGATGAATCTCCTAATTCACTAGACGGAGAGTGTGGTTTGTGAGCCAGGCTGGCTCTCCCACGTGCCGTTCCCTCGACGAGGGGCGGCAGGATGATCGGGGCTAGGCCTCGACCGTGATGCCCATGGAACGGGCGGTGCCGGCAATGATCAGCGACGCAGCGTCGAGATCGTTGGCGTTGAGGTCGGCCAGCTTGATCTGAGCGATCTCGCGAACCTGGCTCTGGGTGAGCTTCGCAACCTTGACGGTGTGCGGAGTGCCTGAACCCTTGGCAACGCCGGCTGCCTTTTTGATGAGCTCTGCTGCGGGCGGGGTCTTCAGGATGAACGTGAACGAACGATCTTCGTACACGGTGATCTCAACCGGAATGACGTTGCCGCGCTGGTCTTCTGTCGCAGCGTTGTACGCCTTGCAGAACTCCATGATGTTCACGCCGTGCTGACCCAGCGCCGGCCCGATGGGCGGTGCGGGGTTGGCGGCGCCGGCCTTGATCTGAAGCTTAATCAGACCTGTGACCTTCTTCTTCGGTGCCATTAGTTTTCTTCCTCTTTTTTGAAACTGAACTCAATCGCCGAGCTCAGGTGGTACTCATCTCAACTACTCGAGATGAAGATTTATTCGCTGCGCCGCAGTAGCGGCGGCGCAGCCATCGGAGCAAACTTCAGGAGCGCCGCTCCGGCGATCCTAAAGTTTTGTGACTTGATCGAAGCTGAGCTCGACCGGCGTCTCACGCTCGAACAGCGAGACGAGAACCGTGAGCTTGCCGCTCTCGGGCTTGATCTCGCTGATGGTACCCGGCAGACCTGCGAACGAGCCCTCTTTGATGGTGATGGTCTCACCGATCTCGAAGTCGATCTCGGCCGGGATGGAACGCGATACGGCCTTGCCACCCTTGCCTGCGGTCTTGGCGACCGGGGCTTCGACGATCTCGACGAGGCTCTTCAGCATGTTGAAGGCCTCTTCGAAGCGCAACGGGGTGGGGTTGTGCGAGTTGCCCACGAACCCGGTGACACCGGGGGTGTGGCGAACGACCGACCAGCTGTCTTCATTCAGGTCCATGCGAACGAGCACATAGCCGGGAATGCGAACGCGAGTGACCAGCTTGCGCTGGCCGTTCTTGATCTCGACGACGTCTTCCATCGGAACCTCGACCTGGTAGACGTAATCTTCCATGCCCATGGAGCTCTTGCGGCTCTCGATGTTCTGCTTGACGCGCTTCTCGAAACCGGCGTACGAGTGGATGACGTACCACTTGCCCGGCATGAAGCGCAGCTCGGTACGGAACGCGTCGTAGGGGTCGACCTCAGCGGCTTCGGCCAGTTCGGCCTCCAGCTCGAGCTCACCCGCGTCATCGGCCGAAACGACGGCGTCAGAGACGAAGTCGTCGTCTTCGGCATCGGTTTCTACGCCGTCGATCTCCTCTTCGTCTTCGATCGCCTCGAGCGCGGCCTCGGTGTCGAGCGCGTCGCCCGATTCGAGGGCCTCGTTCACCTCGGTGTCGGCTTCGAGATCATCGACCTCTGTTTCGACGCCATCGGAGTTCTCATCGACGAAGTGCTCATCGTTCGTTCCGCCGTCGATGGCACGCAGAAGTGCATCAAGATCGCTCGGAGACTCGATCTCGATGTTGTCGCCCTCTTGCGCCTCTTCGACCTCACTCGACTGCTCTTCAGCAGCCCCGAGGTCGAGATCGTCGCGGTTTGACTTAGACACTAAATACGTTCCATTTCTATGAGCCAGTCGGCCCTTTTCCTCGTTGGCGCAATTTTGGAGTTTGGGAGTCGGCTTCTAATAAACACCTGGAAGCTAGGAACCAATAGGAGCGGTACCCGGATCACCGAACACGATGACGGCAGCCCAGCTGAACAACCAGTCGAGGCCACCGACGAGCGCCATCATGATGACAACGAAGACCAGCACGACCAGCGTGTAACTGATCAGCTCTTTTCGTGTCGGCGTGACGACTTTCTTAAGTTCTGTGAAGACTTGCTGAATGAAAAGCACGATTCGAGAAAAAGGGTTGCGCCGGGCATCCCTGTCGCTCTTGGCGCGTTCGACGACAGCCTCACTGGGTTCGTCGACTATCTTTCGTGCCACCGTTAGTACCTTTCACAAGCGATCGAAGAAGAGCGAGCGCCCTTTTCGATGTGCAGGGCGGACAGGACTCGAACCTGCAACCTGCGGTTTTGGAGACCGCTGCTCTACCAATTGAGCCACCACCCTAGGATGAGAAATCGCCGCGCTTCAGTACACTCGGATGAGGTGGTGCCCGGGTGAAAATGGGCACAAAAAAGCATGGCAGATTTCAACTACCTTCACACAGTGTAAGTCAGATCGAAGACGACCGCAAAGAGAGCCCCAGATGAGAACGAACGCCCTCAGAATCGGCTTCGTGGCCACCCTCGGCGGGCTGATGGCGGTACTTCTCGCCCTCGCCCTCTCGTCGATCGCCACGATTCTGGTCTATCTGGCCGCCGCGGTGTTCATCGCGCTGGGCCTCGACCCCATCGTGCGGCTGCTCGAACGGCGGGGGCTGAAGCGGGTGCTCGCCATCACCGTCGTGTTCGTGCTGTTCATTCTGCTGATCATCGGAATTCTCTTTCTCATCGTTCCGGTGGTCATCAAGGAAGGCACGGCGCTGGTGAACGGCCTCCCCCAGGCCGTCACGAACGTCTCACAACAGGCCTGGTTCATCTCGTTGAACTCCTCCCTCGGCGGGGTGATCAATATGTCGTCGCTCGCGTCGTCGCTCGGCAGCTTCCTGACCAACCCCAGCAACCTCGCCAGCCTCGGCGGCGGCATTCTGAAGGTGGGCAGCGATGTCATCGGGGGCATCTTCGGCGGAATCACCATCGTGATTCTGTCGCTGTTCTTTCTGGGCTCGCTCGACGCCGCGAAAGCAGGCATGTACAGCCTTGTCCCGGCATCCAAACGCCCCGGTTTCATCTCGATCACCGAACAGATCGTCAACTCGGTGGGCAAATACGTGATCGGTCAGGTCATTCTGGCGGCGTCGAACGGAATACTCGGTTTCATCGCCATGACGATCATCGGCGTGCCGTTCGCCGGGGTGCTGGCCGTCGTCGCCTTCATGCTCGCGCTCATTCCACTGGTGGGAACGATCATCAGCGCCGTGCTGGTCACTCTGGTGGGCCTGACTGCATCGCCCGCCACGGCAATCGCGATCGCCATCTACTTCTTGATCTACATGCAGGTCGAGGCCTATGTCTTCAGCCCACGGGTGATGAGCAAGGCAGTGGATGTTCCGGGCATCCTCGTGGTGATCGGAGCCCTTGTGGGCGGCACCCTGCTCGGCATTCTCGGGGCGCTCGTCGCCGTGCCGGTGACCGCCTCGATTCTCATCATCGTGAAACAGGTGATCGTGCCGCGACAACAGCGCCTCTAGCGCCTCTGACCCTGCACGCCACGAGCGGCCGACCCCGGTGTTTCGCACGAACTGCGGAATGTGTGTGCTGCAGGTGTGCCCCGCCCCGCAGGGCTTACGTTTAGAAGCATGAGAGCTGTTCTGAATTCGTCATTCGGCGGGCCCGAGGTGCTGCACGTCGGCGAGGTTGCCGACCCGGTGATCGGGCCTGGCGATGTACTCATCGAAGTGGCCGCCGCCGGAGTGAACAGAGCGGATATCAGCCAGCGTGAGGGGCACTACCCGCCGCCTGCCGGCGCGCCGGAGTGGCTGGGACTCGAAGTCTCGGGAGTGGTGTCTGCGATCGGCTCCGAGGTCGGGGCCGTCGCGGTGGGCGACCGAGTGTGCGCCCTGTTGAGCGGCGGGGGCTACGCGGAAAAGGTGAGCGTACCGGCAGGGCAGGTGCTGAAGATACCCGAGAACATCGATCTGATCGACGCCGCCGGCCTCATGGAAGTGGCGTGCACGGTGTGGTCGAACGTTTTTCTGCTCGCCGATCTGCGGCGGGGTGAAACGTTGCTGGTGCATGGGGGGTCGAGCGGAATCGGCACCATGAGCATCCAACTCGGTAAGGCCATGGGTGCGCGCGTCGCGGTCACCGCCGGCTCAGAGGCGAAACTCGCCGCCTGCGCCGAACTCGGGGCCGACATTCTCATCAATTACAACACCGACGACTTCGTGGCCAGGCTCAAGGCGGAAGGGCCGGGGGCGCACGTCATTCTCGACCCGATCGGGGGGTCGTACCTGGAGCGCAACATTCGCGCGCTCGCCCTCGACGGGCACATTCTGAACATCGGCAACCTGAGCGGCGAGCCGGGGCAGGTCAACTTCGGGGTTCTGATGATGAAGCGCGGCACGATTCACGGCACGAGCCTGCGGGCACGGTCTGGTGCGGCGAAGGCGGCGATCGTGGCGAGCGTCGGCGAAAACGTGTGGCCGTTGGTCGCAAGCGGCCAGGTGCGGCCGATCATCGACTCTCGTCTGCCGCTCGATGCTGCCCCGGAAGCGCACCGGCTGATGGAGTCGTCGGCTCACATCGGAAAGGTGTTGCTCACTGTTACGGCATAAGGTGCTAGCAAAATGCGAGTCGATCTAGTCTTAATGACAGCGAGCCTCGTCACTACCGTCGCGGCTTTCGAAACGAGCACCGTTCATCTCCAGGAGCTACCGTGAGCAACCCGCAGCCGTTGAACCCGTTCACCCGCGCGAACGGCGACAACGAACACAACGAACACCGCATCACCACTGAACACCAGCTGGTGCAGCACCCGAGTTCAGAGACTGTGACGCCTGACGAGTTCAAGGCTGCGTTCCGCAACCACCCCGCCGGCGTCGCCGTCATCACAGCAGACGCGGGCGACGGCCCCGTCGCACTCACCGCGACCAGCGTTTTCTCCGTGAGCGTCGTGCCCCCGCTGCTGGTGTTCTCGATTTCGGAGCTGTCGTCGAGCACACCCACGATTCGCAAGGCCGACACGGTGGTGGTGCATCTCCTCGGAGCCGATCAGCTCGACATTGCGAAACTCGGCGCCACCAGCGGAATCGACCGATTCGCCGACACGGAGATCTGGAAGCGCCTGCCCACCGGTGAACCCTACTTTCCTGCGGCGCACGCCTGGATTCGCGGGCGCATCGTGAACAAGATGGAGGCCGGCGGGTCGACCGTGGTCGCCGTGCAGGCCCTCGAGACGAAGGCACCGGCGCCGGGCGACGAAGCGGCAGATGCCAAGCTCGCGCATCCGCTGGTCTACCACAACCGCACCTGGCACCGGCTCGACGAGAACTCGAAGATCCAGTAACCCGAAGATCAAGTAACTCGAAGATTCTGTGACTCGAAGATTCAGTGACTCGAAGATTCGGCAACTCAAAGATTCGGCAGGGCAGCGCTGGCTAAGCTTGACGGGTGACTGAACGCGCCAGAATCTCGCACCGTATCTCCGCCATCTCTGAATCGGCTACCCTCAAAGTCGACGCCAAGGCGAAGGCTCTCAAAGCGGCCGGCCGGCCGATCATCAGCTACGCGGCCGGTGAGCCCGACTTCGCCACGCCCGACTTCATCGTCGAGGCAGCCGTCGTGGCCGCGCGCGATCCGAAGAACCACCGCTACACCCCCGCGGCCGGGCTGCCGGAGCTGCGTGAAGCCATCGCTGCAAAGACTCTGCGTGACAGCGGCCTCGAGGTGCAGGCGTCGCAGGTCATCGTCACGAACGGAGGCAAGCAGGCCGTGTACCAGGCCTTTCAGACCTTGCTCGACCCGGGCGACGAGGTTCTCGTGCCCACCCCGTTCTGGACGACCTACCCCGAAGCCATCGCCCTCGCCGACGGCGTGCCGGTCGAGGTTTTCGCGGGCAGCGACCAGGGGTACCTGGTCACCGTCGAGCAGCTCGAAGCGGCGCGCACTCCGCACACAAAGGTGCTGCTCTTCGTTTCGCCGTCGAACCCCACCGGAGCCGTGTACTCGCCCGAGCAGACGGCAGCCATCGGCGAGTGGGCCGAAGCGAACGACCTCTGGGTCATCACCGACGAGATCTACCAGAACCTCACCTACGACGGTGTTCGCGCCATCTCCATCGTCGAAGCCGTGCCCGCGCTGGCCGACCGCACCATTCTCGTCAATGGCGTTGCCAAGACCTACGCCATGACCGGCTGGCGGGTGGGCTGGATGGTCGGCCCCGCCGATGCCGTCAAGGGCGCCGCCAATCTGCAATCGCACCTCTCGTCGAACGTATCGAACGTGTCGCAGCGTGCGGCCCTCGCCGCCCTCACCGGGCCGCAGACGGCCGTCGAAGAGATGCGGCAGGCGTTCGACCGACGCCGCAAGAACATTGTGGCGGGGCTGAACCAGATTTCGGGCATCCTCACGCCCACCCCCGAGGGAGCGTTCTACGTGTACCCCGACGTGACCGGTCTGCTGGGTCGATCGTGGGGCGGCGTCACACCCACAACGTCGCTCGAGCTGGCCGACCTCATTCTCGAGCAGGCCGATGTCGCCGTGGTGCCGGGCGAGGCGTTCGGGCCGAGCGGGTTCGTGCGCATGTCGTACGCCCTCGGCGACGATGCACTGGCAGAGGGCGTCGCGCGCCTGCAGCGCCTCTTCGGCTGAGGGTGCCCGCCAACGTGAGGCGCTTGGCTGCCAGGAGCGTCACGGTCGCGGTGTCAGATCACGGCGCACGTCGGCCGGCATCGTGTTATCGGCGTTGATCAGAGACTGAGACAGCTGGGCGGGTTCGTCTGTGGCCTGATAGTTCAGCTGAGCGTGCACCAGCTCCACTTGCTTCTCGGAGTCGAGCTGGTACTCGGCGTAGTCGGGCAGGTAACCGATCCGCTGGCCGAATAACGCGCCGAACGCGCAGAAGGCCCGTGCGTTGCCGTCGCGAAAGGGATGGATCGCGTGGAATTCACCGAGTGACTCCGCGACGCGATTGAGGGTGACCTCGCGTGACCAGCCACGTGCGCGCAGTATCTCGGCGAGCTGCGCGAACTGCACCGAGGCCGCGTCTGCCATTTCGGGGCCAGAATAGTAGGAGTACTTCACCAGCGGCGCTGCCGGGTCGCCCGCCTCGAAGTTCACCGCATCGGGCAAGAACCTGATCATCGCCGTTTCTGGACCGATACGAAAATCACCCGCCCACGGAAAGATGTCCCGAAACAACAGCCGATGAACGGCGCGGTAGTGGTCGGCATCAAAATTGCCGATCAGCGGCGAGATCGCCAGTTCGATCAGCCTGATGTGCGAGATCTCCACCTCGACCTCGCGAAACCGGTCGGCGTCGATGATGTCAGAGCCTGTCTCCGCATCGCGCAGGCCGCTCTTCAGCGTCGGCGTATCGGGGATGAGGTACTCGTCGAATTCTTGGATGATCGGCCGATACTTCCGGTCGATGATCATGCCGTGTCTGGCCGCCGTCTCCTCGACAGCCTCATCCGCGGTGATCGTTTCTGTGGCGACATCAGCGACTAACTCGCGATGGGCCGTGCTGCCCGCGCCGACATTCACATACGCGAGCACGGCACCTGCGAAGTTGACTCGCCAGGCAATCGTCGTGGCGTCGGTGTCGGGCCGCCCTGACAATGTGTCTCCGAACACGAGCCACCCACCACCCCTGCGTAGCCGGTTACCGGGCCTCGACGAGGCTGCCCTGCGGCTCGTAGCCGTCGAGTGCCGCATCGAGGGTGCGCAGATAGGCGTCATGGCGCCCGGTGGCCTGATTCTGGTGCCGCGCGTGCATGAGCGACTCACGAAGCGCAGCGCCCATGACGAACACCGCGGGGTCGGCCGGATAACCTGCCGCCTCGAACAGCTGCAGCGCCCAGACGAAGAGTGTGCGATTGTGGCCGTCTCGAAACGAGTGGATGGTCTGCAATTCCCCGCCGTGCTCCGACATGCGGTCGATGACCTCCCGCCTCGACATTCCGGGTGCGCGCAGCAACAATTCGGCGACCGACGCGTACTGAATCGACGCGGCCTCGGCGATCTGGCTGCCGGGATAGAACCGATACGGAATCATGGGCGCTGCCGAATCTCCGGGCGCATAGTTCACCGCATCGGGAGCGAAGCGCACCATCGACGACTCCGGCCCGATGCGCTCCTGGCCCGCCCACTGAAAGATGTCTCCGAAGATATGCCGGTGAATCGCCTTCATGTGGTCGTAGTCGAGGTCGCCGACGATCGGATTGATGGCCAGCTCCACAATGCGAATGCGCGAGATCTCGAGCTCCAGCTTGCGAAAGACCTCGAGGTCTTCCACGCCATACGGATGCTCGGAGTCGGCGAAATTGTTGCGTAGCGCCGTCGTGCCGGGGATGTTGTAGTCGTCCCACTCCCGAATGATGTACAGCGGCGGCTTGTCAGTGCCGACACCGGCACGCTGCACGGCTATCGCAACGGCCTCGGTCGCCGTGATCTCGCCCGTCGCGACGCGCCGGATCAGAACGCGGTGCTCGGAGTCTCCTGGGCCCGTATTCGCCAGCGCCAATGCGGCATCGGCATTGTCGATTCGCCACTGAACCAGCACTTCATTGACTTCACCCGTTCGAACGGCAGGCTTGAACGACATCGAAATCCCTCCCGAAGCTCGCGCTTTCGCTATATCGCTCCGCTCGTCAATTCTAGAGGAGTACTCACCTAGTACCAAGCTTTTATACCTCTAGCCCTTTTCCCCCCCCAATCGGGGGATGCCCCGGTCGGTCAGGCGGAGGCTGTTGCTGGCGGGCGATCAGCGCCAGCATGGTGTCATGACCTCAAACGACATTGCCGTGAGCGTTCAGAACCTCACCAAAACGTACGGCGCCTTCGCCGCTCTCAAGGGAGTCACCTTCGACATCGAACGCGGCGAGACGTTCGCCCTGCTCGGCCCCAACGGGGCGGGCAAGAGCACCACCATCGAGATTCTCGAGGGTTACCGCGATCGCAGCACCGGTGACGTGCGTGTTCTCGGC
This sequence comes from Subtercola sp., assembly GCA_025463745.1. Classification (GTDB taxonomy): domain Bacteria; phylum Actinomycetota; class Actinomycetes; order Actinomycetales; family Microbacteriaceae; genus Subtercola. Next base: position 28,154 of record JAODBB010000094.1, read on the forward strand.
GTCGATCCCCAGCACGGCGGCCTGCCGTGGAAGGCCAAGCTCGGCATCGTCTTGCAGAGCTCCGGCGAGAGCGGAAACGTCACGGTTCGCGAACAGCTGACCCAATTCGCCGGAATGTACCCGAATTCTCGCGATGTCAACGAGGTGATCGCCGCGATCGGCCTCGAAGAGAAAGCCAACACGCGCATCAAGAACCTCTCGGGCGGCCAGCAACGGCGAGTGGATGTCGGGCTCGGCGTCATCGGCCGCCCCGAGGTGCTCTTTCTCGACGAACCGACAACCGGTTTCGACCCCGAGGCGAGACGGCAGTTCTGGGAACTGATTCGTTCGCTCAAGCGTGAGGGAACGACCATCCTGTTGACCACGCACTATCTCGACGAGGCAGCGCAGCTCAGTGACCGGGCGGCCGTCGTGGCTGGCGGCAAACTCGTCGACATCGGGCCGGTCGGATCGCTCGGGTCTGCCGAAGCGCGCATTCCCATTGTTCGCTGGCGGGAGAACGGCATCGTGCGCGAACAGCGTGCGGCAGACCCGGGTGCCGTCGTGGCGGCGCTCGTCGCGCGGCTGGGCGAGCCGGCCGAACTCGAGGTGGTGCGCCCCAGCCTCGAAGACATCTACCTCGAACTGGTCACGGAAGAGAACGCCGAAGCAGAGGCTCGCGTCGCGGCGAATCAGGCCGAAACCATCAAATTAATCACGGAGAACGAAATCGCATGAGCACCGTCACTCAGACCTCCGCCGGCCAGGCGGCGGTCAAGACCGCCTTCGGCATGGGTCGCACCGTGCGGCTCGGCCTCAGCCGCATCGGCTACGAGACGAAGATCTACTTTCGGCAGACCGACACCCTGTTCTTCACCTTCCTCTTTCCGGTGATCATGCTGACCATCTTCTCGGTGGCCTTTCAGGGCCTGGGCAACGTGGGGGTGAACGCCGACGGTACCGGGGGCATCAGCCAGGCAGCGGCCTACCTGCCGGGAATGATCGCCGCGGGCATCCTGCTCTCTGGTGTGCAGAACCTCGGCGTCGACATCGCCACCGAACGTAGCGACGGAACACTGAAACGACTCGGCGGCACACCGCTGCCGGTACTGTCGTACTTCTTCGGCAAGATGGGTCAGGTCTTCGCCACGTCGATTCTGCAGATCGCTCTGTTGTTGCTGGTTGCCGTGGTGGCCTTCGGCGTTCAACTGCCTACCGACCCGGCCAAGTGGATGACCTTCGTCTGGGTTTATCTTCTCGGAATCGCCACCTCGGCCATCCTCGGAATCGCCATCTCGCGGCTGCCCCGCACGGGCAAGAGCGCGACCGCCGTGATCATTCCGCCGGTGCTGATTCTGCAGTTCATCTCGGGCGTCTACCTGCAGTTCTCGCTGCTGCCGAACTGGTTGCAGACCGTGGCGAGCATTTTTCCGCTCAAGTGGATCGCACAGGGCATGCGGGCGGTGTTCCTGCCCGAATCGTTCGCCTCGGCCGAGCCGGGCGGCGGCTGGGATCTCGGGGCAGTGGCCGTGGCTCTGCTGATCTGGCTGATCGCCGGATTGGTGATCTGCCGGGTGACCTTTCGCTGGATCCGCAAAGATAGCTGAATGACCCGCTTCAGCTGGTGGCACGTAGCGGTCGGGGCGACGATACTCGCCCTGGCCCTCGTGGTTCTACCGAACCTCGCCACCTCGCCCGCCACGACAATCGGCGCCTGGTGCTGCCTGCTCGTGCTGGGCGGCGGGTACGCGCTGTTCGGCTGGCGAAACTTCACCGCGGCAGACCCTTCGGTCGATGCCTTCGCTGCCGAGGCCTTCGACCGGCGTGAGCGCGGTTGGGCCGTCGTTTTTCCGTTGCTCGCGATCGTCTGCACGAGTGTCGGGGTGGCATTCGACCCCTCGATGGCAATTCTCCAAGCCATCACGTTTCCGATCATCTGGTTCTCGATCGAGCCGATGCGGCGAGCCGTTGTGCTCAATGTGCTGCTGGCCGCAGGTGTCACCCTCGGGTTCGTCGTATCGGGCGGCCCGAGCGTAGAGAACGTGGTGCAGGCCGTTGTCATCGAAACGATCTCGTTGCTGTTCAGTCTGGCGCTCGGCTTCTGGTTCAGTTTCGCCCTGCAGCAAGGTCACGACAACACCCGATTGCTGAACGAACTGCGCGCAGCCCAAGACGAACTCGCAGCGATCAATCGCGACAGCGGCATACTGAGCGAACGTGAACGACTTGCCCGCGAGATCCACGACACCATTGCACAGAGCCTCACCGGGCTCGTGATGGTCGCCCAGCGAACCAGCTCGCTGCTGCCGGATGATCTCACCGACGCCCTCGAAAACCTGGGGCTCATCGAAGACATCGCCCGGTCTGCCCTCATCGAAACGCGCGCGTTGGTGGCGGCCAGTGCTCCAGTCGACACCACGGGAGGCCTGCTGCCGGCGCTCGACCGGCTGATCGCGCGCTTCACTCGCGAGACGTCGGTGGCGATCACTCTCGACGCTGCCGGCTATGTGACGCAATCGAACGCGGTCGAAGTGGTGTTGCTGCGGTGTGGCCAGGAGGCGTTGGCGAACGTTCGAAAGCACTCGGGAGCGACGAGCGTTTCGATGCAGCTGACAACGACGGAGGGTGACGGCGCGGTGGTGCTGACGGTCAGCGACAACGGCTCGGGCATCGATGTGACACAGCCGCTCGAGGGCGGGTTCGGGCTGAGCGGCATGCAACAGCGGCTCGCCCTGCTCGGCGGCTCGCTGAAGGTGGGGCAGTCGGCCGCCGGGGGCGTGGAGCTCGAGGTATCGCTGGCCGCCAGCGGGGTGGCAGGCAGTCGTACAGCAGGGAGTGCCTCGTGATTCGCGTGCTGGTCGCCGACGATCATCCCATCGTGCGCAGCGGCATCGTGGCGTTGCTGCAAGACGCGGCCGACATCGACGTGGTCGGGCAGGCCGTGAACGGGCTCGAGGCGGTGCGATTGGCCGGAGAGCTGGCCCCCGATCTCGTGGTGATGGATCTGCGCATGCCCGGTCTCGGCGGCGCCGAAGCCACGGCCGAGATCATGGCCACCGTGCCCGGCGTTCGGGTCTTGGTGCTCACGACCTACGAGACCGACGACGACATTCTTCCGGCAATCGAAGCCGGGGCGAGCGGCTACCTCGTGAAGGCTGCTCCGCAAGAGGAGATTCTCGCGGGCGTTCGCGCGGTGGCTGGCGGCCAGACCGTTCTGGCCCCGTCGATCGCGTCGAAGCTGGTCGAGCGGATGCGCGCAGACCGGATGCGCGCAGACCGCGCGCCCAGCCCGAAGCTCAGCGCCCGCGAACTCGATGTGTTGCGCCTCGTCGCTGCGGGCAAGAGCAACCCCGAGATCGGCCGGGCGCTGTTCATCGGCGACGCCACCGTGAAGACGCACCTGCAGCACGTGTTCGAGAAGCTCGAGGTGACCGATCGCACTCGGGCGGTGACCCGGGCGATGGAGCTCGGGCTGCTCTGAGCTGACGGCCGACTCGACTTTCGTCGGAGCACAGCGCAATCGACCCCGAATACGGCGCGGCCTCAGGCGTACTCCGCCGAAAGTCGACAAACAGGTCAGTGCCGTTCGCCAACGCATGCACGCCTACACGTCGTCGACGACCCCGAACCCGACGAAGACCGGCTCGGGTGACAGGTTCACTCCGAATTCGGCCTGCACACGCCACTGCACGAAGCGCGCCAGCTCGGCGATCTGCTCGGCCGAGGCGATGCCACGATTGACGATGGCGAGAGTGTGTTTGCTCGAGATGGCGGCACCAGAGCCCGGCAGTGCGAAACCACGCCTGATCCCCGACTGTTCGATGAGCCAAGCGGCGCTCAACTTCACCGAATAACCGCCTTCTGGCAGAGCGATCGGCGACGGCTCGTCGACGAACACGCCAGAACCGGCGAGGGGGATGATCGTGGCAGACTCTTCGGGCTCGGTGAACCACCGCGGGGCATCCCGAGGCAACGTGCGCGCGAACGACTCACTGACGATGGGGTTCGTGAAGAACGACCCGGCGCTCACCGAATCGGGGTCGGCCGGGTCGAGCACCATGCCCTTGGATGCCCGCAGCCCGAGCACCGCGTTACGAACGGCCCCGACGGCCACCCGTGCGCCCCGCTCGACTCCGAGCGCGGCGGCCAGCTGATCGTATTCGATGGGGAGGCCGAGCGTCTGCGGGCCCGGAATGCGAGCGCTGGCGTCGGTGGAAGCGTCGTCACTGGGAGCGTCATCGACGGAAGCGTCACCCGCCGCATCCCCGTCCCCGTCCGCATCCCCGTCCCCGTTCCCGCCCGCCACGCTCAGCCGCAGATCGAGCGACACCACCACGCCCTGCAGACCGCGCTTGAAAACCGAGGTGCGGTACCCGAAATCGAGCTCGCCGGCCGCGAGCCACTGCAGCTCACCCGTCTCGTAGTCGAGAAATTCGACGCCGACGAGCGCCGAGCTGAGTTCTTGCCCGTAGGCACCGATGTTCTGAATCGGCGCCGCGCCGGTCGATCCCGGAATGCCCGAAAGCGCTTCGATTCCGCTCAGACCGTGGTCGACAGCGTAGGCGACCACCGAATCCCACGGCTCGCCCGCCTGCACACGCAGTCTCGCCGTGCCGAGCGCATCCACCGGCCCCCGATCGATGCGCTCGATGCCGGTCGTAGCGACCAGAATCACCGTGCCGGCGAAGCCCTCGTCTGAGACCACGACGTTCGAGCCGCCGCCGAGTACCAGCCATGGCTCGCCCTCGCTCCACACCGACAGGCACGCCTCGATGAGTTCGCGGGTGTCGAAAACCCTGATCAGGTGCTCGGCCGGGCCACCGACGCGCAGGGTCGTGAGCGGCGCGAGCGGCGTCGCCACCGACCGCTCCACCCGCGGCAAGCGGCGCGCGGAGGGGTCGGCCGGCGTGGGCCCATCGGCAGTCTCTTCGGTCATCGGATCACCCCGCGTGAACGCGAACCTGAGCCTTGCCGAGAACCGTCGCCTCGTTGAACGACACGACGAGATCGATGCGCGCAGTGCCGGCTTCGGCGTCGAGCTGGCCCACTTTGGCGATCACCGAGACGGTCGCGCCGGTCTCGGCGTCGACGTAGACGGGCCGGGTGAACCGCACCTGGTAGTCGTCGATGAGCGCCGGGTCGCCGAGCCAGTCGAGCACAGGCTGAACGGCGAGACCCATGGTGAGCATGCCGTGCGCCAGCACTCCGTCGAGCCCGACGGACTTCGCGATGTCGTCGCGATAGTGAATGGTGTTGAAGTCTCCGGATGCCCCGGCGTACCTCACCAGCGAATCCCTCGTGAGACTGAAGTCGCGTTCGGCGATCACGTCGCCGACACTGAGTGCTGCGAGGGTCTGCAGATCGAGGCTCATGAGTCACCTCGCACGACGAGGGTCGAGATGGAGGTCACAACATGGTTGCCCTCGGCGTCTTCGATGCGCGACTCCGAGGTGATCATGGCGTTGCCCCCGAGCGTTTTGACGCTCGCGATGGTCATGGTCGCAGTCAGTTCGTCGCCGGCCACAATGGGCCTGGACTGGCTGAAGCGCTGATCGCCGTGAACGACGTGCGAGAGTTCGATGCCGGCATCCTCATCGGCCAGCAGCTGCTGCAGCGTGAGCTCTTGCATCACAATGGCGAAGGTGGGCGGCGCAACGAGGTCGGCGTACCCGGCGGCCTGGGCTGCCTCCACGTCGAAGTTCAGCGGGTTGGCCGATAAGACGGCCCGAGAGAACTCGCGGATCTTCTCCCGCCCGACAAGATAACCGGGGGTCTGCGGATAGACCCGCCCCTGCAGTTCTGGGTTGATTGACACCAGACAAGTGTACGAGCCAGACGCCGCCGGCGATGCGCGCGGCCGACATCGCGCAGGCAGCGCCGGCGGGGTGGGGGCCGATCCGCGTGAACGTCAGCCCCGCGACCTCGATCCGGGTGGTGCCGATCCGCGTGGCGCCGATCCGCGTGGCCCCGATCCGCGTGGCCCCGATCCGCGTGCGCCTCAGCCGCCCGGGCCGGCTGTCGGCGACTTCTGCGGAGTCGAACTGACACCGTACGAACCGTCGGGGTTCCAGAACACGACGTCTTGCGCCTGCAACCGATACGGGTATGTGTCGCTGGCATTGGGCACCCGCAGGCTCGTGATGCGCAATTCGATTCCCATCGACTGGAATTCGTCTGTCGTCACACACGTCGCACTCTGCGTGCCGTCGGTGTACACCGCGAGCAGGCACGGCTGATCGACACGATTCTCGACGGCATACACCGTCAGATCGGAGTCTGCCACGCCCAACAATCGCAATGAATCGGGCTTATAGTACGGGTCGATGTTCGCGGGCGGAATCGACGGCGCCAGCGAGGGGTCGTCGAAAATGGTCAGCCCGAGCGTGACGCCCTCGACACCATCGGTCGGCGTCGGGGTCGGGATGCCCGTTCCGGACGCTCCCGGCAGAAGTGCGAACCCGGGCGTCGCTTCGGGCGCCACCTGCTGCACCACTACGAGGCCGACCCCGCCGAGCAGCACCACACCGCAGGCGATGGCGGTCCACATCCAGATCTGCGAGCGCTTACGCCATGACGCGGCAGTGCGACGCCTTGCCGGGTCGGCTGCCTCCTCGGCTCCGCCGGCTCCGTCGGCTTCATCAGCTCCGGCTCCGTTGGCGGCGTCGGCGGCGGCGAATTCAGCATCGAGTTCGTGGCCGAACCTCCTGTCGCCACGCCGATTGCGGCCGCGAGAGCCGTTGAGGTGGACGGCCCGGTCGCGCTCTGCCTGCGCGGCCCGCTCCGCCCGCTCGGCCCGAGCGCGTGCCGCGACCCGTTCCGCCGCGCGGGCTTCGGCACGATCGAGTTCGGGGCGGGCATCCTGAATCGCGAGGTCGAGCGCCTCGGCATCGGCTTCGAGCTGCCGTTCGAGCAGAAAGAGGGGTGCGGCGCGAGCCGGCATGACCACGGGCTCGTCGGTCAGGGGATCGACCACCTCTGCTTCGGCAGACGCCGCCCCCGACCGCGAGTACGCCTCTGACTGCAGTCGCGAGTGCTCGGCCGACGGGTCGCTCGCGCCGCTCGGCGCTTGGCTCAGCGGATGCGCCCGCCACCACAGCGCGTCGGTCACCGTGTGGCGGCCCCGGTACGCCTCGTCTAGGGCCGCGGCAACGGCGGGGTCGTCGTTCACGAGCTGCAGGATGCGCGCGGCATCGTGTGACCCTGGTGTCTTCATCGACACACGAACACCTCCTGCACGACTCGCCTGCTCTATATTCTGCGGCAATCAGGCGACGTCTGACCGAAATCTGCCGAACTCGGCAAGCAGGCATCGGCCAGAATAGACGGCATGACAGCTCGCGCGAATTCGTACACTCACGCCCTCAACTGGGTGAAACGCTCTGTAGAGAACGGGCCGCTGCCGGTCGGCGTGTTCGGCGCGGCGACCTCCACCGGCATTCAGGAGATCGCCGCGTTCGGCACCGACGACGGCCGGCGTGCTGCCGTCGACGACTCGTTCGCTTTGTTCTCAGTGACCAAACCTCTGGTGGGGCTCGCGACGATGCGTGCCGTCGAGCGCGGTCGGCTCAGCCTGAAGGCCCAGCTCGCCGAGGCGATCCCGTCTCTCGCCGGCACTCCCGCCGGCCAGGTCACCCTCGACCAGCTGCTCAGCCACCGCAGCGGAATCGCCGACCCGCCCCTCGATGCACCCGACCCGCGAGCCCTCATCGAGAAGGCAAAGGTCATCTTCCCCTCCGGCACCATGTCGCAGTACTGCAATCTCGCCTTCGTCGGCATCGAGAAGCTGCTCGAACAGGCCACGGGAATCACGCTGGTCGATCACATCGCCGCATTCAACGACCTCGAGGGCGTGTCGACGCTCGAGCTGTCGACGGGCGAAGGCCGAAACGCACACCGCGTCCACGGCACCGAGGCCGCCGGGCTGAACTTCGATCAGCTGGCTGCCGCGCGGCACCCCGCCGCCGGCGCGTACGCGACCGCGAGCGATCTGCTCTCGCTGGGCAGCGCCCTGCTGCGAACGAGTACCGGAGGGTCGGCGGAGGTCGTGCATCCGGCCACCCTCGCGGCTATGCGGGTGAATCGCACCGCCGGTCTTCCGCGGCTCAACTCGAAGCCGCAAGACGCCCTCGACCAAGACTGGGGCCTCACCTTCAACCTGCAGAAGTCGCCTGCGCTGCTCGAGCACACCTTCTACGGGCACGGTGGATGGTCGGGGTGCGAGTTCTCGGTGTACCCCGAACTCGATGTGTGCTTCGTGCTCATGACGAACATTCTCGACCTGCCAGATCACGGCGTGCGCACTGACGAGTTGCGCAACGCATTCGTGACCGGGTTGGTCTAGGGGCGCCGGGCGTACGAGCGGACTCGCGGGTCGGGAGCGTTAGCCCGGGCGAACTAGTTGCTCACGAACTCCCAGCGCAAGAGGGGAGTCAGAACCAGCTCATCGTGAAAGCATTAGCTAACGCAACCTGATCATATGGCAGAGCCCTGACCGTTAGGAGCTTCATTCATGACAATCGAACCCCCTCCCCCCGGTCCACCGTTACAACCCGGGCCCCCGATGCCGCCCGGCGATCCGTACGGCTCTCCGCACAACGGGCCTCCTTCGCCATACACGGCTCAGCCCTCTGCCGACAAAACAAACGTTCTGGCGATCGTCTCGCTCATTCTTGGCATCGTTTCGTACTTCACCGGATTCGTCTTGGCCATCGGCGCCGTCATCACCGGCCACATCGCGCTCAGTCAGATCAAGAAAACCGGCGTCAAGGGCCGAGGAATGGCCATCGCCGGCCTCATTCTCGGCTATGTCGGCATTCTGTTCGGCATCATTGCGGTCGTCGTGTTCATCATCCTGTTCGCGGTCATCGGGGTGGCGAGCAACAACATCAACAACTCTCTGGTGCACCCGACGTTCTCCAACTCCCCCGACGATGGCTCGAACGGCGGATCGGCGCAGAGCACCGATGCGGCCTGCAGCATTCTCAACGGCGAAGTGTCTGACTCGGCAACCGCCCTGAACGACAACTTCTCACAGCTCGAGAGCGATCCGACGGCGGCGGTCGCTGCGTTGCAGACCCTCTCCGACGACTTCAGCACCGCCGAAAGCAAGATCACCAACCCCGATGTGCTCGAGGCGGCAACCCAGGCCAACTCAGACCTCGAAACCATGATCTCCGACATCCAGGCGTTCATCGCGAACCCGGCCGTCGGCTCGGATGCCATCGTCTCCGACTCGCAAGCGGTGCAGACGTCATTCAGCGCGATCGCAAAGGTGTGCCCGTAGCCACGTGCTGATCGATGGGCTTGTCTCTGGTTCTCCACAATCTCATCTCATGGCAGGGTCTTCACAATCGGGCCTTCCCGGCGACTGGCTGGCGGTGGGTGCTGGTTGAATCGAAGCATGACTAGAGCAATCCTCACTCCTCCTGATGACGGTGACGACGACGGTGATGACCACCCCGACCGTCACGACGCGTTCACCGGCGCCG
>JAODBB010000073.1 GCA_025463745.1 Subtercola sp.
GCTTCGGCCCACAGGGGTGGGGCAGGGCCGACTACCGCTGGAATTACGCCTGGCAGAAGCCGCAGATCTACCAGCAGTCGGTTCGTGAACTCGAACAGGCCGGTTTCGACCTGGTGATCATCGAAGATGCCCTGTCGCTCGGCTCACCCGAGACGCTCGACCTGCGGGTGAACGCAGCGTACGGCGGCCCGAAACACGACCCGCTGATGCTGGCGCCCTACCTGTTCGACGTGACTCAGCACATCGGCATCGCCCCGACGGTGAACGCCGGCGCGTACCCGCCCTACCTCGCCGCCCGCCAGTTCGCCACTCTGCAGCACCTCAGCGACAGCCGCTTCGGGGTGAACGTGGTCACCGATGTGAAGAGCGCACGGCACTTCGGTCTGCCCGAGCTGGCGCACGATCAAGCGTACGACCGGGCCGAGGAATGGCTGAACGTGGTGCGAGAGCTCTGGCACAGCTGGGATGACGGGGCCTACGTCAATGACGCGTCGACGGGCCACTTCGCCGATGGCTCTCTGCTGCGGCCGGTTCAGCATCGCGGCGAATACTTTCAGTTGGACGGGCCGCTCAATGCGATTCCGTTCGATGCCGGCGACCCGGTGATCGTGTCTCCAGGTGGCTCCGGCCGAGGGCTGGCGTTCGCCGGCCGGCACTCGGAGGTGCAACTGGCCTTGGCTCCGTTGACCGTGCCGAGCGTGACCGCCTATCGTCAGAAGATTCACGATGCGGCCGTGGCGCAGGGGCGCGAACCGAGCGATATCACGATACTTTTCGTGATCAAACCCGAGATCGTGGGGAGCGAAGAAGAGGTTCAGCGCGTGGTGGCGGCCTCCGAGCATCCGAGTGACGACGTTCTGCACGACGTGCTCGCTGCCCAGTCGAGCGACCTCGAAACCAATCTCACCGTGCTCGACCTCGACAAACCCATTGGGCCCGAGGTGTTCGGCCAGCACGTGTCGCAGGGCACGATCCACAACTTGGTGGGGGCCGGCGGTGACCGCGACCGTGACACGCTGCGGCAGATCGCCACGCGTAAGGCGCGCAAGGGCCGCCTCTCTGACGGCAGCGGGTTCGTCGGCACCGCGCATCAGTTCGCAGACTTCGTCGAAGAGCTGGGCGAGGGGGCGGGTAACGATGGCTTCATCATCAACGGCGATCTGCACCCCGTGACGGTGCACCGGATGCTCGACGAGACGGTTCCCGTGCTCAGGCAACGCGGCATTCTTCGTGACTCGTTCGGCGGCGGTGGGCTGAGGGCCAACCTCTCGGACTTCTAGGCCGCGGGCCGGGCCGGGCGGACGGCCGGGTGGGCCCGCGCGCCTGGTGTCTCGTGTCTCGTGTCTCGTGCCTCGTGTCTCGTGCCTCGGCGAACATCGTAGGGCCAGGGCAGATCTCGTAGAGTTGTGCCCTATGAACGTCAACGCAGTCATCATCGTGGCGATGGACGATGAGGCGGCTCCGTTTCTTGCCCGCGCCTCGACCATCGGTGAGTCGTGGCAGGTGGGGCATGCGGTGTATCGGCGCGTGACGCTGGCCGGGCATCCGGTGCTGCTTGTGCGCAGTGGCATCGGGTTGGTGAACGCGGCGGGAGCGGCGACGTCGGCGATTCTCGCGACGGAGCGTGCTCGCAGCGGTGGTGGTGATGGTTCGTCTGCGGGTTTTGGTGCTCGTGCCGGTGCGGCTGCGGGTGCCGCTGCTGGTGCGGGTGCTGCCGCTGCCGCTGCCGGCGCCGACGTCGCTGCAGGCGCGGGCGCGGGTGCGAGTGCGGCTGCTGCTTCTTCGGTGGGCGCGGTTGCCGACGACGCGGTTGTGGTTGGCCCGATCGTGATAAGTGCCGGCACAGCCGGGGGAGTCGGCTCGGCCGTGCGAGTCGGCGACGTTGTGGTCGGCAGCGAATATATCAACGTGGATGCTGACGCCCGAGTCTTCGGCTACGAACTCGGGCAGGTGCCGAAGATGCCCGCGCTCTATCGTGCCGCCGGTGCCCACATCGAGGCCGCCGGGCGTTCATCGCTCGCCGCGGCGCTGCCTAGTGCATTGCCGGAATCGCCTCGGACGCTGGCGGATAGCCCGGAATTGCTGACAGAACGCGCTCGGGCCTCGGTACACGTCGGGCTTGTGGTCTCGAGTTATTCGTTCGTCACTGAGTTGCGAGCGGCCGACATCGTTCGCGCCTTTCCAGGTGCGCTGGCTACAGACATGGAGTCGGTTTCTCTCGCCCAGACCTGCCATGTGCATGGGCGCGCCTTTCTCTCGGTGCGCGGAATCTCCGACCTCTGCGGCCCGACGGGCACAGAATTTCTCACCCACGTCGATGACGCCGCCGACCGTTCGGCCGAGGTGGTCATCGCGCTCTTCGAGGCGCTCATGTCGTCGTGATTCCGTGCGAGCTGGAGCTTCGCGCTCCGGCCGGACCTCGTCGCGCGTCGTCTAGTACTCCACAATCTCGTCTCCTTGCAACGTCTCCACAATGCTGCTCTCCGGGTATCTGACTGTCGGTGGGTGGTGGTTGAATCGAAGCATGACTCGAGCAAGCCTCACTCCTTCTGATGACGGTGACGACGGTGACGACCACCCCGACCGTCACCCCTTCACCAACCCGGCCGCCGCCCCAGGTGCGCCAGCAGAGCTTGCGCGTGAGCGGTACAAGGCTGCGATAACCGCGGTGATCGACGGTGACCGTGAAGTGGCCCGGGCGCAGGCCGCCCGAGCGGCGCTGGTTGAGGAGGCCCGGCTGGCGTGTCTGGCGGTTGGGTTCACCGACCAATCCTCCGGCGGCCCAGCCTGGAGCGCTGATGTTGTCACCCAACGGATTCTGGTGACCGAGTTCGCGGTCGCTCTGCGTTTGAGCGAGTCTGATGCCCGCCGCCTGGTCGATACCGCCGAAGGCCTCACCGGCCGGTTCACCGCCACTCGTGCCGCCCTCGTGTCGGGGGCGATCTCGTATCGGCATGCGGAGAAGATCATCCACCACGCGGCAGCCTTGCCGCCGGAGTGCCTGGCCGATTACGAAGCCGGGCTGCTGCCGGTCGCCCGGCGGGTGTCTGTGCAGCGCCTGACCCGGCACGCCCGCGCCGCGATCGAACAAGCCCAACCCGCCACAGCGATCGGCCGGCACCTCGCGGCCGCCGCGAACCGTCGGCTGAGCCTGGAACCCGCGGCCGACGGGATGGCGTTCCTCACGCACTATCTCCCCGCGGTGGAGGCGGTTGCGATCTTCAACCGTGCCACCGACCTCGCCAAAGGTCTGAAAGCGGGCTCGGATCCGCGAACGCTGACCCAACTCCGGGTCGACACGTTGACCGATCTGATGCTGAACAACGAAACCTGCATCCCCGGCGCCACCAGAGGTATCCGCCCGCACGTGAACGTCACGGTACCCGCGCTCACTCTCCTCCGACGGCCCCACGACCTGAACACCCGCACCCGCAACGGCACCGGCACCGGCACTGGCACCGATTACGAAACCGATGCGGTCGGCAGGCGTGGCACAGCCACCCTGGAAGGGGAGGATGCAGGCCCGGCCACCCTGGAAGGGCACGACGCAGGCCCGGCCACCCCGGAAGGGCACGACGCAGGCGCAGCCAGCATCGGCGGTTACGACACCGGCCCAGCGATGCTGGAAGGGTACGGTCCGATCGACCGGTACACCGCGTTACAGCTCACCCGGGATGCGCCAGGGTTCTACCGGGTACTCACCGACCCCGCCACCGGCATCACACTGAACTACGGCCGCACCAGATACCGGCCACCGGCCGATCTTGACCAACTCATCCGCACCGTGCATTCGGAATGCACCTTCCCCCTGGACTGCACACCATCGGCAACCGCAGACCTTGACCACACCGAACCCTGGGAGAGCGGCGCGAACACCGCGTTCGGTAATCTCAGCCCCCTCTGCAGCAGCCACCAAAGTCAAACACCACACCGAATGGCACATCGTTCAAGACCCTGCCGGCACCGGCACCATCACCTGGACCTCACCCGCCGGATTCGAATACATCATCAAACCCACACCCATCGACCGACCCATCCCACAATTCGTCGACACCAGATGGTTGCACGATCGAGACGGCGACCGTCGCGAGAATAGTGGTGACGAACCCCCGCCCTACTAACGAGCCTCGGTCGTATTGAACCAATCACAATCGGTGGGGGGAGCCACCATCGGCACCGCCAACGAACGTCACACGTGCGCCTTCGTCACGTTCGAGCATGCGACTAGAGCCGGAGTCGTGGGGCGATACACAAAATGCCACCACGCGTTTTCGTCCAACGTCTAACGTCTAACGTCTAACGTCTAACGTCTAACGTCGATCGTCTAACGTCTAACGTCGATCGTCTAACGTCGATCGTCGTCGTCGTCGCTCACGAATCAGCGAATCGAGACCAGCTTCGCGGCATCCAGGTTCGCGTCATCGAGTTGCACAGTGTCGGGCACGGCGTACGGGGCCGGGTCGAAGTGACCGTTCGTAGCGCGGAAGTCTGCCGCCGTGCCCGGCCAAAGGAGAGTCTGACGGCCGGTTCGGGCGTCGAGGTACCAGCTCGAGCATCCGCCCCGCACCCACACGGTCTGAGCGCTGCGACGGTCGAGTTCAGCGCAATACTCCTGTTCGGCGGCAGCGCTGACCTCGAGAACCGCGCGAGGGTCGGTGAGCGCGCCGAGGATGTAGTCGATCTGCGCCTCGATCATGACGATGGCCGAGTTGTGTCCGAGGCTCGCGAGCGGGCCGTCGATGATGAAGAGGTTCGGAAAGCCGTGCACTGCCGTGGAGGCGAACGCGGTCATGCCCGCAGCCCAGTGCGAAGCAAGCGACAGGCCGTCGATGCCGTGAATCAGTCGCGCGAACGGCAGCTCGGTGGTCTCGAAACCCGTCGCGAAGACGAGAACGTCGAGTTCATACGACCGGCCGCTGGCCGCGATGGCGCTGTCACCCGAAACCCGCTCGAGCGGTGACGCTTCGAGCGTCACGTGCGGCGACGCCACGGCCGGGTAGTAGTCGCTCGAGATGAGCACCCGCTTGCACCCGATCTCGTAGTCTGGAGTCAGTAGTTCGCGCAGAGCCGGGTCGGCGACCTGCGCCTCGAGGTGGGCCGCGGCCCGCGACCGGTGCTGCCGGGCGGCCTCGCTGTCGTGCCGTTTCTGTTCGAAGCCCAGCTCGGCTTCGGCGAAGTAGTCTGCGCGGGCCGTGTCGAGGGCGTGTGGATGATCGGCGAACCGAGCCCGCTCGTCGGGCTCGTAGGCGCGATCGTTGCGCGGAACCACGTACGGCGCACTCCGCTGAAACACCACGACCTCGGCGCCGCGGGCGACCAGCTGCGGAACCACTTGAATCGCCGAGGCCCCCGTGCCGATCACCCCGACGCGCTGACCCGCGAAGTCGATGTCGTGGTTCCACTCGGCCGTGTGAAACTGCCGCCCCGTGAACGACTCGAGCCCGTCGATCGCCGGCACACGCGGTTCAGAGAGCCGGCCGGCCGCGGTGATCAGTACGCGCGCGGTGTACGGCCCGCGCGACGTCGTCAGACGCCAGAGGTTCTGCCGGGCATCCCATCTCGCACTCTCGAGCGCCGTGCCGAAGTGGATGCTCGGCAGCAGACCCTCGTCGGCGGCCGCCTCTCGCAGGTACCCGGCGATCTCTGCACCGGGAGCGAACACGCGTGACCAATCGGCCTTCTGGCGGAACGAGAACGAGTACAGCTGCGAGGGTATGTCGCAGGCGACACCGGGGTAGGTGTTGTCGCGCCAGGTTCCGCCGACCGAGTCAGCCCGTTCGAGGATGAGAAACGAGTGCTGCGTGTCGCGGCGCAGCCGGATGCCCATGCCGAGCCCGGCGAATCCCGCGCCGACGATGATGACGTCAGCGTGCATCGGCGGTGGCATAGGTCGTCGTGCGTTGGCGGGGGGTGCGGTCGAGGGTGCGCGCGACGGTCTGTGCGTCGGCGACCGTCAGCGTACGGCCGGCTTCGGGGCCGGCGGCCGGATTCAGGATGCCGTCGAGCAGGATTCCGCCGAGATCGTCGGCGCCGCCGCGGAGTACGGCGGTCGCGGTTGCCAGGCCCAGCTTGGTCCAGGCGGCTTGGATGTGGTCGATACGACCGCCGAGCAGGAGTCGGCTGACCGCGTGGACCGCGCGGGTTTCTCGTGTGTCGGGCCCTGCGGGTCGTAATGCAGCGTGGCGGGGCAGAGCGTCGGGCACCGCGTGGGGTACGGCGTGAGGCACGGCGTGGGGTACGGCGTGGGGTACGGCGTGAGGCACGGCGTGGGGTACGGCGTGAGGCACGGCGTGAGGCACGGTATGGGATTCGGCGTGGGGCACAGCCTCGGGCACAGCGTGGGCCAACACCGGCGAATCGGCGGGCACGAACGGCATCGCTATGAACTCGGTGAAGCCGCCCGTCGCATCCTGAATCTGCGCGAGCGTTCGCAGATGCGTGACCTGCTGCGCGGGAGTTTCGAGGTGCCCATACACCATTGTCGCGGTCGAACGCAGGCCGGCGCGGTGGGCAGCGCTCATGATCGCGACCCATTCGGTGACCGACAGGTCGGCGCCGCCGCTCAGCTGTGCGCGGAGGTCGTCGTCGAGAATCCGTGCGCCGGTTCCGGGCACGGAGTCGACGCCGGCCTCACGCAACGCAACCAGATAATCGTCGAGCGGCAGGCCGGCACGCTCGGCGCCGTCGGCCAGCTCGGCCGGGCGAAAGGCATGCAGATGGATGCCCGGAGCACCGGCTTTCACCGCACGTGCAAGGTCACGGTAGGCGTTCGGCCCGAGTTCAGGATGCGCGGGGCCCTGCATGCAGATCTCGGTGGCGCCCAGCATCCACGCTTCGGCAGAGAGAGCGGAGACGTCGTCGAGGGTGAGGGTCGTGTTGCCAGTCGCGCTTCCGGTCGCACTGCCTATGCTGCCGCCACCGCTGCGGTTGCCACTGTTGACATTGCTGTCGCCATTGCTACTGTCGCCACTGTCGCCATTGCTGCCGCCACCGCTGCGGTTGCCACTGCTGACATTGCTGCCGGTGCTCCCGCTGCGGTTGCCCCCGGCCGCCCGCACGAGCGACGAGTCGAGATTACGATTCACCGCGTAGGTGAGCGTGGCGCCGAGTGTCGCTCCGCGCACCCGATCGGCCAGGCCGGCCAGCGCCTCGAGGTCTGGCCCAGTCGCAGAGAGGAGGGTGATGTAGTCGAGGTCGGAGAGCCCCGAGGGGTCGTCTTCCGCCGCCCGCAACAGATCGGCGAGAGACGAGCTCGCGATGCGGGACGAGCCGGACGAGCCGGACGAGCCGGAGACGCCAGCGGTAGTGTCGCCCGACCCAGCGTCGCGAACCGGAGCATCGAGAGGCGGCTGCATCCCATCGCCCCGGCGGGCGAGCCCCGATGCGTCGGCCAAGGCGAGCACGGCCGGCAGAACGGACTCGTCGATCCACCCCTCGGGCTCACGCACGTAGTGCGGGTGCGCGGTGAGCCGCTCGCGCAGCTCGAACCCGCTCTCGGCCGTCAGCCGCGCCAGTTCGTCGATCTGCGGCCACGGCCGCTCGGGGTTCACGTGGTCGGGGGTGAGCGGGCTGACCCCGCCCCAATCGTCGATGCCGGCGCGGATCAGCAGCGCGAGTTCGGCCGCGTCGGTGAGGTTCGGCGGGGCCTGGATGCGCGCATCCGACCCCATTACCAGCCGCGTCACGGCGACGGCCGCAACGTACTCCTCGGTCTCGAGATCGATCTCGTGCATCATTGCGGTGGCGTCTTTGGCGCGAAAGTTCTGCACGATGGTCTCTTGAATGTGCCCGTACAGGTTCGCGGATGCCCGGATGGCCAACATCGAATCAACTCGTTCGGCGTAGTTCTCACCGATGCCGAACAGCACCCCGGTGGTGAACGGAATCTTCGACCGCCCCGCATCGTCGAGTACCTTCAGACGTACGGCGGGGTCTTTGTCGGGCGAGCCGTAATGCGCGCCACCCTTTTCTGACCACAATCGGGTGGCGGTGGTCTCGAGCATCATTCCCATCGACGGCCCGACCGGCTTGAGGCGTTGCATCTCGGCCCACGTCATCACCCCCGGGTTGAGGTGCGGCAGCAGGCCCGTCTGCTCGAGCACCTGCACGGCCGCGTCGCGCACGTAATCGAGGGTGGAGTCGTAGCCGTGCGCATCCAGCCACTCGCGGGCGGCCGGCCAACGGTTCTCCGGCCGGTCGCCGAGCGTGAAGAGAGCCTCTTTGCAGCCCATCGCGGCCCCCTGGCGAGCCACCTCGAGCACCTCGTCGATCGGCAGATACGGAGCCTTGCCCTCTTTCGCGAGCTTGCCGGGCGTCGACACGAAGATGCAGTAGTGGCAGCGGTCTTGGCAGAGGTGCGTGAGCGGAATGAACACCTTGCGCGAGTAGGTGATGACGCCTGGCCTTCCGGAGGCGGCGAGGCCTTCGTCGCGCAGAGCACTCGCGATCTCAAGCAGCTCGTCGAGCTGTGGCCCGCGGGCGTGCAACAGCGTTTCGGCAGTGAGGGCGTCGAGGGGATGCCCGGCGCGGGCTTCGGCCAGAGCATCCTGAATCGCGGTATCGCCCGGGGTGAAGCCCTGTGTCGCGGCGGGGGCGGTCGTCGAAATGGTTCGGGTCTTACCCAGAGCCGGCAGTCGAATGGCAGGCATAGATTCCTCGCAGGCGTCGGTCGACAGAAAAAGTCGGCCCAAATCGAGGCCTGTTACCAGAATCGCATCCACTCTATCGCACCGAGGTCGGTCTTCAGTAGCGAGGTCGGTCTTCAGTAGAGGGCGACGAGCCTTCCCTGCGCGCCCCCGGCCCGCAGCGTTTCGATGCCGTCGGGAATCTGCTCGAAGGTGATCGGTGAGACGAGAAACTCGAGTCCGCCCTCGCCGAGCAGCCGAAAGACATCTTCTGCGTCTTCGAGGGAGCCGCCGAGCGAACCGACGAGCTCAATCTGCTTCGACACGAGAGTGGTCGTGTTGATCGTCGCTTCGGTTCGGCCCATGCCGACCTGCACGACCCGGCCTCCGGGATTGATCGCCTGGATCGCGCCTGCCGTCGTGGTTCCGAAGCCGGCGAAGTCCACGATGATGTCGAGCCCGAACTGCTCGAGTTCGAGCACGTCTGCGACGCACGCGTTCACACCACGCTCCAGTGCGAGGGGCCAGACAGCTTCGTTGGGCTCTGCGGCATACACCTCCGCGCCGAGCAAGACGGCAATTCTGGCGGCAGAGAGACCGAGGCCGCCGAGGCCGACGATCCCGACCTTCTTGCCCCGCTCGACGCCTCCACGGCGTAACGCTTTGCGCGTGGTCTGGCCGGCGTCGGTTGCCGCTGCAGCCTGCGCGTACGACACACCGTCGGGAATATGAATGAGCTGTGCTACCGGTGCGATGGCCTTCTCGCCGAATCCCCCGTCGTCGGTCATGCCCGGGGCGTCGAGGCCAAGCCCGGCAACTCCGACCCTGTCGCCGATCTTCCACTCGGTCACGTTCGGCCCGACCGCAGTGATGATGCCGGCGACCTCGTGACCGAGAATGATGGGCGTCTTGGCCAGCATCCAGGTGATCGTTCCTTCGAGAAAGCCCACGTCGCTGTGGCACAGGCCCGCAGCCTTGACGTCGATGACCACCTGATCCGGGCCGGCAACCGGATCGCTCTTCTTGACGAGTGTCAACGGCTCATCGACTCCTGTGAATTGCCAGCCCTTCATCGCGCTTTCCCTTCCTGATCCGGCTCGTAGTCAGAACTCACATAGATCGACTTGAACTCGAGATACTCGTCGATTGCCTCGCGACCCGACTCGCGCCCGAGGCCGCTGGCCTTGATGCCGCCGAAGGGCGAGCCCGCGTCGTTCGCGTAGTAGTTCACCCCGATGGTTCCGGTTCGCACGCGGCGTGCGACGTCGATGCCGCGCTGCTCATCGGTGGTCCAGACGGTGCCCGCGAGGCCGTACGAACTGTCGTTCGCGATGGCGATTGCGTCATCGTCTCCGTCGTACGGAATCACCACCAGAACCGGCCCGAAGATCTCTTCGCGCGCGATCGTGTCGTGGTTGGAGACATCGGCGAACACTGTCGGCTCGACGAACCAGCCGCGGTCGAATCCCGCAGGGCGGCCGCCGCCGGTGGTCAGCCTCGCGTCGCTCCGCAGCCCGAGGTCGATGTAGCCGAGCACACGCTCGAGCTGACCGCTGCTCGCCATGGGTCCGCAGGTGGTGTCGGCATCGAGCGGATTGCCGATGCGCATCTCGGCGGCGAAGGTCGTGACGGCGTCGACCACTTCGTCGTACCGAGACCGCGGTGCGAGGATGCGGCTCGAGGCGGTGCAGGTCTGCCCGTTGTTTCGGAGCGACACGGCGAGGAGGCCGCCCACGAAGACGTCGAGATCGGCGTCGTCGAGAACAATACCGGCCGACTTGCCGCCCAGCTCGAGCGTGACCTTCTTGATCTGCCGTCCGCACTCGGCGGCGATGAGCCGGCCCGCCGCCGTCGACCCGGTGAACGCGATCGTGTCGACGCCCGGGTGCGCAACCAGGGCGGCGCCGGTTTCGCGGCCCCCGACGACGATGTTGATCACGCCGGCGGGCATCCCGGCCTCGTCGGCCGCATCGGCGAGCACATAGGCGTCGAGGGCGGTGATCTCTGCCGGTTTGAGCACGACCGTGCATCCCGCCGCCAGAGCAGGCGCGATCTTGTTCATGGCAAGAGCTTGCGGGTAGTTCCAGGGCGTGATCGCCCCGACCACCCCGACGGGCTCACGCCGCACAATGGTCGCACCGGATGCACTCGCCCTGGTCTCTTCGAACAACACCGTCTCGGCCCAGTCGGCGTAACGCTCGAGCGCCCCAACGGGCGCTGCCCCGTTGAAGCTGGTCGACAACCAGAGCGGCATGCCATTCTCTTGGCTCACCAACCTGCTCGTGGCGTTGGCACGCTTGGCGAGAGCCGCGGCGAAGCGACGCATGACGGCCGCGCGTTCCGACGGCGTGGAACGACCCCACGGCCCGGAGTCGAGGGCGCGCCGGGCCGCGGTGACGGCGGCGTCGATGTCGGCAGGAGAGCCGAGAGCCGCACGCCCGAGCGGTTCGCCGGTGGCTGCCTCGAGCGAGGTGTACACCTCGGTGCCGACCGGGTTCGCCCAGCGCCCGTCGATGAAGAAACGTGGCCGATCGAGCTCTGTGGTGGAGGTTGAACCGGTGATCATGGGCACTCTTCCTCGAGTTGTCTCGGCTGCGGGCCGGCCAGTTTCAAACTATGCGGCGGACGGCGCAAAGTCAATTATCTACCGAACGATTGATTGTGTTTGGTGCTGCGGCCATTCTCTGTGCCGGCGTGACCCGCGCGCGGTCAGCGGTCGAAGTCGCCGGCACGGGCGAAACCTTCCTGGGCGATGCTGGCGACCAGGATGCCCGAGCTCGTGTAGATGCGCCCGAACACCACCCCGCGTATTCCAGGCGTCTTCGCGGTTTCTTGCACGTAGAGCAACCACTCGTCGAGGCTCGGCTCGAGGTGCCACCAGATGCTCTGGCTCAAGGTCGCACCGTTCACTCCCGACTCGCGTCTGGTCACCCCTTTGGCCTGAGATACCACGCGCAGCACGGTGTAGTCGCTGGCGAAGCCGAGCATCGCGCGATTGAGCAGGCCCGGTGCGGGGGCGCTCTCACGCAACCGGAACCAGGCCAGCTGATGAGCGAACTCTGGTGTGGTGACCGAGGGAAGATCATCCGTCAGCAGCTGGCCGGCCGGGCGATCGGCCACGGTGGTCATTCTGATGTCGAAATAGCTGCGGTAGTTCCAGTCGTTGCCGACGGCGCTCGCTGGCCCGACGAAGGGCGGCTTGGTCTGGATGAGGGGTGTGAGACGCTCTGATTCGGCCGCAGCCGTCGGCCCTGGGAGATGCTCGTCGACCTGGAAGGCGAAATGGCCCGAGAAGATGATGCGGCCGCCCTGGTGCGCCTCCACTTGACGATTCGAGAACGTTCGGCCGTCACGTACCGTGTGCACGCGGTAGGAGATGGGCTGCGCGTAGTCACCGGGATGCAGAAAGGTGGTTTGGGCCGAGACGATCTGCCGATCATCCGCCACCGTGCGCCCGGCCGATGCTACGGCCTGCCCGATCAACTGACCTCCGAAGGTGCGGTTGTAGATGCCGGGGATCGACTCGCCGATGAACGTCGATGCGTCAGAGGGCTGTACGGCGAGCACTGACTTCAGCGACGATTTGGTCATGATCAGCAACCATATTCATCCGAACGGATGGTTGACAAGCGGCAAGGCCGTAACCTGTACGAACACACAAGGTACGCAACCGCAGGCTCAAGGCAGTGTCGAGGCTTGACGGTCGTATCCGTACATGATGGAATTAGTCAATCAACCGTATGGTTGGATGCTACGAGAACTCAATGGAGCGTTTAATGGAACAGCGTGATTCGCACAGTGCCGCAGACCCCCGCTATGTCGACGCCGTCGTCGTCGGTGCGGGCTTTTCCGGTCTGTTCGCGACCTGGCGGCTGACTCAACTCGGGCTCACTGTTCGAGCTTTCGATCTGGGCTCAGAGATCGGTGGCGTCTGGACCTGGAATCGGTACCCCGGGGCGCAGACGGATTCACCTCATCACACGTACCGGTACACCTTCGACGAGCAACTTCTCTCTGATTGGCGCTACACGAAGAAGTTTCCGCCCGGAAACGAGGTGCGTGCCTATTTGAACCACGTCGCCGATCGATTCGGCTTGCGTCAGTACTACACGCTCAACACGCGCATCGAGAGCGCCACGTTCGATGACGCCAGTTCTCTCTGGGAGATTCGCACAGACGGTGGTGAGACGGTTCGCACGAAGTACTTCGTCACCGGCGTCGGGCTCGTGTCGGAGCCGGTGCGGCCGAAGTACAGCGGACTCGACACCTTCGGCGGCGAACTGTATTACACCTCCAACTGGCCGCAGACGCCGGTCGATCTAGCGGGCAAACGTGTGGCCCTGATCGGCACGGGATCATCGGGCACTCAGATCAGCGGTTGGGTCGCAGACAACGCCGCCGAGATGACGGTTTACCTGCGTACGCCGAACTACGTGGCGCCCACCGGCAACAGAGATGTGACAGACGACGACCAGCTCGAATTGCGTGACGGTTTTGAGCGCGTGCGTGCACAGATGCGCGCGCACCCGGCGTCGTTCCCGTTCGCGCTCACGCAGGGGCGGCTGGCCGTCGACGCGACACCAGAAGAGTTGGATGCCGTCTTCGAAGAGATGTGGAATCGTGGCGGTTTCTCGTTGCTGTACGAAAGCTTCGACGATGTCTCGACCGACAAGCGCGCCAACGACCTGCTCGGTGACTTCTTTCGCCGCAAGATCGCCGAGATCGTCACCGACCCGGCAAAGGCCGCCGTGCTTTCTCCTCATTACCCCTACGGATCGAAACGCCCGCCGACCGGCGACGCCTTCTATCAGTCGTTCAATAGAGAGCACGTCAGTCTGGTCGACCTGCGGGCGACGCCGATCACCGAAGTCACAAAACGCGGCATCGTGACCGGAGGCGAGCTCCGCGAGTTCGACGTGATCATATTGGCCACCGGTTTCGACGCGTCGACGGGTGCTTTCACTCGCATGAATATCACCGGTCGTGATGGCGTGTCGCTGGCTGAGCACTGGGTCAACGGCCCCCGAACGTTCGCCGGCGTCGCCGTACACGGATTTCCGAACATGTTCATGGTGGCCGGGCCGCAGAGCCCGTTCTCGAACCTGCCGCCCGGGGCCGAGCTCGCAGGCAATTGGATCGGCGACTGCATCGAGTGGATGCGCGAGAACGATGTCGACCGCGTTGAGGCGACGGCGGCCGCCGAAGGCGACTGGGTGCAGCTGTGCAACGACATCGCGGCCGGTTCGTTTGCGCTCGCCGCCGCGGTCGAGGCTAATTCGTGGTTCGCGGGAGCCAACATCGAAGGCAAACCGCGGGCCATCAACATCTACTTCGGCGGAGCCAATGCCTACGCCGACAAGCTCGAAGGAGAAGCGTCGTCGAACTACGAGTCGTTCGAGATCACGTCGAACGTCACGCTTTCGTGATGGTTGCCAACTCGTCGACGATGCGAGCCTTCGAATTTCGAGCGAATCGCACCATCGTCGAGGTCACCCGGGCCATTCCCGAGCCCGGCGACGGAGAAGTGCGCGTTCGGGTGGCATTCACAGGCATCTGCGGCACCGACCTGCACGAATATTACGAAGGACCGGTGGTGACCCTGATGGCGGGCACGAATGACCGAACGGGTCATGTGGCACCGATCATCCCCGGGCACGAGGCCTCCGGCGTGGTCGATGCCGTCGGTGCGGGGGTCTCGGACTTCGCGGTCGGTGATCGGGTGGCACTCGAACCGATCTACGGCATCGGGGAGGGCCAATCGCACTACAACGTCGCAGCAGCCTTTTACGGGTACCACGCTCAGGGATTCCTGGCGGACTACGCCGTCGTGAAGCGCACATCGCTGCATCATCTTCCCGATTCGGTTTCGCTCGCCGACGGTGCACTGGTCGAACCGCTGTCGGTCGCCGTGCACGCGGTGGCGAGAGCGCAGGTCGCGCCCGACGAGACGACGGTGGTCTTCGGGGGAGGGCCGATCGGAGTCGGTCTTTCGCTCGTACTGGCAGCTCGAGGCATCCGCACCATTGTCGTCGTCGAGCCGTCGGCGACTCGAGCAGCGGCCTTGCGGGCCCTTGGATTCACCGTGCTCGACCCTGGCCGCGATGATTTCGAAGAGGCGCTGACCGCTGAAACCCCTGATGGTGTTCAGGTCGTGTTCGATGCCGCCGGCGCATCGAGCGTGATGAGCACCGCCACGAGCGTTGTGCGCCCGGGCGGCCGAATCATTCTCGTTGCGACGTATCCCCGGCCCATCCCACTCGACGCAATGGCGATGCTGGCGGCAGAGCTTTCGATCATCGCTGTGAACGCGTACGACCGTGGTGACTTTCAGAGCACCATCGAGCTGCTGACGACGGGGCGCATCAGTTCACAAGGGTGGGTTGAGCAGGTGCCTTTCGCCGACGCGATCGAGGTCGGTTACCCGCGTCTTCGGTCTGCTGTGGCGGCAAAAGTTCTGGTCGAAGTCGGCGGCGAGCATGTCGATTCTCAGCTTTCGTGATCGTTAAGTTATACAAACGCTTGGTAGATAGTGCATACTTTGAAGAGACCGAGCTGCTGCGGCACCCCGACCCTCTGCACGGAGGGGAGCGACTCAGTCACCAGCATGTTTCACCCGGAGAGTACAAAGGAGTACTAAATGTTCAACTCGTTCAAGAGAACTCGGGTCGTACCCGTTGTTCTTGTTCTCGGACTCGCCGCCGTTCTGTCGGCATGCAGCGAATCTTCTGGAAGCACGACTGGTTCGAGTACTCCCGCCGCGGGCGCAGTGAGTGTCGACGTCGGCAACGGCACCATCACCCCGAAGAACGCGAACAACATCGCGGTGATGATTCAAGCCGGCCCAACCTACTCCGACTCCGCAGCGAAAGCCGAGGGCGCCAAAGCAGCGGCCAAAGATCTTGGCGTGAACGTCGACATCTTCTGGTCGGCTCTCGACCCGGGCACCGAAGTGTCGAATTACAACACGATCATGACCAGCGGCAAATATGGCGCCCTGGCGGTTCAGCCCGTGTCGCCCCAGCTCTGCAAGACGATCGCCGCCGACTCGGTGAAGGCTCAAATGCTGGTGACCGTCTTCGGTGGCCCGCTCTGTGCAACCGGTACAGAGACAGGTGATGCCTTGAAGGCGCCCGGAACAATCACCTACGTCGACCAGAACAACCTCACTGAGGGCGCCACCATCATGTACAACGGTGCCGCCGACCTTCTGGGCACCGGGCCCGAGAAAGTGCTGTTGGTCTTCGGCAACCAGGGGCACACCACCGTCGTCGCTCACGAGAAGGCGTGGGATGAATTCGCAGCCACGCACCCCAACTGGACGGTAGCCGGAAAGATCTACACCGACTGGACCACCCCGGGCGCGTACTCTGCAACGCAGAATCTGCTGCAGGCAAACCCCGACGCAACGGTGATCTTCTCGACCTACATCGACATCACGGCCGGCGTGGTCAAGGCCGTCGCCGAACAGAACATGACCAAGCAGGTCTCGGTGTTCGAGACGTCGGGTGGCACCGACCTCTCGGTGCAATTGCTCAAGGCGGGCACACTGGCCGGATCCGTGCCGTCTCGTTCGTACGATGTCGGGTACGCCGCAGTGAAGTCGATCGTCGAGGCCAGCCAGGGCAAGACCCAGCCGCCGGTGATCTTCTTGCCGGCTGACAAATCGGCGATCATCACGCAGGCCAACGTCGGTTCGTACGTGCCGTAACCCGCAAGAACTCATCGTTATGCGAACCCGCCTGGGTGGCACTCCGACCGCGGATGCTTCCGGGCGGGTTCGTCATTCGGTCGGTCGTTAAAGGAGATGAGTATGACGCAACAGCCTTCGCCCACCAGTGACGGTGCCGCATTCGTGCGGTTGGTGGATGCCTCGCGAAACTACGGTGAGACACGGGCCGTTCGCAACGTGACGATGGATCTCGCCATTCGCGGAAAGATCCACGCTCTCGTCGGTGAGAACGGGGCAGGTAAATCAACCTGCCTCGGCATGGCGGGCGGCCGGGTTGCGCCGAGCAGTGGTCTCGTGCTCGTCGACGGAACCGAATTGCCTCCCGGGTCTCCGCGCGCAGCCAAGCGGCGCGGGGTGCAGGCGATCTACCAAGAGCTCACCATCGTTCCCGCGCTCAGCCCCGAGGCGAACGTGTACTTGGGCCAGACCATCTCCAGAGCCGGTTGGTTGCGCGAGAAGGAGATGCGCCGCGGGTACGAGCAATTGTGCGAGCAGTTCGGTGTGGCGCCGGCCCTGTCGAAACAGTCGGGCGACCTGTCTGTCGCTGAGCAGCAGATGCTCGAGATCCTTCGGGCGCTGGCATCGAAAACGAACTGCATTCTGTTCGACGAGCCGACGGCGTCTCTTGCGCAGGGCGAGCGGGATGCCCTGTTCTCGACGATGCACGATCTGCAGGCCCAAGGCCTCGCACTCACCATCGTGAGCCACAACCTCGACGAAGTGCAGAACCATGCAGATCTCATCACCGTCTTTCGTGACGGCACACTGGTCGAGACGCGCCCGGCCGGTCAATGGACGAAGCGCGAAATCGTGAACTCGATGCTGGGTGACCTCACCCGCGGTGCCGACATCGCTGCAGGTCAGCATCGCAACCGGGTTTCGGCGCGTGATCGCTCTTCTGCCCAGCAGCCGGTGCTGCAGGTGTCGGGGCTCAGCCGCGCGGGCATCATCGACAACATCGATCTCACGTTGTACCCGGGCGAGGTGCTGGGCATCGCCGGTCTCGTGGGTTCGGGGCGCACATCCATTCTGCGAGCATTGGCCGGCCTCGACCCGCGGGCCTCCGGGCAGGTAAGCATCAACGGTAAGCCGTCGGGAGTGCCGAGGTCGGTTCGTGATGCCCGCTCCAAAGGCATCTCGTTGCTTCCGGAAGACAGAAAAGGCCAGGGTCTGCTGCTGGCGCGAAGCGGCGCAGAGAACGTGACGCTCGGCGAGTGGAAGAGCGACTCCCGATTCACGTTCATCAGGGAGCGGAGTCTTTTCGCCTCGGCGGTGTCGTCGGCTCGCCCGGTCGGCTTCAATACGAAACGTCTCGGTGAGAGCGCGGCTCGCCTCTCCGGTGGCAATCAGCAGAAGCTGATGATCGCTCGCTGGATTCACACCAGCTTTCCGATCCTGCTCGCCGACGAACCGACGAGGGGGGTCGACGTCGGCGCCAAAGCCGAGATCCTCGTCGCACTCGAAGGCATTGTGGCGCAGGGCCGATCGATGATCGTGGTCTCGTCTGAGCTCGAGGAGATCACCGGCATGAGCGACCGAGTGCTCGTGATTCATGAGGGTAAAGCGCTCGCGGTTCTCGACTCGCACGATGGCCCGATCACCCCCGCTCGCATCTTGCAAATCATCTTCGACGCGGCTGAGACGGCCGAGCCAGTACCCAGTGGAGGAGAACTCTCATGACCGACCTCAAAACCGCGACCACCCCGCCCATGAGTGAGCCGCAAGCACTGCCTCGCAGCACTTTCACGGTGATGTCGTTGTTCACGAAATATCCGATGATCTGGGTACTCATCGCCCTGCTGATCCTCACCACGATTCTGTACCCGGGGTTCTGGGGCCTGACGAACATCACAAACATCCTCACCCAGAACACGGGCCTGATTCTCGCTTCGGTGGGAATGACCTTCGTCATCATCGCCCGCGGCTTCGACCTCTCGGTCGGGGCGATATTCGCGGCCGGTGCCGTGTTCTACGTTTCGATGGACGGCGTGATGCCCGTTCTCCCGGCGGTCATCCTGTCTGTGCTCGTCGGCATCGTGTTCGGCGCGATCAACGGCGCACTGATCAACGCCGTGCACATCAACCCGTTCGTCGCCACGCTCGGAACCTCGTCTGCGTTCATCGGCTTGATGACGCTCTACGCCGGCGCATCGGTGAAGTTCTCGGTGTCGGAGGAGTACAGCTTTCTCGGCACGTTCAAGTTCGGCGACCTGATCCCGCTCTCGAACGTGGTGGTGATCGTCGTGTTCATCATCGCCGCGATCGTGCTCGCAAAAACCACGTTCGGCCGCTCGATCTACGCCATCGGCGGAAACCCGGAGGCCGCCCGCCTCTCCGGAATTCGTGTCGGCCTTGTCAGCGCGAGCACCTTCGTGATCATCGGAGGCCTCGCCGCTCTCGGTGGGGTCTTCACGGCCAGCCATCTCGGCACCGCGCAGCCCAACTTCGTAGGCAACATGACCCTCGACGCGATCGCGGTCGTGATCATCGGTGGCACGTCGCTCATCGGTGGTGAAGGATCGATGTGGCGAACGGCCGTGGGCTGCGCCATTCTGATGATCGTCAACAATGTGTTCTCTTCGCTGAATCTCGAACCCGCCCTGCAGTTGGTGTTCAAGGGCACCATCGTGGTCGTGGCTGTCGCCGTCGACGTGTGGACCCGTCGCCGGCAGTCGAGCTGATCCACCCGCGCAGCCGTCGATTGTCTTCCAACCATTTGGTTGGTAGAGTGATGCCTGAGCGCTGATGGCCGGCGCGAGGGCGGGGAGGATTTCGTGCAATCTCGGCGCCTCTCTACCAGACTGATGGTTGGTTCTTCCCGAGATCTGTACCGCAGACCACGCCCTTCCCGTCCCACACCCCAGCCCGTACACAAAGGAGTGCACCGTGTCTCTCTCGTCAGCAGAGATCAAAGCCATCGTCGAAACACTGCAGGAGTCGGAGTGGGACCAGGCGCTCGTCGTCGTCGGTGATGTTCAGATCTCGGTCGCGCGAAACGGTGCGGCCCTTGCCGGATCTGCGCCTGGAGCGCTCGCCGCGCCTGTTACGGCCGTGACGCCGACCGGCGCGCCCGTTGCCGCAAGCGCCCCGGCTCCTGCCGCAGCTCGTGTCGCCACGCCCCCCGCTCCCGTCACCGCCGAGATCCCGAGCCCTGCCACCGTTGCGGGAGTCGACGTGGTCGACGGCTACGTCGTCGAGTCGCCGAGCGTGGGAGTGTTCTGGTCGGCCTCCGAGCCCGGCGCGGCCCCCTTCGTCTCGGTCGGCTCAACCGTCGAACCAGGCGACACGCTCTGCATCGTCGAGATCATGAAGCTGATGAACAACGTCACCTCAGATGTGGCCGGCGAGGTCGTCGCCGTACACGCCACGAACTCGGCCGCGGTGGAGTACGGCACCC